>DATGDT010000254.1:0-5164 GCA_035310725.1 Gemmatimonadales bacterium
GCTGCCGGTGCTGCACGCGGCGGGCGTGGCCGTCGAGCGCGTGGATCCGGTGCTGCGCCGCTTCAGCGCGGGCGCGCGCGGCTGGCTCAAGATCCAGGACGGCTGCGACGAACATTGCACCTTCTGCGCGACGACGGTCGCGCGGGGAGCGAACCGGTCCCGCGCCGTGGTCGAGATCGTCGCGGAGGCGAAGGCGCTGGCGGAGCACCACGCCGAGCTCGTCCTTACCGGGGTCCATATCGGCACCTACGGAAGGGACGGGGGACGAGGGACGGGGGACGGGGTGACACTGGGCGCGCTCCTCGAGGCGTTGGTGAGCGCGGTGCCCGGTGTGCGGTTCCGTCTCTCCTCGGTCGAGGCGACGGAGGTGGATGACCGGCTCGCCCGGCTGCTGATCGAGGCGCCGCGGCACGTCGCGCCGCACCTGCACGCGCCGCTGCAATCCGGGGCCGATCGCCTGCTCAAGCGCATGGGCCGGCACTGGTACACGGCGGCCTCGTATCGGGCGCGCCTCGAGTGGCTCGCGCAGCGGTTGCCGGTGTTCGGCCTGGGAGCCGACGTGATCGCGGGGTTCCCCGAAGAGACCACGGCCGACCACGACGCCACCCTCGCGCTCATCGACGCGCTGCCGTTCACCTACCTGCACGTGTTTCCGTTCAGCGTGCGACCGGACGCACCGGCGGCCCGGATGGCGGCGCGGGTGCCGGAGGCGGTCGTCCGGGATCGGGCGCGGGAGCTGCGCGCGCTGGGTGACGCCAAGGCGGACGCGCATCGGGCGCGGCGCCGCGGCGCGCGAGCCGACGGCGTCGTGTGCGGCCGCGCCGGCGGCCAGGTGGATGTGCTGACGGAGGACTACCTCTCGGTCTATCTTTCGAGCCACGCCTGGGACGGACGTCCCCGGCTGGACGTGACCGTGGACTGACCGTGCCGCGCATCTACATCGAAACCTACGGCTGCCAGATGAACGTCGCGGACTCCGAGCTCATGCTCGGGAGCCTGGGGCGGGAAGGGTACGTCCGGACCGACGATCCGGCGGCGGCGGACGTGCTGCTGGTCAATACGTGCGCGGTGCGCGACCACGCCGAGCAGCGCGTGCTGGGCCGCATGGGCGAGTTGAAGCGCTTCAAGCGCCCCGGCGGGGTGCTCGGGGTCGTGGGGTGCATGGCCCAGCGGCTCGGACCGAAACTGCTGGAGCGCGTCCCCCAGGTGGACCTGGTCATCGGCCCCGATGGCTACCGTGGCCTGCCCGAGTTGATCGCGCGGGCCCGCGGCGGGGAGCGCACCGCCGACACGACCTTCCGGAGCTGGGAGCACTACGAGGACGTCCCGGCGGTGCGGGGGGACGCGGTGTCGGCGTTCGTCACGGTGCAACGTGGCTGCGATTATCGGTGCACCTTCTGCGTGGTTCCGATGACGCGCGGGCCGGAGCGGAGTCGCAAGTTGGAGGACGTGGTAGGCGAGATCGGGAGTCTCGCCGCCCGGGGCACCACCGAGGTCACGCTCCTTGGCCAGACGGTCAACAGCTACCACGACGGCACGCACGACTTCGCCGACCTGCTGCGCGCGGTGGGCGCGGTCCCCGGCATCCGCCGGGTGCGCTTCACCTCGCCCTATCCGACGGATTTCACCGACCGGGTTCTCTCGGCCATGGCCGAGACCGGAGCGGTGTGCGAGCACGTACACCTACCGGTGCAGAGCGGCAGCTCGCGGGTGCTCAAGCGCATGCTGCGCCGCTACACGCGCGAGCGCTATCTGGAGGTGGTGGGCGCCCTGCGGGAGGCCGTGCCGGGCATCGCGCTCACGACCGACATCATCGTGGGATTCCCCGGCGAGACCGAAGCCGACTTCGCCGAAACGCTGTCGCTGGTCGAGCAGGTGGCGTTCGACGACGCGTACACGTTCAAGTACTCCGTGCGCGAGGACACCCCCGCGGTCCGCCTCAAGGATCACGTGCCCGATGCCGTGGCGGGCGAGCGGCTGGAGCGCCTCGTCGCGCTGGTCCGCACCGTGGCCCGCCGCCGGAACATGGCGCTGGTGGGCACCACGCACGAAGTGCTGGTCGAAGGACGCGCCAAGCGCGGCGGCCTGCTGCAGACCCGGTCGCGCACCAACAAGGTGGCGCTGGTCGATGGGCCCGACGGCTGGATCGGGACCTACCGGCGGGTCCGGTTCACCGGCACGACCGGGTCCACCTTCACCGCGTGGCCGGCGGAACGGGAGGCTGCGCTCGTGGGGTAACGAACGTCACCATGGAAGCGACGCAGAAGGAGTACGAGCGTCTCCGGCCTCAGTACCCGGACTTCTGCGGGTGCGACACCTGTCGGGGCGACGTCCTGGTGTACGCCCTGAACCGGTTGTCGCCGCACTACGTGTCCACGCGAGCCGGCGAGATTCTCACGGGCATCACGATGGGGACCGATCAGGAAACGGCGAAGCTCACCGTCATCCTGATCGAGGGCTTCCGGCGCGTGGCGCTGGCGCCGCGCTGCGGGGCGAAACCGATCACGC
This sequence comes from Gemmatimonadales bacterium, assembly GCA_035310725.1. Lineage (GTDB taxonomy): Bacteria > Gemmatimonadota > Gemmatimonadetes > Gemmatimonadales > GWC2-71-9 > DASTHG01. The sequence goes on from DATGDT010000254.1 coordinate 2,509, forward strand.
TGGCGTAAGCGCGTAGGCGGCGGTGCGCCCGCCGCTCATGTGGATCGTCGTCGGCTTCGGGGCCGGCCTGTGGGCCGGCCTCACGTCTTTCGGGGATGGGGGAGGAGGGACGTGGGAGGTGGGGGCCCCGGTGCTGCTGGGGGCCCTGCTCGTGGCGCGGCGGACGCCCGTCGCCGCCGCGATGGGAGTCGCGGCGATCGCCGGGCTCCTCTGGGGAATGGCGGCGGTGGCGCGGCGGGAGGCGGGATGCGCAGGGCAGTGGGGACGGGGGACGAGGGACGGGGGACGAGCAGCGCACGGGGCGATCGTCCGGCTGCTCGATCGCGTGACCGACGCCGGCGGCGTGGTGGACGCGCAGGTGCGAGAGGGGCCCTGTCGCGGCGACATCACCCTGCGCTGGCCCAGCGGGAAAGCGGCGGCGGGCGGCACCACGTGGCTCGTCGCGGGCCCCTATGTTGGGGACGCGGCCCGCGGGCTGCTGCGGGTGCGGTCCAGCCGGCTGCTCGATGGCAGCCGACGCGGGCGCGGCGGCCTGCGCGACCGTATCGCCCAGCGCAGCGCGGCACTGTTCGGCGGCCGCGCGCCGCTGGTGGACGCACTCGTCATCGGACGCACCGCCGACGTCGACTCGGAGCTGCGCGAGCGCTACGCCCGCTCCGGCCTCGCCCACATCCTCTCGATCTCCGGCTTGCACGTCGGCTTCTTCGCCGCGTGGCTGGCGCTGCTCCTGCGGCTGGCCGGTGTTCCCCCCCGCCCGCGCCTCGTCTGTTCGGCGCTGGCGGTGTTCGTCTACTGCTGGCTGATCGGCTTCCCGGCGCCCGCCACGCGCGCGGGACTGATGCTCGCGCTGGACGGGGTGGCCCGGTGGCGCCAGCGCGTCGTGGCGCCGCGCGGCACGGTGGCGCTCGCGGCGTTCGTGGTGCTCCTCGCTGACCCCTGGGCCATCCTTTCGGTCGGAGCCTGGCTCTCGGTGTCGGCGATCGCAGCGGTCATCTGGGCCGGCCGGGCCGTCGGCGGTCCGCCGGCCCTCAAACTGGTCGCCCCTGCCGTCGCCGCCACGCTGATCACCGCCCCGATCACCGCCTACGCGTTCGGTACGGTGGCGCCGATCGGCGTGATCGCGAATCTGGTGGCGATCCCGCTCGGGTCCATCGCCGTCCCCGGCGTCATCTTCGCCATGGGACTGTCGAGCGTCGTGCCTGCACTGGGCGCCGCGCTCGCGGCCGGCTCCGGTGCGGCGCTCGCCCTGCTCGATCTGGTGGCCGCGACCGCCGCGCGCGTTCCCGGCGGTCATGTGATCTCGACGCCGGGATGGCCGGCGGGGATCATGTGGACGGCGGTGCTGGCCGTCGTCTGGTGGCTCTGGACCTCACCCCGCCGGCCCTGGGTCGTGGCGGGCCGTGCCGCGCTCATCGCCGCCGCGCTCGCCTGGGGTTCGCTCCTGGCGCGCGCGCCCCGTGACAGCGACGGCGCTCTCACCGTACATTTTCTCGACGTGGGGCAGGGCGACGCCGCGGCGCTGCGCACGCCCGCCGGGCACTGGGTGTTGATCGATGGAGGCCCGCGGACGCCGCAGGGCGATGCCGGACGGCGCGTCGTATTGCCGTTTCTGCGACGGCTCGGCGCCGGTGCCCTGGCCCTGGTCGTGGCCACGCACGGCGACGCGGATCACCTCGGCGGGCTGCCCGCCGTAGTCGAAGCGTTGCCGCCGCGGATCGTGTTCGAGCCGGGGGAGCCGCTGGGACGGCCCCTGTACCTGGAGTTTCTCGCCGATGTGGAGCGCGCCGGCGCGACCTGGCACCCGGCGCGGACCGGTGACCGTGTGGAGCTGGACGGCGTGACGTTTGAGGTGCTGAGCCCCGACAGCGGATGGGCCGCCCAGCAGGAGGATGTGAACGAGCAGAGCGTCGTGCTGCTGGTGACCTATGGGGCGACGCGGCTGCTGTTCATGGGTGACGCCGGGGTGCCGGTGGAGGGACGGCTGGCCCGCCGGGTGGGGCACGTGGACCTGCTCAAGGTGGGGCACCACGGGAGCCGCTCGGCGACCTCCGACGAATGGCTGAGCGAGTTGACTCCGGCTGAGGCCGTGATCAGTGTAGGGGCGCACAACACCTACGGGCATCCGGCGCCGGAGGTGCTGGCCCGACTCCTGCAACACCATGTGACGACGCTGCGGACCGATCAGCTGGGCACTATCACCTTCACCACCGACGGCCACCGTGCACTCATCGACTTCCGTCGTCACCATTGAGCGGTTCATCATGGAGCAGGAGCGGCAGTTCCCGGAGGCCACGGGGGAACTGTCGAACCTGCTCTACGACGTCTGCCTCGCCGCCAAGATCATCTCGCGCAACGTGCGCCGCGCGGGGCTCAGCGACATTCTGGGCGAGATGGGCACGACCAACGTGCAGGGCGAGATGCAGCAGAACCTCGACGTCTTCGCCAACGACACGATCCGCAACGCCGTGCAACCCGCCGGGCGCACCTGCGTGCTCGCATCGGAAGAGGACGAGGAGCCGGTGCCCACTCCCGCCGGCCGGCCGGCCGGCAAATACGTCCTCCTGTTCGATCCGCTCGACGGCTCGAGCAACATCGATGTGAACGTGTCCATCGGGACGATCTTCTCCATTCACCGCCGCGTCACGCCGGACGGCGG
>DATGDT010000255.1:0-1797 GCA_035310725.1 Gemmatimonadales bacterium
GCAGGCCACGGCCACCGGCGTGACGACGGGGACCAGCTTGGCGTTCACGGTCAACCCGGGTGCGGCGGCGCGGCTCGCCTTCCTCGTGCCTCCGACCACCGTCGGCGTCAACGCGCCGATCACGCCGGCCGTGGTGGTGGCAGTCGAGGACGCGCTTGGCAACCTGGTGACTACGGCCACGAACCAGGTCGTTCTGAGTATCGGGGTGAACCCGAGCAACGCCACCCTCGGTGGCACGACGACCCTGAACGCTGTGAGCGGGCTCGCGACGTTCTCCAGCCTGACGCTCAACCAGCCGGGCACGGGCTACACCCTCGTCGCCGGATCGGGGACCCTGCCCGCCGCCACCAGCCCGGCCTTCGATGTGCTGCCGGGCGCCACGCAGTTCCTGGTCGAGTTCAATCCCGCCACGGTGACGGCCGGGGGAAGCACGGACCTCATTGTGACGGCGCAGGACGGGTTGGGGAACACGGTGGCAGGCTATCGCGGTACCGTGTTCTTCCTCTCGAGCGATCCGCTGGCCACGCTCCCCGCCAACTACACCTTCGTCGCGGGGGACAACGGGAAGCACACGTTTACCGGGGGCGTGACGCTGAAGACCGCATCGAGTCAGGTCGTGTACGCCACCGACGCGGCAGATTCGCGCATCACCGGCTACGGCATCGTGACCGTGACGCCGGCCGCACCCAACAAGCTGGCCTACATTCAGCAACCGACGGACGTGGTGCAGAACGCGATAATGTCGCCAGCGGTGCAGGTCGCCATCGAGGATCAGTTCGGCAACGTGGTGCCGAGCGCCACGAACACCGTCTCACTGACCCCTGCGACCAATCCGAGCAACGGCCTGCTGACCGGCGGCGGCTCGGTGGGGCCGGTGAGCGGGATCGTCAGCTTCCCCCGCCTTTCGATCGATAAGGCGGGAAACGGATACACGCTGCTGGCGACGGCTACGGGACTCACCAACGTCACGAGCACGCCATTCAATGTGCTGGGGGGGGCCACGAAGCAGTGGACCGGTGCGGTGAGCATCGACTGGTCCAGTACGGGCAACTGGAATGGCGGTGTACCGACCAGCTCCGACGACGTGCTCATTCCCTCGGGCCTGACGAACTACCCGACGCTGTCAGCCAGTTCCGCGGTGCACAACCTCACGATGGGGAGCGGCGCGTCGATCGAAACGGCCGGGTTCCCCCTCGACGTGTTCGGCAATCTCGACGCGCCGTCCGGGCAGATCACCGGTACGGGGACGGTGTTGCTCGATGGCACCGGCGCGACGGTCCAGGGCAGCCTCCCGAACGTGCAGGTCGGCGGCACCGTGCGCGTGATCGGGTCGGTGTTCGTACTGGGCGACCTCGACATCACGGGGACCGGCGTTGTCGATCTCGGCACGACACAGACCATCTTCGTGACCGGCGCCATTACAACGGGATCCAGCGCCGTGCTCGTCGACACGGGCGGGAGCGTGATCACGGTGGATGGGGACGCCCTCTTCAGTGGCGGCAGCGAAGCGGGCAAACTGACCAACGGCACGCTCCAGCTGACCGGTAACTTCACGCAGAACGGGGACCCGGAGAGTTACAGCGCGCAGTCCGCCTTCGTCACCCAGTTCGTCGGGACCGGCACGCAAACGGTCAGCTTCACCGATCCGGGGACCGGCGCCGGCGTGTCCCACTTCGGCGGCTTGCAGGTGGCGAACACGGGCATCGGGGTTTCGCTGCTCAGCACGGCGTTCGCGGATGGCTTGTTGCTCGGCGCGGGTGGCGGTGGTCAGGAGGCGCTCATGCTGGGCAACGGCAA
>DATGDT010000256.1:0-7428 GCA_035310725.1 Gemmatimonadales bacterium
ACCGTCAGGTACCGCCCCGGCCTTTCTCTGAGGTCGTCGAGCAGCTTCGTGAGCGCAGCCAGCGTCTTGTTGAGGTTGCCGTACAGCAGCGTGTCGCTCGCGAGCTTGCCGAGCGTTCCTTCGCCGCGGTTGACCTTCCCCAGCAGATCGTTGAGCGCCCTGGTGGATTGGGAGAGCTCACCCGTCAGGTGCTGCAGGTTGGCGGACAGCGTATCGAGACGAAGCCCAGCGCCCTTGACGTTGGCCGCGCCGAGTAGCGTGTCGAGCCGCGACATGACGCGCTCCAGGGCGGCGAGCGAGTTGGTGCTCTGGGTGACGAGCGGCCCCTTCGTGACCTCGGTCAGCGCCACCATGCCGCGCTGTGTGGCGATGAGGGTGTTGTGGATGTCGGTGGAGAGCTGATCGGAAACGAGCCCGGTGGCGTTGCCAAGCAGCTCGTTGGCCCGGGTGGCCACCCCCGACGCGATGTCGGTCAGCTCCTGGGATTTGGTCCCGACGATGACGCTGGTCGTGGGGAGGAATTCATCCTTGGAGCCGGGGATGTAGTCCACGAACTTGGCCCCGAAGAAATCGAGCGAGGAGATGGTGGCGGACGCATCGGTCCGGGGACGCTCCTCCCCCGACAGCTCGAGGGTGACACTCACGCGCCCGACCCGCTCGAGGCTCACCTTGGAAACTCGGCCCACCTTGACGCCCGAGACGAGCACCGGGTCGCCTTCCTTGAGGCCCGCGACGTTGGTGAATGCGACGTGGGCGTACACCCCTTTGTGGCGGATCGAGCGCCCGCTGAACCAGAACAGCCCGACCACGAAGAGGGTGAGGCCGGCCAGCACGAGGGCCCCGACACCGACTTCCTGCTTGTAGGTGAGGTCCATTCAGCTCTTTCCGCCCTGGAGCAAGGTCATCTCGAGATCGCGCTCGAGGAATTGCTGCACCGCCGGGTCCTGGGATGCGAGGATCTCCTCGGCGGTGCCGGCGGCGCGGATCTTGGCCTGCCACAGCAGCGCGATCCGGTCGGCCACCTTGAAGGAGCCGCGCACGTCGTGCGACACCACCACGCTGGTCACGCCCAGCTCCTGCTGCAACCGCTCGATCAGGCCGTCGATCACATCGGAGTTCACCGGGTCGAGTCCCGAAGTCGGCTCGTCGTACAGCAGATAGGTCGGCTTTCCGGCGATGGCCCGCGCGATGCCCACGCGCTTGCGCATTCCCCCCGACAGCTCGGCCGGCATCTTCTTCGCGACGTCCGGTTGCAGGTTGACGAGCTTGAGGCACTCCTGCACCCGCTGGTAGGCGAACTTCAGGTCGCGATAGGACGTCTCGTCGGTGATGCCGAGGCGGATGTTCTCGAACACGTCCATCGAGTCGAACAGCGCGCCGTTCTGGAACACGTAGCCGATGCGGGTGCGCAGCTCCGACAGCTCCTTGCGACCCAGGTGCGCCACGTCGAGGCCGTCCACGATGACATCCCCGCTGTCGGGGCGGATCAGCCCGATGATGTGCTTCAGCAGCACGCTCTTGCCCACGCCCGAGGGCCCGAGCAGCGCCAGCGTCTCGCCGCGGCGCACTTCGAGGCTCACGTCGTCCAGCACGACGTTCTCGAAGAACCGCTTCGACACGTGCTTGAGCTCTATCATGGTTCGATCACTTGCCGAGCAGCACCTGAGCGAGGACGACGTCGAGCAGCAGGATCGTCACCGAGGCCGCCACGACGGCCTGGGTCGTCGCGCGCCCCACCCCTTCCGCGCCCTGCTTGGTGTTGAATCCGATGTAGCACGGGATCAGCGTCACCGCGACCGCGAAACACACCGCCTTGATCCCCGAATACCACAGGTCGAACGACCGGAAGAAATAGCGGGCCCCGTAGGTGAATTCGGCGTTGGTGATGCCGAGCGACTGCTTGGCCGCGAACCATCCCACGAGGAAGCCCGTGGCATTGGAGATCATCACCAGCGCGGGAATCACCAGGATCCCCGCGAGGCAGCGCGGCAGGAGCAGGTGCGTCACCGGCGAGCGGCCCAGGCTCTCGAGCGCGTCGATCTGCTCGGTCACGCGCATCGTGCCGAGCTCCGCCGCGTAGCGCGCGCCGATACGGCCGGCCAGGATCAGCCCCGTCATCACGGGCCCCAGCTCCAGGATCACCGTCTCCGCGATCAGCCCGCCCGCTATGTAGAGCGGGTAGGCGCCGGTGAACTGGTAGCCGGTCTGGAGCGCCGTCACGCCGCCCGCGAAGCCGGAGATGAGGATCACGATGAAGAGGCTGCCGTACCCGATGAGGTTGGCCTGTTCGGCGGTCCGCGGCACATAGGTGCGCCACTCCGGGAGCCCGCGGACCATGTCTATGACCAGGTAGAAGAGCCGCCCGGCATGGCCGGCCGCGTGCAGGGTCCAGCGCCCTGCGTAGCGGCGCAGGTCGATGGCCCGCTCGAAGCCGGAGAGTCTCACGGCAGGCGCCGTCCCGGTGTGTCCCGGCCGTTCTGGTGCAGCACCAACCCCGTCACCGCCCCCGTCGAATCACGCACGAAGCTAATCTGCGCATCCACCACCTTCAGGAAGAAGTCGGTCTGCGACTCGGCGAAGATCGGGACCCTGGACTGCCCCGTCGCCTGGATGAAGAGCGCCTTTCCTTCCTGGGTGACGACGATGTGAAACGCCGGCACCAGCTCGTACTCCCCCACGTAGCGACCGAGGACGGTGGAATCGACCGCCACCTCCGTGCGCGGTTTCGGCGGCGGGCGCAGCGGCAGCGATGCGTCGAGCAGGTGAAAGCCGATATCGTCCGCACCGACGACCGAATTGGTGAGCAACACCACGCCGACGCGCCGCACCGGATCGAAGCCGATGAACGACCGGTAGCCTCCCGTTCCGCCGTTGTGCCACACGATGGAGCCGCCCCCCGGGGGCGCGAGAATGTGCCACGCGAGGCCGATCGTCATGTTGGGACTTCCGGCGGCGCGGCGGGAGACGTGGGTCTCGTGCAGCGGGCGCGCCAGGGGCCCCCGGCTCGAGTCGAGGTTCGCGGCGAGGAAGGTGAGCATGTCGCGCACGGTGGAGCGCAGCGCGCCGGCGCCCGCCAGCGCGGTGAGTTCCCAGTTCGCCACGACCTGACCGGTGTCGCCATGGCCCGGAACGAGGCGTGCCCGCAGCGCGCGCGACAGCGTGATGGCCGTCTCCTTCATCCCGAGCGGTGCGAGCACGCGCCGGGTCACGAGCTGCTCGTAGGACATCCCCGCCTTGCGCGCGAGCGCGTGTCCCAGGAGGCCCATTCCCAGGTTGGAGTACTCGTACGTCGCCCCGGGATCACGCGGCAGCTCGTATCCCGACAGGAAATCGTACAGCTGCTGATCGCCGTAGTCGGCGTACGGATTGGCCGAGTCCTTCGGGGCGAAGTTCGTGGGCAGGCGCGGCAGACCCGACGACTGCGTGGCGAGGTCGAGCAGCGTGATGCGACGGCCGTCGCGGCTGGGCACCTTCACGGTGGCGGGAAGCAGTTGCGCCACGGGATCGTCGAGCCGCACCTGGCCCCGCGACACCATGTCGGCCAGGATGGTCGCGGTGAAGACCTTGGTGATCGAGCCGATCTCGAACACCCCGTCGGCCGGGGCGCCGACGTTCACCACGCGGCGCGTGCCGTCGGCATCGAGCAGTCCCACGACGAAGCCGCCCCCGTGCTGACCCGGAAGGCGGTCGGCCAGAATCGCCCGGACCGCCGAATCGGGCGGGAGGGGAGTCTGGGCGAGCGCGGCCGGCGGCAGCGCGGCGAGGATTGCGGCGACCAGCGGGGTGATGATCGGGGCTCTCATGGTGGGTGTATCTTGGGGACCTGGGCCCTCCGCGTCTACCCCCACCCCGAAACCGGGTGCGTGCTGCGTGGTGTGTGGTATTTGACGGTCCGCGTTGAAGTTGCGGTTACGATTCCGGCGTCTGTAGCCGTCCTACCTATGGAGGAGCGGGCAATACCACGCGCTGCGCGCCATGCACCGCCTGACCCCGCGCTGGCCCGGCGATTCCGGACGCGCCTGCTGCGCTGGTTCGCTCGACACGGTCGAGACCTGCCGTGGCGTCGCACGCGCGATCCTTACCGCGTGCTGGTGAGCGAGGTCATGCTGCAGCAGACCCAGGTGAGCCGGGTGACGGAGTACTATCCGCGCTTCCTCGACCGGTTCGGAAGCATCGAGGCGCTGGCGCGGGCGAGGGGATCGGCGGTGCGCGAAGCGTGGGAGGGACTGGGATACTATGCGCGGGCGCGGAACCTGCACCGGCTCGCGAAAGAGGTGGCAGGTGTCGGGGGCCAGGTGCCGGACGACCCCGCGGAGTTGATCAAGCTGCCCGGCGTGGGGCGGTACACGGCCGGCGCGGTGGCGTGCTTCGCCTACGAGAAGCCGGTAGCGGCGGTAGATACGAACGTGGCGCGGGTGCTCCGAAGAGTGTTCTTCGGGGAGCAGGGAGCGGGGAGCGGTCGGAGACGGGCCGGTTCGAAGTCCCGCAACGGCAGGACTGCGACCGCTCCCCGCTCCGTGCTCCCCATGATCTGGCAATTGGCCGAATCCATCGTGCCGAAGAACGGGGAGACGGCCTGGAAATTCAATCAGGCGGTCATGGAGCTCGGCGCGACGGTGTGTGTGGCGCGAAAGCCGAAATGCGCGCAATGTCCGGTCGTACGAGACTGCAAGACGGGAAGGAAGTGATCCGATGCAGGCTGCTGCCGTGATGATCCCCGATCCACTCGTGGCCGCCACCGGCGCGACCTCGGCCGAAGTGGCCGCCCTCATGCGCTCCCGCAACGTCTCCTTCGTGCCGGTGATCGACAATCCCAAGGACCGGCGCTTCAAGGGCATCGTCTCGGATCGCGACATCGTGGTCGGCTGCGTGGCCATGGGACACGACCCGAAGGAGTGCTCCGCAGAAGACCATATGCGGACCGATACGGCAGTCGTGACGCCCGACACGGAGCTGAACGGTTATCGACTGAAGGCGGAGACGGATGCGGCGGGGCACCCGATCAGGGCGACGATTGTGGTGGTGGATCAGAACGGTAAGGTGGTGGGATTCATTCCGCACCCAGAGGAGATCACGGGGATTCTGATGGACAAGTAACACAGACGGAGAGAGAGGCGTACAGGCGTTCAGGCGAGTAGCGGGTATCAGGGACGAGGCGTCAGTGGTCGAGTAGCGGTTTGATCAACCTTGCGAAGGAGTCCCCAGAACGTCTTCGCCGTCTCCGTGGCGACCGATTCCAGCTGCTGGTATTCCTCCTCGCTCAGATAAGACATTTCTCGAGCGATCTCCAGCGCGGTTTGCACTTCACACAGAGAGCCGCGCGCCGTATCCAGAAAGCGGCGGACTTCTCGTACTCCCTTGCGCGCGGCGCCTTCGGCGACGTTCAGCGGAATGCTGTACGCGGCGCGCCGAAGTTGATCCGCCAGAGCACCCTGTTCCTCCGCTGGGAATCGCTTGGCGGCCACCGCGCACATCACGGAGAGCTTCTTGGCATGTTGCCACACTTTGAGGTCCCGATACGGCGGCATGCTCTACGGTAGCGAGAAGGGGAGCGCGCGTGTCATCATTCCGTCGCGCTCGAGATCTCATTCACGCAAGCACCCCTGCCAACTCCTGCCTACCACCCGCTGCGCGCCTGTACGCCTGAACGCCTTTCTGACCGTCTCCCAACCTGTAGATTTCATATCGTGAAGTACTTCACCGTCCAGGAAGCCAACCGCACGCTGCCCCTCGTGCGCCGTATCGTCGCCGACCTCATGTCGCTCTATCCCCAATGGCGCGAGCTCGTGCAGCGCTACGAGCTGGTCGCCGCCCAGTCGCGACCCGACTGGGGCGAATCTCCCGAGCAGCTCGCCCTGCACCGCGAGATCGACGAGATTGCCGGCCGGATCACCGAGCATCAGCGCGAGCTGGCGGCGATCGGCTGCATCTTCAAGGGCTTCGAGGAGGGCCTCGTGGACTTCTACGGCAAACTCGACGGGCGCGACATCTTCTGGTGCTGGAAACAGGGCGAGGAACGGATCGGTCACTGGCACGAAATCGAAGCGGGGTATGCCGGACGACGGCCCCTGCCCACGGTCACAACGGGAGGAAGCGACTGATGCACGGCTTCTGGATGCTGGTGCACATGCTGGGGTTCACCTTCTGGATCGGGGGCGGCGTCGCCACGATGGCGACGGGGATCGTCTCGAAGCGCTGGACCCCCGATGCGCGGCTGGCGAGCTACCGCCTCACGAGCGCGGTGTGGCGCATCCTGGTCGGCCCGGGGTCGGTCGCTGTCACGCTGTCGGGCCTCGCGCTCAGCATGCCGTTCATGAAGTCGGGGATGACGCCCGGTTGGATGATGCTCATGATGGTGACCGGCATCGTCGGTTTCCTCATCGCCATCGGGGTCTCGCTCCCCGCCGCGGCGCAGCTGGGGCGTCTCGAGCTGGACCCACGCGGCGAAATGCCCGAGCACTTTCATACGCTGCGCAGCCGGCTGGTGTGGGGATCGTCGATCGCGGGGGCGATGGCGTTGATCGCGTTGTACGCCGGAACCTGGATGAAAGGATAGTCGCGACTCAGCGTCTCGGCGTCTACCTCACCGTCTCGGCGTCTAAGCGTCTCTTGGTTTCTGTGTATCCTGCCTCGATGTAGCGGCGCACATTGTCCACCGCGAACGTCGCCTCTCGCTCCGCCACCGCTCGCACCACGATCAGCCGCGGCCCCAGATCGGGCCACCCGGCGATCGCCTCCTGCACCTGTGCCGCCATCATGATCCGCTCCGCGGCGCCGTGGGCCCGCACCAGCGCAGGCGGAAAGCGGGGCGTCGGGGAGGTCGGCTCCGGCTCGTCGAATCCGGCCCCCACGTGCACGGCGACGACCAGGTCGGACCGGATCGTTCGGGCCGCCTCGAGCGGCAGGACGGCCCGAAGGCCGCCGTCGGCATAGCGCCGCCGCTCGATCACTGCCGGCGGGTAGTAGAGCGGCAACGCGCACGACGCATACAGCGCCTCGTGCAATCCCGCCCGGCGCTCGCCCTCTCCCGTCCCGAACAGCACTGCTGCGCCGGAATCGAGGTCCGTCGCCGTGACCGTGAGCGGCGTCGCCAGGCCCTCGAACGCCCTGACCGGTACCAGTTGCTCGATCAACGCCCGCAGCGGACCGGGCTTGAGCAGGTGATCGGTGAATACACCCTTGGCGATGGCGACCAGGTCGAGAACCGCGATTTTCTCATGGGAGGGCTGGAGCAACGCGGTCGTCAGCGCCTCGTGGGTGACCCCGCTCGCGAGCGCCGCCGCCATGACCGCCCCGAAGGACGTGCCGACGTAATGCACCGGGGTGATCCCGGCTTCGGCCAGGGCGCGCCGGGCGCCGACGTGAGCCACGGACTTGGCACCGCCGCCCCCGAAGACCGCCACCACCCTCATCCCCGCCGCCCCTCAC
>DATGDT010000257.1:0-65937 GCA_035310725.1 Gemmatimonadales bacterium
CGGGCATGCCCAACGGCAGCAGTGCCACCGTCTCCCCCACGCGGACCCGTCCCCGCTCGATCCGCCCGATCCCGATGCGCCCCAGGTACGACGAGTAGTCGAGCGTCGAAATCAGCATCTGCAGTGGGCCGTCCGGATCGCCCGAGGGCGGCGGCACGGTGTCCAGGATCGTCTCGAACAGCGGCTTCAGGCTGGTCCCCGGCGTGCCGAGATCCGGCGTCGCGATCCCCTGCCGGCTCGAGGCGTACAGGAAAGGACAGTTGAACTGCTCCGGCGTCGCCTCGAGGTCGAGAAACAGTTGCAGCACCTCGTCATGCACCCGCAGCGGCTCGGCGTCCTGCCGATCGATCTTGTTGATCACGACGATCGGCTTGAGCAACAGCGCCAGCGCCTTCCCCGCCACGAACCGGGTTTGCGGCATCGGACCCTCCGCGGCATCCACCAGCAGCAGGAACCCGTCCACCATCCGCAGGATGCGCTCCACCTCGCCCCCGAAATCGGCGTGCCCGGGCGTGTCGACGATGTTGATCTTCGTCTCGCCCCAGCGGACCGCCGTGTTCTTCGAAAGGATCGTGATGCCCCGCTCGGCCTCGATCCCGGTATCGAGGAACCCCGTGGCCCCGTGTCGCAGCGCTCGGGCTTGCCGGAGCATCTGGGACACGAGGGTGGTCTTCCCGTGATCGACGTGGGCGATGATGGCGATGTTGCGGATCTGCAAGGAGCTACGTCCTGACGAGTGTGGGTTGCGAGGGCGGCAGTATAGGGCGAGGGTCCTGAAAATACAAGGTCAATCGCACGTGACGTCCCGCTCCATCTGGACCGTCACATGGTGAATCCCCAGCTGCTCCAGGCGGGCCTGGGCAGCCTCTAGGATCTGCTGGTTCTGCTCGGGATTGCGGACTACCAGGTGCCCGCTCATCGCGATCACCCCGCTGGTCAGCGTCCAGACGTGCAGATCGTGCACCGAGCTCACCCCGGGCAGACTGGCCAGCCGCTCGTGGACGGTGCCCAGGGCGATGTGCGCCGGTGCCGCCTCGAGCAGCACGTCGGCGCTCTCCCGGACCAGGCGCCAGGCGCCGCTCAGCACCAGGACGCCGATCCCGAGCGAAACGATAGGGTCCGCCAGCCGCCACCCGGTCGCGACCACGAGGACGCCGGCCAGGACCGCCCCCACTGATCCCAGCAGGTCGCTCATGACGTGCAGATAGGCGCCGCGCTGGTTCAGGGAATGGTGATGACCACGATGGAGAATCGTGACGCCGGCCAGGTTGGCCAGGAGTCCCACGCTGGCGACGCCGAGCAGCAGTCCGCCATGCACGGCCGGTGGGACCTGCAGGCGGCGCACCGCCTCGATGCCGATTCCCAGCGCGATCGCGATCAGCGCGGCGCCGTTCACCAGAGCTGCGAGGATCTCGAGCCGAACCAGCCCGTAGGTGCGCTCAGGCGTCGCCGGGCGCTGCGCCATCCGTAGCACCATCAGTGCGAGCCCCAGCGCCACCACGTCGGCCAGCATATGACCCGCATCCGCGAGCAGCGCCAGCGAATGAGCCAGCCACCCGCCGACCGCTTCCGCGACCATCACCGTGGCGGTGAGGCCGAGCACCCATGCGAGGCGGCGGGCGCTTTCGCTCCGCTCCGGCACTCGATGCGCGCATTGAACGTCGAGCGGCAGGGTCTGGGTCATGTGTGCTCCAGCCGAAGGATAGGCAACTCGCGCCTTGATGTCACCCTCGGCCCCGCTACTTTCCCCCTCCCTATGCCAGCGCCCGCCGCTGAATCCCTGGGCCTTCGCCTCGCGGCAGTCGCCATTCTCATCCTGGTGAACGCCTTCTTCGTGGCCGCCGAGTTCTCCCTCGTCGCCGCGCGCCGCACGCGCATCGAAGCCATGGTCCGCCGCGGCGACCGGAAGGCGAAGACGGTCCTCGTGGCGCTGCACGACATGAACCGGCAGCTCTCCGCCGCCCAGCTCGGCATCACGGTCGCCTCGATTCTCCTGGGCTACGTCGCGGAAGACACGGTCGCCCACCTGTTTCGCGGATGGTTTTCGGCGCTCCCCCCGGCGCTCAGCTTCCTGACGCGCGGCGGGGTCGCGTCGGTTGTCGCCGTGTCCATTGTTTCCTTCCTGCACGTCGTATTCGGGGAGCAGGCGCCCAAGGCATGGGCGATCACCTACCCCGAAGGGACGAGCCGCTGGATCGCGGCGCCGCTCATCTTCTTTTCCCTGATCACCCGGCCCTTCACCGGCCTCCTGAACTGGAGCGCCAACCGGATCGTGCGGCTGTTCGGCATCAAGGGCGGCACGGCCGAGCACGAGCGCGTGCACTCCCCCGAGGAGATCATGATGCTCGTCGAGCAGAGCCGCAAAACCGGACGCCTCGCCCCGCAGGACGCGCGCATGATCGAGGGGGTGTTCGAGTTCAGCGAGAAGAACGCACGGGACGTCATGACGCCCCGCACGCAGGTCATCGCGCTGCAGAGCGACCTCACCCTCTCACAGGCCGCCGACCGGGTGGCGGCGGCGGGCCGCTCGCGCTACCCGGTGTATCGCGAATCGCTGGACGACGTCATCGGCGTGGTGCACGCCAAGGCGATCCTGGCCGGGCTTCGGGCCGACCCCGCGCAGCGTCTCGAGGCGATCATGCGCCCCACGCTCTTCGTGCCCGGCACGCGCGAGGTCGAGGACGTCCTGGCCGACATGAAGCGCCAGAAAGTCCACATGGCCATCGTGCTCGACGAGTACGGCGGCACCGCCGGTCTCGTCACGATGGAAGATCTGCTGGAAGAGATCGTGGGACAGATCTACGATGAGTACGACCGTCCCGAGGCGGGCGTCGCCGCCGGCGGCGCGACGGCGCCCGCTCCCGTGATCGCCGGCGGCACCGAGGTCGCCGACGTCAACCGGACCTATGGACTCCAGATCGACGATACCGACTACACGACGATCGGCGGGGTCCTGTTCGGAGAGCTGGGCCGGCTCCCCAAGGTCGGCGATCGGCTCGAGATCGCGGGCGCGACCTTCGAGGTGCTGGAAATGGACGGCCGGCGGGTCGGCAAGGTACGGGTGACGCAACCGCGACCCGCCGCCTGACGCCCGAGCTCAGTCTCGCACGCGGCTCCGCTGCGCCAGCTCGGTCGCGAGCTCGAGGGCGGCCCGCATGCTCCCTGGATCCGCAACGCCCTTTCCCGCGATGTCGAACGCCGTGCCGTGATCGGGCGATGTCCGCGGAAACGGCAATCCCAGGGTGATGTTCACGCCCTTGCCGAACCCGGCCACCTTGACGGCCGTCATGCCGACGTCGTGGTAGGGAGCGAGCACCGCGTCGAACATCCCGCGCAGCGCCTTCACGAACACCGTGTCGGCCGGCAGCGGGCCCGCGGCCCCGAGCGCCTGCGCCGCGGGTCGGAGGATGCGATCGTCCTCGTCGCCGAACAGGCCGCCTTCGCCGGCATGGGGGTTCAGCGCGCACAGCGCGAGCCGAGGCGTGGCCAGCCCCCACCACCGCTCCAGCGCCGCCTCCGTCAGCCGTCCGACCGCGACGATCCCCTCGGTGGTGAGACGCTGCGGCACCTCACGCAGCGGGATGTGCGTGGTCACCAGGACGACACGCAGCGGACCTGCGGCCAGCATCATCGCCGTCGGAATATCGCCGGCCAGGCGTGACAGCAGCTCCGTGACGCCGGGAAACGGGTAGCCGGCGAGGTGGAGGGCGCGTTTCTCGACCGGCCCGGTGACCACCGCGTCCACCTCTCCGGCCCGGGCCAGCCACACGGCGCGCTCGATCGACCGGACAGCGAGTTGCCCTGCCGCCCGCGCACGCTCCTCACCCGCTCGGCCCTCGTCCCCCGTCCCCCGTCCCCAGTTTCCCACCCCGATCCGGCTGCGCGCCGCGATGCCGTTCAGCAGATCATCCGGTCCCACGAGCACGACATCCGCGCCCAGCGGACCGCCGGCGAGCGCACGTGTCACGACCTCCGGCCCGATCCCTCGCGGATCGCCGAGCGTCACGGCGAGTCGCGGGCGGCGCGCGGCGGCCACGGTCAGAGCCGGATGTCGATGTAGGTCTGGCGGCGCAGCTGATCGACGTAGTGACGGACCCCCAGCTCCTGGGCGAGCTGGGTGCGGATCTGGTCCCGCACGTCGTCGTACGTCACTTCCCCTTCGGCCTGCCGTGCCGTGACCTCGAGCACCACGAACTGCGGGCGGGCGCCCGCGGCGCCCAGCTCGAGCACCGGCTTGAGCCCCATCGTGCTGTCGGCGGTGAACAGCCGCTGGTATTCCGGTCCTAGCTGGGCGATGGCGACGCCTTCCGCCAGCTTGGGAACGTTCTGGTCCCCGTAGCGCTGAGCCAGCGAATCGAACGATGCCCCGCGGGCGAGAGCGGCGCGCACCGAATCGGCCAGCCGGCGTCCCGACTCGATTTGTGCAGGCGATACCTCCGGCGCGATGAGGATGTGACGCGCCAGCACCTCGGCGGGCTGGATGCGCTGGACCTGGATGATGTGGAACCCGAAGTCGGTTTCCACGACGTCCGAGATCTCGCCGGGCCGGAGCCGGAAGGCGGTCTCCTCGAAAGCCTTGACCATCGTACCGCGGCGGAACCACCCGAGCGTGCCGCCCGAGTCCCGCGTGGTGCTGTCCGCCGACAGCCGCCGCGCCAGCTCGGCAAAATCGGCGCCTCCCCGCAGCACGACGACCAGAGACTCGGCCGTCGCCCGCGCGCGGGCGCGCGCCGCGGAGTCGGGCCGCGGCAGGATGACGATCTGGCGGAATGAAACGTTCGCCGGACGCTGCTGCGCCTGGCCCTTGTTCTCGTCCCAGTACGCGCGCATCTGCGCGTCGCTCGGGGGGATCGGCTTGATCTTCTCCCGCTGCCGCAGGTTCTCCAGCAATCGCGTGCGCAGGATCTCGCGGCGCTGGTTCTCCGTGAGCCACCGGCGCCACTCCTCCACCCCGCCGAACGCGGCCAGCCGCAGCTGCTGCTGGAATTCCGTCTCGGACGCGAACCGGCCGCGCACGTTGCGCACCGTCTGCTCCACCGCGTCCTGCACCTCCTGCTCGGTCACCTTCACCGTCGTGTCGTGCTCCGCCTGCTGCACCAGCAGCTCGGTCTCGACCAGGGTGCTCAGGATACGGCGCCGCAGGGCCGCGCGGCCGGCCGAATCCTGGGGGACCGCCTGACCCGCCGCCTGTGCCTGGGCCAGTTCCTCCTCGAGCTGCGAGGCCAGGATCGGCGTCGTGCCCACGACGGCCACGATGCGGTCGACCGGCACGGTGTTCTGCGCCCACGCGACTGGAGCCGCGGTCGCTCCGAGCGACAGCGCGAGGAGCGCGTGCCGGCCGGGTCTGATCATTGCACCGTGCGCCGCACCGGCGCCTTGCGCAACACCGAGTCGGGAACCGGGGGGACGGGCGGAGGTCCGGGAGCCGGCCGGACCTCAGCACCGGGACCGCCGGCCGTGGGCGGACGCAACGAATCGGCGCTGGCCCGCAGCGCGACCGCCCGCTCCACTGCCCGCTGTACGCCGGATTCGTCGATCGACCACTTGCTCCGCTCGCGCAGCAGCTGCGCGAGCAGCGGTGGCACGGGGAAGAACTGCGTCTGCCCACCCACCAGCCGGTCGAAGTAGTCGTTCACGCGCGCCATCATGAAGCGCTCCCGCCCTTCTTTGGTCGTCGCTGAATCGTGCAGCATGGCGGGAGTGAATCGCAGCTCGGAGCCCAGGATGGCGAGCGAGGAATCGTACTCGGTCCGGATCGCCACCCACTCCGTGTCGGTGAGCTGCACCTTGGCGGAGTCCGCTTGCCGCAACGCCAGATGCCGCTCCGTGAGCCGCTGCAGCAGCTCCCCGATCGCCGAATCGCTCGCCTGTGGAATACTGCCGAGATAGCGGGGATCGATGCCGTACAACCAGCGCACCAGGTCCTTCATTCTGAACTCGCCGCCGTCGTAGCTGACCAGCGACTTGTTGCTGTGGGCCGCGGCGTCCAGGTCCTGCGTGGCGGATCGCACGGCCTCGCCCGCCCCGCTGGACACCCGCACGTGACGTGTGGCCGAGAGATTGGCCATATACGAAGAATCGAACCGCATCAGCAACGCATCCTTGGCGCCTTCCGCGAAGCTGTCGCGAATCTCGGCCAGCGGCGGACGGCGGATGATGTGGAAGCCGAACGGTGTGCGCACCACGCCCGACATCGCGCCGGGTGACAGCTGCCACGCGGCGTCTTCGAACGGCGCCACGAACTGCCCCCGCGGCCGCACGCCGAGCCAGCCGCCCGCCGCCTTCGACCCGGGATCCTCCGAGCTGCGCCGCGCCACCGCCTCGAAGTTGGTTCCCCCCGTCGCCACGAGGGAGCGCCACAGGGCGTTGGCCTGGGCCTCCTTCTGCTGCACCACGGTCGGCGCGGCGCTCTGGGGAACGGTGATGAGCACATGCTGGAAGGCCCGCAGCTCCCCGGCGGCGAACAGCGAATCGATCTGCCGGTCGTTCGGCATCCGGTCGGCGCTGATGCGGTCGTGGAAATGAGAGAACTTCAGCTGGGATACGGCGGGCCACATCGCCTCCGCCACGATCGCGGTGTCGCTGAGAGACTGGCCGTCGGCCATGGCCATGGCGAACAACGTGAAGTCCACATACACGCCGGCCAGCTTGCCCAGGTTCGTCGGCTGCAGCGGGAAGCCTTTGGCCCGCGCGGCGATCTCGGCGAGGCGCTCCACACTCAGGGTCTGGCCGGCGGCGCGCGCCGCGGCATCGGGATGGGCCGTGAACGCGTCCCGAATCGCCGTGCATCCGGTCACCGCGAGCCCCACCACCACGAACACCAGTCGACGCATGCCAGGACTCCAATCCGGTCAGAGATCGGCGGATACCGCCGTGAGTGCCCGCACCAGCCCGGGCCCGATCGCCTCGCCCCCCAAGCGCCGGAGTCGCAGCGAGAGCGGAACCGTCCGGCGAACGTCGGCGGCGAACTGCACCGCGTCGAGCGCCGCCGTGAGGCCGGCCATGCGGGGCCGGGCGTCCCGCCGAAACGTGAGCCGCGCCTCATCGCCCCGCACCAGGATCGTTTCCAATCCCGCCCGGGCGCCGAGCGCGCGGAGTTCCGTCACGAGCAGCAGTCGCTCCGCCTCGGGAGGCAGGGGGCCGAAACGGTCACGCAGCTCCTCGCGAACCGCTGGAATCTCGCCAGGCCGCTCCGCGCGCGCCAGTCGGCGGTACACGTCCAGCTTCGACGCATGATCGGACACGTAGTCGTCCGGCAAGTGCGCGGCTTCGTCGAAGGCGACCTCGGGCGCGGGGAGCGGACCGCGCTCCGCACCACCCTCCTTGAGTGTGCGCACTTCCTCTTCGAGCCACCGCAGGTACGTGTCGAAGCCGACCGCCTGCGCCTGGCCGGATTGCTCGGCACCCAGCAGATTGCCCGCGCCGCGCAGCTCCAGATCGCGCAGCGCGATCCGGTACCCCGAACCCAGATCCGTATGATGCTCGAGCACCGCGAGGCGCTCCTCCGCCGCCGGATCGACCGGCTCGGGCACGAGCAGGTAACAGGAAGCCCGCCGGTGGCTCCGTCCCACACGGCCGCGCAGCTGATAGAGCTGCGCCAGACCGAAGCGGTCCGCCCGGTCCACGATCATGGTATTCGCGTTCGGCACGTCGAGCCCCGATTCGACGATCATGGTACACACCAGCACGTCCACCTCGCCCGCCACGAAGCGGGCCATCACGCGGTCCAGCTCCGCTTCCTTCATCTGACCGTGCGCCACGGCCAGCCGCGCGCGCGGCGCCAGCGTGCCCACACGGGCCGCGATGGTGTCGATCGTCTCGATGCGGTTGTGCACGAAGTACACCTGGCCCCCCCGGTCGAGCTCTCGCGCCATGGCCTCCTCGAGCAACCCGTCGTCCCACGGCTCGATGAACGTGAGCACCGGCGAACGATCCTTGGGGGGTGTTTCCAGCAACGTCAGGTCCCGCAGTCCGGCGAGCGACAGGTGCAGCGTGCGGGGAATCGGCGTCGCCGTCAGCGTCAGCACGTCGACGCTCAGCTTCAGAGCCTTCAGGCGCTCCTTGTGTTTCACTCCGAAGCGGTGCTCCTCGTCCACGATCACCAAGCCGAGGTCCTTGAACGACACATCCTGGGAGAGCAGCCGGTGCGTGCCGACCACCAGGTCGAGCGATCCGTCTACGAGCCGTGCCAGTGCCGCCGCGCTCTCGCGCGGAGACCGGAACCGCGACAACACCTCGAGTCGCACGGGATAGTCGGCGAGCCGCTCCCGGAACGTGCGCCCGTGCTGCTCCGCGAGAATGGTCGTCGGCACCAGCACGGCGACCTGCTTACCCGCCTGGACCGCCTTGAAGGCGGCGCGCAGCGCGACCTCCGTCTTGCCGTACCCCACGTCACCCACGAGGAGCCGGTCCATCGGCCGGGCCCGCTCCATGTCGCGCTTCACCTCGACGGTCGCCCGCACCTGGTCGGGGGTGTCCTCGTACAGGAAGGCCGACTCCAGCTCGCGCTGCCACTGAGTGTCCGGAGGGAAGGCGAAGCCGGGGGCGAGCTGCCGTCGCGCGTACAGCGCGAGCAGCTCCTGCGTCATGGCGCGAATCGCGGCCCGGGTCTTGTCGCGCTGCCGCTGCCAGCTGGTGCCGCCGAGCCGGTGCAGGCGCGGCGGCGGCGCCTCTCCATCCCCCGGCGAGCGATACGGCTCGAGCTGATCCAGCCGGTACAGCGGGACGTTGAGCCGGTCGCCGCCCTCGTACTCGACGACCGCCACTTCCAGCGTGGCCTCGCCCACCGCGATGGTCTGCAGTCCGCGAAAAATCCCGATGCCGTGCTCCAGGTGGACCACGAAGTCGCCCGGCGCGAGCGGCCGGGACGCGGCCGCAGACGTCGACGTGCGGTAGCGCCGCGGGCGCCGCAGGCGACGGGCGCGACGGAAGATCTCGTGGTCGGTGAGCACCCGCAGTGCCGGCAATACGAACCCTGCGTCCAGTGCTCCCACCACGAGCGTCGCCCCCCCGGCGTACTCGCCGAGCAGGTCCTCGAGGCGCTCCAGCTGTCCCTCGTTGTCGCACAGGATGACGGTCGGCGGGGGTGCGTTCACGACCTGACGCAGCCGTTTGAGGTCCCGGTCGATCGCTTCAGGGGGCGCCAGCGGGAAACGCAGCTTGGGGTCCTCCGCCCCGACCCCCGGCACGAAACGCCCGAACCGCCGCACCGCCGCCGTCCATTCCGACGGCGGGACGAGCTGTTGTTCCCGGGACGGCGCATCCACGCCCATCCGCCGAGCGACCTCCACGTGGTGCGCGGTCTCCGACCACGCCCGGTCCACCTCGTGCTCGACGGCCGGCTCCTGGTCCAACACCAGGACGGCATCGCTGGGGAGCAGGTCGAGCAGCGTCGAGCGAACGGGTTCCTCGTCGTCAGGCGCGCCCGCTTCCGAGCGGACGGGCAGCACCGTCACGTGCTGGAGCTCCTCTCCCGACCGCTGGGTATCCAGATCGAAGGAGCGCAGCGAAACGATTTCGTCGGCCCACCACTCGATCCGCGCCGGCGCGGCCATCCCGTACCCGTAGACGTCGAGGATCCCGCCTCGCACGCTGAACTGGGCCACCTCCAGCACCAGCGGCACCCGTTCCAGGCCCATCTCGGTCAACCGCTGCACCACCGTCGACAGCGTGGAGTCCGGCGCCGGTCCGGTCGTGAGATCCAGGCGGGCGCGCGCCAGGGCGGCCGGCACCGCCGTCCGCTCCGCGCTCGCCCGAGCCGTCGTCACCACGATGCGAGCCGCTCCCGACAACAACGCCTGCAACGTCTCGATCCGCTCGCCCGCGATCTCGACGTGCGGCTCCTCGAGCCCCAGGCTCTCTCGCTGCGGATAGAGCGCCACGGCGCCCTCCCCGCCGCGCAGGGCCTGCAGGTCGGCCAGCCAGCGTTCGGCGTCGGCCGGTGCCGGGGTCACCACGACGAAAAGGCGCTGCGGCAGCCGTCGCGCGAGTGCGGCGACCAAGACGGCCGGGCTGGACCCGGGAAGGCCACCCACCGCAACCCGCCCACCGGCACCCGGTACGCGCTCCGCAACGGCACGGGTCGCGGGGATCTCATCCAGGCGATCGAGCAGGAATTCGAGCGACATCAGCGCGCCAGTGTCGCCGCCGCGAGCTCACCAAAAGCGAGCAGCAATGCGAGCGCCAGCAGCAGCCCGCTGATGTCCGCGCGATGCAGTCCGGCGAACGCGGCCTGTCCGAAGTCGTTGTCCTCGACAACCTCGGCGCCCAACGCCTGCCGGATGAGCGCCGGTTCGGCAAGCGTGAGGTCGGTTTCCCGTGGATCCGGCCCGTAGACCGTGGCACCCACGGTATCGGCGCCCACCGTGTGGAAAGCGACGTGGACCGCACCCACGCGCTCTTCGACGGGCGCCTCGCCCCGGGCGAAGCGGTTCACGAGGGCGTCGACGAACGGCACGAACACCGGAGCCGTGGGCAACGCCGTCCAGCTCGTGTCGAGGCGACTTCCCAGCAGCACGATGCCTTTCCCGGCTACCACCCAGGGCTCTCCATTCACCGTAGCCAGGATCGCCGCGGTGTCGGACCCCTCGAGCCGCTGGCGCCGTGTGACGGCCACGCCGTCCAGTCCGGCTCCCGCGATCAGGCCCGGTGTCCCCCCCGGTCCGAATCGCCACGCCATCCCTCGCGTCGTGAGGGCGCGGTTCACCTGACCGAGCAGGGCCGGATCGGCAGGAGGGGCGACCACGGAGAGCCCGCTCCCGGGAGCCTCCCCGATCGTCACGTCCGCCCCTTCGGTGACTCGCCCCGCCGATCGCAGGACCTGAAGCGCCGCTGCGACGAACGAACCGGCTCCGCCCGTGGCCGTCACGCGCGCCGGGGGCGTCGCGTGCCACACGATGGCGCGCCGGTCATCACTGCGCAGCTCATCGGGCGGCAGTACGACCTCTCCTGCCCACCAACCGGGGCCCGTGGCACCCACTGGCAACGTGGCCGTGGCACCCGCTCCTGCGAGGGCCCTCCCCACGTCCCGGTCACGCACGCGTAGAGTGACCGGGACCTGCCCGCCGGGAGTCGCGCCACCGATACTGACCGCTACGGCCCCGGCCGTGACCCGTGCCGCGGTGATGCCCCGATTGGGCGGCGCTGGACGGGCCGCGAGCACCTGCACCCGAACCCCGGGCGGGAGCGTGACCCGGCCGACCTCCAGAGCAGTGCGCTGCAGATCGCTCACGACCTGGACTTCGCGTACCGTTGCGGGATCGGCGCCCACGACCTGCCCTGCGGCGTTCACCGCAGCGACCAGGTCCAGGCGTCGCGCATCCGCAGTGGCGCTGTCCACCGCGCCACGCAGCTCGTCGCGCCCACCTGCGCGGATGATCCCGTCGGCGAGGACGAGCCAGAGCCGGTCGCTGGGTGTCGCGCGATCGAGGACGGACCGCGCCGCCGCCTTCAAGCGCTCGAGCGTCACCTGCCCGCCCGACACGGCACCGGACGACAATGAGTTGTCGAGGATCAGCGCCAGCGCAGTCGGGGGATGCGCCGCACCCGTGCGGCGCGCCGGAACGAGCGGGCGCGCAGCCGCCAGCACGAGCACGACGATCAGCGCCGTGCGCAGGATCAGCAACAGCAGGTGCCGCAATCGCAGGCGTCGCGCACTGCGCCGTTCGGCTTCGTTCAGATAGCGTAACGGCGGAAACTCGACCTCGGGTGGGGTGCGCCGTTGAAACAGGTGCAGCAGCGCCGGAATCGCCGCCGCGACGATGCCGAACAGGACCAGCGGATGGAGGAAGATCACGCCAGGCGGCGCAGGACGCGACCGAACGGCTCGTCGGTCAGCACGTCATGGTAGGCGATGCCGTGACGGCGGCAGGCGGAGCGCCATGCGGAAATCTCGCGCTGCACGGCGTCCCGATAAGCGCGCGCCAGCTCGCGCGGACGCACGACCAGACTTTCATCTGACTCCGGATCGCGGAACCGGACTTCGGGTGGGCCGGCGAGCGCGCGCTCGGCAGGATCCATGAGATGCAGGACCACCACCTGATGCCCGCGGTGGCGCAGGAACCGCAACGCCACGAGGGCGAGGCTCCGGTCCAGGAGCAAGTCGGAAATCAGCACCACCAGACCGCGGCGTACCAACAAGGACGTCACCTGTCGCAAGGCCGCCTCCGCCGCCGTCCCCCGGCCCTCCGGTAGCGCCACGATCCCGCGTAGCAGTCGCCGCCACTGCCCCGACTTCACGCGCGGCGGCACCACTTCACGAACCGCGTCGTCGAACGTGATGAGCCCCGTGGCATCCCGCTGGCGCAGCAGGATCAGCCCCAGGGCTGCCGCCAGTCGCTGCGCATACTCCAGTTTCGTCAGACGCTCCGGCGCGCCGCGCCACGACATCGAACGGCTCGCGTCCAGCAGGATCATCGCCCGGAGGTTCGTCTCCTCCTCGAACTGCTTCACGAACAGCCGATCCGAGCGGGCGAGCATGCGCCAGTCGAGGTAGCGCGGCTCGTCCCCGGGCTGATAGGCCCGGTGCTCGGT
This sequence comes from Gemmatimonadales bacterium, assembly GCA_035310725.1. Lineage (GTDB taxonomy): Bacteria > Gemmatimonadota > Gemmatimonadetes > Gemmatimonadales > GWC2-71-9 > DASTHG01. Next base: position 12,532 of record DATGDT010000257.1, read on the forward strand.
GAACTCGACGGAGAACCCCCGGAACGGTGACCGGTGCAGCCCGGAGAGAAAGCCCTCCACGACGCCCTGGGCGATGATCTCGATGCCGCCCAAGCGCGACACCTCGATGGGATCGAGCAGATCGACTCGCTCTCGGACCGTCATGGCTCGCGGAAGCTAGAGACGGTCGCGTGTCCATGGTAGAGGACAGTCGGCGTGTCTCCCGTCGCGTGGCAATCACTCAACATGCTGTAGAGTAATGACTTCGAGAGGTGTCGGGCGCGGCACGTGCCCTGCGCTTGCACCGTGTCGGAGGTCATATGCTCGCAACCATCGTGCTGTTCACCGCCCTCGGCGGCCGCTCTCTGCCGGCGACTGTTGTCGCCGCCTCCCATCTCGATCGCCCGCGCGTGGAGGTCTGGACCAACCGCGGCGACGATCCTTACCACACCGGGGAGGACGCCCGCGTTTATCTGCGCGCCGATCGCGACGCCTACGTCGCCCTCTTCCGGGTCGATACCGACGGCCGGGTGCGGGTGCTCTTCCCGCGCGACCCCTGGGACGACGGCTTCGTCCGGGCGGGCCGCGAATTCGAGGTCGAAGGCGGGCACGGCTATGACGCGTTCGAGATCGACGACTATCCCGGCGTCGGGTACGTGTTCGCGGTCGCCTCGGCGGACCCCTTCGACTTCGATGCGATCACGCGTGGCGACCACTGGGACTATCGGGTGATCGCCGACGGTCGTGTTCGTGGTGACCCTTATGTCGCCCTCACCGATCTGGCTGAGCGCATCGTGCCGCCCGGCTATGACGATTGGGACTACGACATCGCTCCGTACTACGTGGAGCGGCGCTACGACTACCCACGGTTCCTGTGCTATGACTGTCACAGCTACGCGACCTTCTCCTATTGGAATCCATACGCCTACTCCTGCGTGCGTTTCCGTATCGTGGTGTTCGACGACCCTTACTACTACCCCTATCGCTATTACGGGGGCAGGCGCGTCGTCTTTACCCGGCCCTTCCGCCCCCAGCCCCGTTTCATCTTCAAGGATCGGGGCGGCGTTGGGGATGACCGTTTCGTGACCCGTGAACGGGAGCGCCCCGTGAACGACAACGGACGCCGAGGCGTGCGGGGAGTGGACCTGGGTGGTCGCGGCTCGATTCCCGTCCCCGACGTCAGCCGGCGCCGGGCCGCAGGCACCGGTCGCCAGAACGATGCCGCGGGCGTTCCCGAGCGGCCTCGTTCCGCCGATCCGAACGTCCGCGGTGACGATCGCCGGGACGAGAATCGCCGGGAAGTGCAGCCGCGACGTGAAGAACCGTCGCAGCGCCCGGACGATCGCAACCAGACCGATCGAGGCCGCCCTGAACAGCGACCGCAGGCCGGTGAAGGTCGGCGCCGTCCGGCCGCGGATCGCCCCACACCGCCGGCGCGCCAGGGAGGCGAGTGGAGCGATCGTGGACAGGATCGCCGCGATCCGCCGCGAGAGGCGCAGCCGCGGCGCCCACAGTCCGAACCCCGCGCGCAGCCGGCGCGGCCGCAGGCCGAACCCCGCTCGCAGCCGCCGCGCGCCTCCGAGGGAGGGCGGTCTGAGCCGCGCGGGCGGGAGGCGTCCCCCAGCCGCGGGAAGTCTTCGGACAAACCCGAGCTGCGGCGCCGGCGTCCTTAGTCCGTCGCGGCCTGCAACTCACTGACGCGCCCGTCCGTAGTCGCACGCGGACGGGCGCGCTAGCTTCCACCCCCGCGGACGTCCAACTAACCCGCCGTCGCCCCATCCCAGAGGAGCATGCATGCGTCACTTGAGAATCGTCCTGCCGGCCCTCGCACTCGCGTGCGGCGGTCACAGGTCGCAACCGGCCGTCGCCCCGACGCCGACTGCCGTACCCACCGCGCCGGTCGGAGTCGCCTCCATCACGGCGGACGGCGTTCGCGGGCGCATCTACCGCATCGCCGATGACTCGATGCGGGGTCGGGCGACGCCATCGCCGGAGCTCGACAAGATGGCCGCCTACGTCGCTACGGAGTTCCGCCGCTTCGGGCTCAGGCCGGGCGGCGATAGCGGCGGGTACCTGCAGCGCTATCCCCTGGAGGTCTATCAGGCGGTTCCCGAGAGCGCCGCGGTGTGGGCGACTGGAGTGGCACCGGTGCGCTGGTCGCTCGGCCAGGACATGAAGTTCGTGCAGGGCCAGCCGGTGGCCGACCGTGTGGCGGAGGGGGTGGTGCTCGTCACCGGGACGCCACAATCGGGCGGCGCACTCGATTCCGCCACGGTCACGGGTAAGATCGCCGTCGTCCCCATCGGGACGTCCGGGTTCGCGGCAGCGACGGCCCTGCTCCCACGTCATCCGGCGGCGATTGTCGCGGTGTTCGACGTGCCGGACGCCGCCTGGCTCCAGTTTCCGAGTCAGACGGGGAAGGTGGTGCAAAACCCGAACGAGGGCGGCGGGCTCGTGATCCCGCCCATCCTCGTGGTTCGCGACGCCAGCGCGCGCGCCTGGCTCGCGCAGGCGGGCGTGAACATCGATTCGGCCCGCGCCGCGACCACCGGACCATTGGCCGCCCGTGCCCTTCCCGGCGTGACGATCCATGTCGATCTGCCGCGGCGCCTGCTGCAGCGGACTACCGCGCCGAACGTCGTCGGCATCCTCGAGGGCTCTGACCCGGTCCTCAAGCACCAGTACGTGATCTTCAGCGGCCACATGGATCATATCGGCACACCCCCCGACGGCGAGGGCTGCGCGCCCAGGGGTGCCGACTCCATCTGCAACGGAGCCGATGACGACGGCACGGGGTCGGTGGCGGTATTGGAGCTCGCGCAGGCGTTCGCCTCGGCGCCAGTCCGAACCAAGCGCTCTCTCGTCTTCCTGACCGTCAGCGGGGAGGAACGAGGACTCTGGGGGAGCGCGTATTTCGCCGACCACGCCACCGTGCCGATCGACAGCATCGTGGCGGATCTCAACAGCGACATGGTGGGCCGCTCCGACACGCTCCGCGACTCGATCGTCGCGATCGGCCGCGAGCATTCCGACCTGGGCACGACGCTCGACCGGGTCGCGGGGGCGCATCCCGAACTGCGCATGACGCCGGTGGGGGACCGCTGGCCGCAGGAACAGCTTTTCTTCCGCTCGGATCACTACAACTTCGCGAGGAAGGGCATCCCGATCCTCTTTTTCACCAGCGGACTGCACCCGGACTACCACCAGGTCAGCGACACGCCCGACCGGATCGACACGGAGAAGGAAGCGCGTTTCGTCCGGCTGGAGTACTACCTGGGCGAGACGGTGGCCAACGCGGCGCAGAAACCGCAGTGGAATCCGGACAGTTACCAGAAGATCGTCCAGGGGGGCGGGCACTGAGCACCGCGGGCGCGTGGTGACACTCGACCTCTACGCCCGGCACAAGTCCGAGTACATCGCCCCCCGGATCGCCGGCCTTCTTGACGATCGGGGCCGCCAGGTACCTGACTGTGGCGGGACGCGGTGACCCCAATGGACCCGCGTTCGGCGCCGCAGTCGGGGCGCTGTACGGCATCGCGTATACGATCAAGATGGCCAAGAAGGCCGGCGGCCGCACCCTGGAGGCCCGAGTACGGTTGGAAACGCAGCGCGAGGGCCGGTGCGTGCAGATGCTGCACCGCGGTCCCTACCGGGCGGAGCACGCCACCATCACCGCGATGGTGGCGTTCGCCCGCGGCCGGGGACTGCGCCCACGGGGCCGGCACCACGAGATCTACCTCTCCGACCCGCGGCGCGTCGCTCCAGCGAAACTGCGCACCATTCTCCGGCAACCCGTGCGTTAGGCGGCTTCGATCCCGAGTACGCCGGCGTTCGTCTTCGAGCGCTTGAGCATGGCCAGCAGGTTCTCCATGGCCTGCGTGGGAGGCAGTCCCACCAGACGGCGGCGCAGCTCCTGCCGCGCGGTCACCACCGCCGGTGGGGCGAGCAGTTCCTCCCGCCGGGTCCCACTCGCGGCGATATCCACGGCAGGGTAGATGCGCCGGTCCGCCATCTCGCGGGTGAGGCGCAGTTCGGCGTTGCCCGTCCCCTTGAACTCCTCGAAGATCACGTCGTCCATGCGGCTCTCGGTTTCGACGAGCGCGGTCGCGATGACGGTGAGCGATCCCCCGTCGGGCACGGCGCGGGCCGACCCGAACAGGGCCTTGGGTTTGGCCATCGCGTTCGCATCGAGCCCACCCGACATCGTTCGCCCGCTCGAGCGGCCCGCCGTGTTGTGCGAGCGCGCCAGGCGAGTGAGTGAGTCGAGGACGATCACGACGTCGCGTCCGAGCTCGACCTGGCGCCGAGCGTGCTCGAACACCATGTCGGCCACCGCCACATGCCGCTCGTGCGGCAGATCGAAGCTGGATGCGATGACCTCACCGCGGCCCCAATCGATCATCTCGCTCACTTCTTCGGGCCGCTCATCGACCAGCAGGATGAGCAGCTCCACCTGCGGATGATTCAGGGCGACGCCTTCCGCCACCGCCTGCAGCACCGTCGTCTTCCCCGCCTTCGGCGGCGACACGATGAGGGCACGCTGGCCGAACCCGAACGGGCAGACCAGATCGATGACGCGCTGAATGTCTCCGGTCCGCTGGCTCTGCTGGCTCACCGTCTCCAGACGCAGCGGCCGTGATGGATGGACCGCGCCGAGCGCGGAGAACTCGGGACGCTCACCCATCCGCTCCGGAGCGAGGCCGTTCACGCTGACGACCCGCCCACCCTCGAGCGTCACCACGTCGCCGCGGCGCAGGCCCGGGAGACGAACCCCCGGGTCGCCGCGGGCGGGCAGGTAGCTGTTGGCCGCGAACCGCAGGGCGCCGCCCTTGGGAGCGGGATCGAACCAGCCGGTGATTGGTGGCAGGGGGTGACCTCGCTGGAAATATGCTATCGGCTATCAGCTATCGGCAGGGTGCGTAGCCCTGGGCCACCCGTCAGCCGAGAGGCCGATAGCCGATAGCCGATAGCTTATCTTCCCTCGCACATGCGCCAAGCCAACATCCGCAACTTCTGCATCGTCGCCCATATCGACCACGGGAAGTCCACCCTCGCCGACCGCCTGATCGAGCTCACGGGCACGCTCGATAAGCGCCTGATGCGCGAGCAGGTGCTCGACACCATGGATCTGGAGCGCGAGCGGGGCATCACGATCAAGCTGAACGCGGTCCGGATGGGCTACCACGCGCGCGACGGGCAGGTCTACGAGCTCAACCTGATCGACACTCCCGGGCACGTCGACTTCACCTACGAAGTCTCGCGCTCCCTGGCGGCCTGCGAGGGAGCGATCCTCGTCGTGGACGCCTCGCAGGGCATCCAGGCGCAGACGGTGTCCAACCTGTTCCTGGCGCTGGACGCCGGCCTCGAGATCATCCCCGTGTTGAACAAGATCGATCTCCCGGGCGCGGAGCCCGACAAGCGGGCGCAGGAGATACACGACCTGATCGGAGCCAAGCCGGAAGAGATCCTGCGCATTTCCGCCAAAGACGGGACCGGAGTCCCCGAAGTCCTCGAGGCCGTCGTCCAGCGCGTCCCGCATCCCCGGGGGGAGTCCGGGGCGCCACTGCGCGCGCTGATCTTCGATTCCTACTACGACCGCTACCGCGGCGCGATCCCCAGCATCCGCGTAGTCGATGGCCAGCTGCGGCCCGGGATGAAGATCGCGTTCGGCGCCCACAAGGACGATCTCTACGAGGTCGACGAAGTGGGCTACCTGCAGCTCGGCCACAAGCCGACGGAGCAGCTGGAGGCGGGCGAGGTCGGCTACTTCATCGCCAACATCCGCGGGGTGCGGGAAACCCGCCCGGGCGACACCGTGCTCGATGCCGAGCATCGCGACGCGCCACTGCTCCTCGGCTATCGGGACATTCAGTCGATGGTGTTCGCGGGACTCTATCCCACGAACGCCGAGCAGTACGAAGAGCTGCGCGACGCCCTCGCCAAGCTCCAGATGAACGACGCCTCGCTGCACTACGAGCCGGAAACCTCGGTGGCGCTGGGGTTCGGGTTCCGCTGCGGATTTCTCGGCCTGCTCCACATGGAGATCGTGCGCGAGCGGCTGGAGCGCGAGTTCGACCTCGACCTGATCTCCACGGTGCCCAACGTGGAGTATCACGTCTACAAGACCGACGGTACGAAGGAGATCGTGGAGAATCCGAGCGCGATGCCGCACGGCACGGGTGTGGAGCGCGTGGAAGAGCCGTACGTGAAGGCGCGGATCCTGACGCCGGCCGAATACATCGGCGCCATCATGAAGCTCGGCCAGGAGCGCCGCGGCGTGTACCAGGGGATGCACTACGTGGACCCGACGCGCGTCGATTTCACCTTCGAATTCCCGCTGGCCGAGATCATCCTCGATTTCTACGACAAACTGAAGACCGTGTCGCGCGGCTACGCCTCGCTCGACTACGAGTTCCTGGGCTACCGGCCGAGCGAGCTCATCAAGCTCGACCTGCTGCTCAATGGCGAGGCCGTGGACGCGTTCAGCGTCATCATCCACCGCGACAAGGCCTATGACTGGGGTCGCAAGATCGCCGAGAAGCTGAAGGAGCTGATCCCTCGACAGCTGTTCGAAGTGATCATCCAGGCCGCCATCGGCAGTAAGGTGATCGCCCGCGAGTCCATCCGCCCGCTGCGCAAGAACGTGCTCGCCAAGTGCTACGGCGGCGATGTGACGCGCAAGCGCAAGCTCCTGGAGAAGCAGAAAGAAGGCAAGAAGCGGATGAAGCAGGTCGGCACCGTGGAGATTCCGCAGGAGGCATTCCTGGCGGTCCTGCAGGTCGACTGACTCACCACGGCGCGTCCCGGCACACCGATGCCCGACCCCCGTCCATCCCCCGCGCTCGTCGTCCAGACCGCATTCCTCGGTGACGTCGTCCTCACCACGCCGCTGCTCGCCGTGCTCGCCGAGCGGCACGGACCGGTGGACGTGGTAACCACGCCGGCCGCTGCGCCGCTGCTCGAAACGCACCCGGCGGTGCGCCGGGTGCTCGTGTACGACAAGCGGAAGGCCGACCGCGGACTCGCGGGCCTGCAGCAGCTCGCCCGCCGGCTGCGTGCGGAACGCTATGCGGTGGCGTACCTTCCTCACCGCTCGCTGCGCAGCGCCGCGTTGGCGCGGCTCGCCCGCATCCCGCGCCGCGTCGGCTACATGGACGGTTGGCGCTCGCTGTACACCGAGGCGCGGCCCCGCCCGCGAGACGGGCACGAGATCGACCGGCTGCTGGCATTGGTCGACGCGACACCGCACCAAGGGACCCGGCCGACGCTGCAGCTCGTGGCGAGCGACGTGGCGCGGGCCGAAGCGGAGATCAGGTCGGCGGCCGTCGCGCCGCCTTTCGTGGCTCTTGCGCCGGGCTCCATCTGGGGCAGCAAGCGGTGGCCGCACTTCGCCGCGCTGGCGCGGCGGCTGACGCAGCATTTCCACGTCGTGCTGGTGGGCGGACCCGACGATGCGGCGCTCGCCGACACGATCGTGGCCGCGGCGACCGATGCCAAGGCCGCGCATCGTGTCGTGAGTCTGTGCGGCCGGTTGTCGCTGCGCGAATCTGCGGCGGTGATTCGCGAGGCCGCGATCCTCGTGACCAACGATTCGGCGCCGCTGCATTTCGCTCAGGCGGTGGAGACGCCGACGGTGGCGATATTCGGGCCGACGATTCCGGCGTTCGGGTTCGGCCCCCGGGGGCCACACGACGTCGTGGTGGGACTCGACCGGCTCGCCTGCCGCCCGTGCTCGCCGCACGGGCCCGCGGCGTGTCCGCTGGGGCACCATCGGTGCCTGCAGGCTGTGAGCGTAGACGACGTCCTGCGAGCCATGGAGGAGACCGGTGCGGTACATCGTCGGGATTGACGTCGGCGGCACCAACATCGTGGCGGGCACGGTGGCCGAGGACGGATCCGAGATCCTGGGCGTGCTGTCCGAGCCCACGAAACCCGAGGAGGGACCCGACGCGGTGGTCGGGCGGATCGTCGAGCTGACGCGGGCGTCGATGGCCGCAGCGGGCCGCGGCCGGGACGTCGCCGGGGTCGGCATCGGCTCGCCGGGACCGCTCAACACGAAGACCGGCGTCGTGTTGCTCACCCCGAATCTCGGCTGGGTCAACATGCCGTTGCGCGACCGCGTGGCGGGCGCACTCGGCCTGCCGGGGACGCTGGACAACGACGCCAACTGCGCCGTGTTCGGCGAGTGGTGGCGCGGGGCCGCGCGCGGGGCGAAACACGTCGTGGGGTTGACCATCGGCACCGGCATCGGGGGCGGGATCGTGCTGAACGGCGACATCTACCGCGGCGCCTCGGACATCGCCGGCGAGATCGGCCACATGACCATCGACTCCACCGGGCGCCGCTGCAAGTGCGGCAATTACGGCTGCCTCGAAGCGTACGCGTCGGGCCCGGCGATCGCGGCCCGCGCGGTCGAGGGGATCGAAGCAGGGGCTGACAGCACCCTGCCCCGGCTGGTCGGGGGTGACCTGCGAAAGGTCACCGCGCAGGTGGTATACGACGCCGCGCACGAAGGCGACGAGTTCGCGCTCGAGGTCGTCCGGGACACCGCCAAATTCCTCGGGGCGGGTGTGGCCAACATCATCAACATCTTCAACCCTGAGGTCGTTGTGATCTGCGGTGGCGTGACACTGGCCGGCGACAAGCTGTTCGTCCCGCTTCAGAGCGAGGTGAAGCGGCGGGCGTTCAAGCCGGCCGTCGATGTCTGCCGCATCCTCCCGGGGGAGCTGCCGGGCACGGCCGGCGTCTGGGGCGCCGCGGCGGTCTTCATCAAGCGGACGTGGGGTCTGAAGTGAAGCGCCTCGGGGTCATCGGGACGATGGTGTGGGACACGATCCACGGGCGCGACCCCACGCAGCGCGCGGTCGAGGAGTGGGGGGGAATTGCCTACGCCCTGGCCGGGCTGGACGCGGCGCTCCCCGACGACTGGGCCATCGTGCCGCTCATCAAGGTGGGACGGGACCTGGCGCCGCGGGCGTCGGCCTTCCTGCGCGATGTGCGGCGCGCTGTCCCGGGGTCCCGGTTCATCGAAGTGCCGGAGCCCAACAACCGCGTCACCCTGCACTACGAGACGGCCGAGCGGCGTTGTGAGCAGCTCACCGGCGGCGTCCCTGGATGGACGTGGGCCGAGCTGGGTGGTCTGGTGCGCGATCTCGACGCACTGTACCTGAACTTCATCTCCGGCTGGGAGCTGGGGCTCGACACGGCGCAGCTGCTGCGCCGCGGCTTCGCCCGGCCGATCTACGCCGACCTGCACAGTCTCTTCCTCGGACGCTTGCCGGACGGCACGCGCGTGCTGCAGGCGCTCCCTGGCGGCGACGACTGGTTCGGCTGCTTCGATACGGTGCAGGTGAACGAGGACGAGTTCGGTCAGCTCGGCCCCGACCCGCTCGCGGCCGCGGCCCACGTGCTCGCGGCCGGGTGCCGCACCCTGATCGTGACACTCGGCGTGCGCGGGGTCGCCTACTTCGTCGCCACGCCGGGACAGCCGATTCGCAGCGCCCGGGTCGCGCTGGAGCCGGGCGACCGGACCCCGGTGGCCGGCGGCGATCCGACCGGCTGCGGCGACGTCTTCGGCGCGGTGGCGTGCGCACACCTGCTGCAGGGCGCCTCGCTCGACGCGGCGATCCGCGCGGGAAGTCATATGGCAGCCCGGAACGTGACCCATCGCGGCGCGACCGGGCTGCGCGATCATCTGCTCGGCCGATTGGCTTCCGTATGACGAAGCTGGTGGACGTCCCGGCGCAGTTCGACGACCGGACGTTCGATCAATTCGCTGCGGCCTACAGCCGCGCCGCGGCCGAGGGCGGGCGCATGCTGTTCGACGCGCACGCGACCGAGTGGGCGTCTCCCTACGGACTCGTCGGCCTGCTGGCGGCCGGCCAGGCGGCGCAGGCATCGGGCGGCGAGCGGCCGCTGCTGACCGCCCCCACCGCTCCGGACGTGCTGAGCTACTGGGGGCGTGCCGGATTCTTCCGCGATGCGCGCGAGTTGTTCGAGATCCACGGGAAAGTGCCCCGCGGACAGTCGGCCGCCGACTCGGACGTGCTCCTCCCGGTGACGGCCGTGCGCGCCGCCGAGGACGTTCATGAAGTGGTCGGGCACATCCAGCAGCGCGCCACCGCGATTCTCTCGAGCGAGCTCGGCATCGATCCGAAGGCGACCATGGGATTCGCTATGGCGCTTTCGGAGGCGTGTCAGAATATTGTAGAGCACGCCGGTACGGGCGGCTGGGTGGCGGTGCAGAGTTACCACTGGCGGCGCCGTCTGGCTCGCCGCGTGGTGGTCATCGCCGTGGCCGACGCGGGCGTGGGGTTCCGTGCCTCACTCGAAGCGGCGCACGGGCGCCGCTTCGGCGACCGTTGGAGCGACGCCGCGGCGCTGGAGGCGGCGCTGATCCAGGGGGTGAGTCGGTTCCGGGACCCCGGCCGCGGGCAGGGACTGAAGGGGATCCGGAATTACGTCTCGCGGTGGGACGGCAAGATCGCCATCCGCAGCGGCACCGCGCGCATCGCGATCGTCCCGTCCTGGGACGACGACGTGCCGCTCGCCGAGGGGTTGCCGCCGTTCCCCGGCTCCCAGGTGCTTCTCATCATCCCGGAGCAGAGAGCCCGACACACGTGATCCAGTCCATCGATGTTTCCGCCGTCCTGCGCCTCGCGGTGCGCGCCACGTACGCGGACCTCGTCACCCGGGCCACGGGCCGCGCGGTCCGGGAGCACATCGAGCAGGCGTACGCCGCCGATGTCGGGTTCGTGGCCCGGATGGACTTCACCGGCGTCCGCTGCATCGACTATTCCTGCGCCGACGAGATCGTGGCCAAGCTGCTACGGGAGCGGATTCACGTGCTGGTGCTGCGCGGCTGCTCGGACGCGCACCTGGAAGCGCTCGGGCCCGTCCTCGAAGGACACGGCCTGGCGGCGCTACTCGAGCGGGCCGATGGGACGCTCGACGGCCTGGGCCGACCGGAATCCACCGAGGCCCTGCTGGACGAGCTGGTCGCCCGCCGGCTGGCCGCGCGGACAGCCGGGGGCGCGGTCGCGCTGGTCGCCGCGTGACGCGCCGTCGGCTCGGCCTCTCCACTCGCGCCATCCACGGCGAGCCGGAGCCGCGACCCGATTGGACGCCGATCTCCCAACCGATTTACCAGAGCAGCACGTTCACCAATCCCGTCGGCTCGTCCGCCGAAGTCCTCTACACCCGATACGGCAATAACCCCAACCAGGTGCAGATCGGGCGCCGCTTGGCCCGCCTGGAGGGCGCCGAGGCGGCGCTGTTCGTGGCGAGCGGGATGGGAGCCACCGCCCTCGCCCATCTCGCCGTACTGCGGCCGGGGGATCACCTGATCTCCAGCGAGTGGATCTACGGGGGCGTCCACAAGCTGTTCACGGAGGAATTCGGACGCTTCGGGATCGAGGTGACCTTCGTGGACCCGCTGCGCTCGCGCGCCTGGAAGGAAGCGCTGCGCAAGAACACGCGGGCGATGTTCGTGGAGACACCGACAAACCCGCTGCTGCGCGTCATCGACCTCGAGCCGATCGCCACACTGGCGAAGGCCGAGGGGCTGGCCCTCCTCGTGGACTCCACCTTCGCCTCCCCGATCGCGTTCCGGCCGCTGGAGCACGGGGCCGACATCGTGATCCACAGCGCGACGAAGTACCTGAACGGCCACACCGACGTGATCGCCGGCGCCGTGGCGGGCACCGAGTCCGTCGTCGAGGAAGTCCGGCGGCTGATGCAGCTGTGGGGCCAGGCGATCGATCCGCACGCCGCCTGGCTCATCGAGCGCGGGATGCGAACGCTCGCCATCCGCGTGGCGCGGCACTCCGCGACGGGCCTCGCGGTGGCGGAGTGGTTCAGCCGCCAGCCGCAGGTCGCCGTGGTGCACTACCCCGGGCTGTCCTCGCACCGTGATCACAAGACGGCCAAACGGGTACTCGAAGGATATGGCGGGATGCTGGGCCTCGAGCTCAAGGGCGGCGCGCGGGCTGCCGAGCGGTTCCTGCGGGCCCTCACGATCGCCGCGCACGCGCCGTCGCTGGGCGGCACGGAGACGCTGGTTTCCGAGCCGCGGCTCACGTCTCACAAGGGACTCACGGCCGACGAACGCGCCCGGGCTGGCATTCCGGACGGGTTCCTGAGATTTTCCCTCGGACTCGAGGATGCCGACGACCTCATCGCGGATTTCGCCCAGGCGCTGGCACAGCTCTAGGTGATCAAGTTCACGAGCGTCTTCAAGACGTACGCGAAGGGTGGACTCGCCCTCAAAGACGTCTCCTTCCATATCGCGAAGGGCGAGTTCGCCTTCCTCACCGGTCACTCCGGCGCCGGCAAATCCACCGTTCTGAAGCTCACCTACGCCGACGAGCAACCCTCGAGCGGTGAGGTGCGCGTGTCCGGGTACGACGTCACGAGCATCAGCGCGCGCGATGTGCCGCACCTGCGGCGCCGCCTGGGGATCGTATTTCAGGATTTCCGGCTGCTGGAGGACCGCACAGCCGAGGAAAACGTCGCGTTCGCCCTCGAGGTGACCGGAGCGCGACGCTCCGCGATACCCGCCCGCGTGATGCGCGTACTCACCCAGGTGGGCCTCGCCGCGAAGGCCGGGGCGTACCCCCGGGAGCTGTCCGGGGGGGAGCAGCAGCGCGTCGCGATCGCCCGCGCCCTCGTGAACGAGCCGCAGGTCCTCCTGGCGGACGAGCCCACCGGCAATCTCGACGAGCGCGCCACGCGGGGCGTGTTCCAGCTGCTGCGCGACATCAATGCCAGCGGTACGGCGGTGGTCATGGCGACGCACGATCTGGAGCTGGTGCGCTCGGCCCCCTACCGGGTCATCGAGCTGCAGGACGGCGCCGTGGTCTACGACTCCGCCGTGGACGAGGCGGCGGCGGGAGGCGAACCCGCGTGACCCTGACGGTGCGCGAGGCCCTGCTCGCCTTTCGGCGCGCGCCGCTCCTGTCGGCGCTCTCGGTCACCACGATCGCGTTCTCGCTGTTCGTGCTCGGGCTGTTCGGGCTCGTCGCCGTGAACCTCCGCCAGGCGCTGCGCGGGGTGGCGGAGCGGGTGGAGATCGTCGCGTACGTCCTTCCCGGCACGCAGATCGAGACGGTGACGCTGGCCGAGCAGGACATCGAGGCGTTTCCCGAAGTGCTGTCTGCCGACTACGTGCCCGAGGATAGCGCGCTGGCGCGCGCCCGCCGCGAGCTGGTGGAATTCCGCGACCTGTTGCGCGAGATGGAGCGCAATCCACTGCCCTCTTCCATCGAGGTCAAGCTCAAACCGGGCTACCAGGACGCGGCCCACGTCAATGCCGTCGCCGAGCGGCTGCGGAGCTTCAGCTTCGTGGACGACGTGCGCTACGGTCGCGATTGGGTGGAGAAGCTGGATCGGCTGCGCGGGCTCGCCGCCGCCGTCGGCGTGGTGGTCGGCGCGGCCTTCGCCGTCGTCGCCGTGATCATCATCGGCACCACGATCCGGATGGCCGTGCTGCAGCGCAGCCGGGAGATCGCGATCATGCGGCTCGTGGGCGCGACCGACGGGTTCATTCGCCGCCCGTTCCTGCTCCAGGGCGCCCTCAAGGGGCTGCTCGGGGGGCTGGTCGCCGTCGGCTTGTCCTACGTCGCCTACGTGTTCATCAACCGGTTCTTGATCGCTTCTTCCTTCTTCACGGCGCTACAGGCGCTGGCCGTCGTGGTGTTCGGGACGGTCATCGGGCTGATGGGGAGTCTCCTCAGCGTCGGGCGACATTTGAGACGAGTATGAACCGGGGACGGGGGACGAGGGACGAGGGACGGGCCTGGATCATCGCGGCCATCGCGATAGTCCTCGTCACGCTTCCCTCGTCCCCCATCCCTCTCTTCGCCCAGCGCCCGACCCTCGAGCAGCAGATGCGCGACAATCAGCAGCGCCTGGAGGGCATCCGCCGAGAGCGGACCCAGGCGCAGCAGGATCTGGAGCGGCTGCGCGCCCAGGTCCACAGCCTCGCCGACGAGCTGACCAACCTCGAGCATCAAAAAGAGACCACGAACCGCATCGTGAACGAGCTGGACCGGCAGATCCTCCAGCTGGGCGACGCGATCGACCGCATCACGGTGGACCTGGTGCTGGCCCAGGACGCGCTGGACGAGAAGCGCGCTGTGGCGGAGCGGCGGCTCGTCGACATCTACAAGCGCGGCCCGTTGTACGCCTACCAGGTGCTGTTCGCGGCCGAGAGTTTCGGCGACCTCCTGTCGCGGTACAAGTACCTCTACCTGATCAGCCGGCAGGACCGCCAGCTCGCCAACGAGATGAACCGGCTGCGGGATCGCATCGCACGGGAGCGGCGCGGTCTGGTGGAAGCGCGCGACGCGCTGGAGCGGCGCCGCACCGAGCGGTCCGAAGAGCTGCAGCATTTCGTCGATCTCGCCTCGCAGCGGCAACGCCGGCTGCGCGAGACCCGCCGTGACGTGGAGCGGGTCCAGGAGCGGCTCACCGCCACCGACGCCGAGGAGCGGCGGGTCGCCAACGCCATCGCCACGCTCGAGCGGGCGCGCCGCGAGGCCGAGGCCCGGGGCGCCGTGCCGACGACCGGCGCGATCACGAGCGGGAGTCTGGGCTCGCTCGACTGGCCGGTGACCGGCCGCGTGGTCTACGACTTTGGCCCCGCCGCGGGGCCCGACAACACGCGCATCACCTGGCATGGCATCGGTATCGCCGCGGACGAGGGCACGGCCGTGAAGGCGGTCGCGCCCGGGACGGTCGCCCTGGTGGGGCCCCTCGGCACTTACCTCACGACGGTGATCGTGGATCACGGCGGCGGCTTCTACACGATCTACGCCTCGCTCAACGACGCGGCGGTCTCCAAGGGCGACCGCGTGGTCCGCGGACAGCTGCTCGGTCACGTCGGCGGCGGCACGACCGAGCAGGGCCCGCACCTGCACTTCGAGATCCGGGGCCCGGGGCAGATTGCGCTCGATCCGCTGAATTGGCTGAAACCGAAACCTTAAATGCGTCGAGCGAAGGCGTCGAGCGAAGGCGTCGAGCAGCGGCGTCGAGCGAGAACGTATTCGCTCGACGGTTCTGCTCGACGATTTCGCTCGACGTTTGTGCTCGACGCCTTTCTGTTGTCGTGCCTCGCCTGTGCCGCCCCGACGAACCGCCTGGAAGTGGCCGGCACCGTCGAGATCCGTGACATCGGCATCGCTCCACTCGCCGCCGGCCGGGTCGTACGCCTGCTGAAGGACGAAGGCGATTCGGTACGACGCGGGGACACCATCGCGGTGCTCGAGCAGCCCGGCCTCCCGGCGCTCATCGGCCAGCGGCAGGCCCAGGCCCAGGCGGCACAGCGGCGCACGGCGGAGGTCCGTGCGGCGGTCGCCGACAGCACGCGGGCGGCGAACGATCTCGCTCGCGCGGGCTCCCTGCGCGAGCAGGGCATCATGTCGGCGCAACAGTACGACGCGCTGGTGACCGCCGCCGCGGCGGCCACGGCCCGGCTCCAGGCGGTGCACGCGGCCGCGAGCGAGTCGCGCGCCGCCGCCGCGGGACTCGCGGCCACCGAGGCGATCCGCGACGAGCTCGTGCTGCTCGCTCCGGCGGACGGCGTCATCCTCACGCGCTATCTCGAGGCGGGCGAGGCCGCGAACGTCGGCGTGCCGGTCGTGTCGCTCGGCGTCGTGGCACAACCCTGGATCCGCGCGTACGTCGGTGAGCCGTACATCGCGCGGGTGCACCTTGGCCAGACGGTGACGATTCGCGCCGACGGTCTGGCGACGCCCGTCAGCGGACGCATCGTCGACATCGCGACGCGCGCCGAGTTCACGCCGCGCGCCGCCCTCACCGACCGCGAGCGCGCCGATCTCGTCTTCGCCATCAAGGTGGGATTCGACGATCCGGCCGGGCGTCTCAAGGCCGGCCTGCCCGTGACGCTCGAGCTGCCGCTCACGCCGTGAGCGACATCGCAGTCGACATCCAGCAGTTGACGCGCCGATTCGGCGCCCTCACCGCCGTCTCCGGACTGACGCTCCAGATCCCCCGCGGGCAGGTCTTCGGGCTGCTCGGGCCCAACGGCTCGGGCAAGACCACGACGATCCGTATGCTGTGCGGCCTGCTCGATCCCTCCGAAGGCACCGCCTCGGTCGCGGGGATCGACATCCGCACGGCGCCGGAGCGCGTGAAGATGCAGATCGGCTACATGTCCCAGCGGTTCGGGTTGTACGAGGATCTCACCGTCGCCGAGAACCTCGAATTCTACGGCGGGATCTACGGCCTCCGCGGCCGGGCGCGCGCCGAGCGCACGGCGGAGGTGGTGCGCTTTCTGGGCATCGGCGGACGACTCGAGCAGCTGGCGGGGCAGCTGTCGGGCGGCTGGAAGCAGCGCCTGGCATTGGGCTGCGCCCTGCTGCACCAGCCTCCCGTGTTGTTCCTCGACGAGCCGACGGCCGGTGTGGACCCGGCCGCGCGACGCAACTTCTGGCAGGCCATCCATGATCTCGCGCACGGGGGCACCACCGTCCTGGTGACGACGCACTACATGGACGAGGCCGAACGCTGTGACCGGCTGGCGATGATGAGCCTGGGGCACCTGATCGCCCTGGGCACGCCGGCAGAGGTCGCGGCGCAGGTCGGCGGCCGGACCCTCGAAGACGCCTTCATCATCCTCCAGGAGCGCGACGAGCGATGATGTCCCGCTTCTGGCCGATGTTCCGCAAGGAATTCATCCAGATGAAGCGCGACCGGCTCACGCTGGGCATCATGATCGGCATCCCGGTGGTGCAGCTGCTGATGTTCGGGTACGCCATCCAGACCGACGTGCGGCATATCCCGACGGTGGTCCTGGACCGCTCCCGCACGCCGGAGAGCCGCGATCTGATCGCGGCGTTCGAGAACACCGGGAGCTTCCGCATCGTGGACCACGTGGACGGCCAGCCGGCGCTCGACGCTTCGATCGAACGGGGGCGGGCGCAGGCCGGCATCATCGTCCCCCCGGAGTACGCCCGCGATCTCGGCCGCGGCCGCACCGCGACGGTGCAGGTCGTGATCGACGCCTCCGACCCCCTGTCGTCCCAGTCCGCGCTCGCGGCGGCGGCCGGCGTCGGCCAGGTGCGCAATCTGGCCGCGCTCGTCGCCGGCGCCGGTCGCTTGAGTGTCCCCATCGACGTGCGCGTGCGGCCGCGCTACAACCCCGGGCTGCGCAGCCCGAACTACATCGTGCCCGGCCTGGTGGGGGTGATCCTCACGCTCACCCTCGTGCTCATCACGGCGATGGCGATCGTCCGGGAACGCGAGCGCGGTACCCTGGAACAGCTCATCGTCACGCCGATCACCAAGACCGAGCTGATGCTGGGGAAGATCGCCCCCTATATCGGAGTGGGGATCGTGCAGATGACCGCGGTCCTCACGCTCGGCCGCTTCGTGTTCGATGTGCCGCTCTCGGGCAGCCTGCTGCTGCTCTACGGCGTGTCGCTGATCTTCGTGATCGCCAGTCTCTCCTTCGGCCTGTTCATCTCCACCATGGTCAGGAACCAGCAGCAGGCGATGCAGGTCAGCTTTTTCTTCGTGATGCCGAACATCCTGCTCTCCGGCTTCATGTTTCCACGCGCGGCGATGCCGGCGTTATTCCAGTGGTTCAGCCTCCTGCTGCCGCTCACGCACTATCTCCAGGTGCTGCGCGGCATTCTGCTCAAGGGCGTGGGCCTGAACGCGATCTGGCCGCAGGTGGTGATCCTGTGCGGCTTCGCCGTAGCCCTGATCTCGCTGGCCGTGCGGAGATTCCACAAGACGCTGGACTGAAGAGGCAGGGAGTGGGGAGTGGGGAGTGGGGAGTGGTACTCGGCGGAGCGAAGACGGAGTTCCGCCACCGTCGGGTACCACTCCCCACTCCCGGTCCCCACGCGCAAGTTTATGGCGATGCCCCCTGCCCCGGAAACCCGCTCCGCGCGCCGCCGCATGGTGCGCCGGCAACTCGCGGCGCGCGGCGTTCGCGACGCCCGCGTGCTGGCGACGATGGCCCGCATTCCGCGCGAGTGGTTCCTGGCCGACGCCCTCGACCCGCAGGCCTATCGCGACGGCCCGTTGCCCATCGGCAACGGACAGACGATCTCGCAGCCCTACATCGTGGCGGTGATGACTGCCGCGCTCGGCGCCCAGCGACGGCACCGCGTGCTCGAGATCGGCACGGGATCGGGATACCAGACTGCGGTGCTCGCGCGTCTGGTGGGACACGTCTACACGGTCGAGCGCTTGCCGGACCTGCTGGTCGAAGCGGAGGAACGGCTCCGCCGGCTCGGAATCGGCAACGTGACCACGCGACTCGGCGATGGAGCCGCGGGGTGGCCCGAGGCGGCACCGTTCGACGGCATTCTCGTCACCGCCGCGATCCCGCGTGTGCCTCCACCATTGCTCGAGCAGGTGACACCAGGCGGGCGCATCGTGGCGCCGATCGGTGACCAGGCGGAGCAGGAGCTGGTCATTCTGGAGCGACGGGCAGCCGGGTGGGCCGAGCGCAGCGCGGGCGGAGTCCGTTTCGTGCCGCTGATCTCGCGGCTCGCGTTTCCCCGGGAGTCGCCCTGATTCTCCACGACGACCTGCTGGGCGCGCACGTGTCGAGTCTGGGCGGCGTGGCGCACGCGCCCGAACGCGGACGAACCGTCGGCGCGAACGCGATCCAGGTGTTCACCAAGACGCCCAATCAGTGGCGCGAACCGGCGATCGACGCGGCCCAGGCCGACGGCTTCCGGTCCGCATTGACGCGGTCGAGAATCCGCGCCGTGGTGGCCCACGACAGCTACCTGATCAACCTGGCCTCGCCCGACGCGGCGTTGCGGGCGCGCAGTGAAGCGAGCTTCACCCGCGAGCTGGAGCGCTGCCGGATGCTCGGCATCCCCTGGGTGGTGAGTCACCCCGGGAACTTCATGGACGAACGCGCCTCCGGGCTCGAACGCAACGCGCAGAGCTATGCCGCCTGCCTGACCCGCGTGGACGGGCCGGGGGTGCTGATCGAGGGGACCGCGGGGGCCGGGACGGCATTGGGCGCGACCTTCGAAGAGCTGGCGGCCCTGCGCGAGGCGCTGCCGCCCGCGCTGCGGCCGCGCGTGGGATTCTGCCTCGACACCGCCCATCTGCACGCTGCCGGGTATAACGTCGCCGCGGATATCGCGGCGGTGTGGGAGGAGTTCGACCGGGTCGTAGGAATGGCGCACCTGCGGTGCCTGCACCTCAACGATTCGCGGGTGGCGCGGGGATCGCGCATCGACCGGCACGCCTGGATCGGCGAGGGTGCGATCGGCCCCGAGGCATTCCGGCACATCATGCGGGACCAGAAACTCGAGGGAGTGATTAAGATTATCGAAACGCCGAAGGCGGACGACCCGGTGCGTCACGACCGGCGCATGTTGCGGCGGCTGCGCGCGTACGCGCGTGGCACCCCCTCCACGGCGTGTTGAGGACCATCATGCAACGCTGGTCGACCAGAGCGCAGCGCGGAGTGGCACGCGGCATCGCAACCCTGCTGTTCGTTCTGCAGGCGGGGGCGGGCGGAGCCGTGGCGCTGGCGCATGCCAACGACTCTCTCGGCGGGCCGGCCACCCTCGAGTCGCATCACAGCGCACAGTGCGTGACAGTCCACGATGCCGCACGCTGCGCGCAGTGCCAGTATCAGGCGACCCGCGTGCTGCCCGCGGCGCGGCGTCGCGTCCCGCTCGCGTCGGGCGCCACCCACACCCAACCCACCTGCGAGCTCGCGCGCCTCGCGCCGCCACGGCCGCCCCTGCGCGCCGCCCCACCTCGCGCCCCTCCCGAGTCTCTCGCCTGAGTTCGGTCAAGCACCGCGCGTCGACGGGTACGATGCGCGCGTAGAGTCCACGGGTGCTCGCGGAACACCTTCGTTCGCCGGCCGCGGTCCCCTGCTGGACCACCCGTTCGGAGGCATTGGGAGATGTCGCACGTGCGATATGTGGTTCTGGTACTGGCGGGGACAGCCGCCGGGATCGTTCCGGGGAAAGCGCGGGGCCAGGAAGTCCCGCGCACCTCACCCCCGGCTCTGGTGCTCACGCGCCGAGATGCCGTCGATTCTGCGCTGGCTCGCAACCCGCAGCTGCGCGTCGCGCGGGAGCAGGTCGCGCAGGCACGGGCGCGCGCCGTCCAAACCGGCGCGTTTCCCGATCCGACGCTCACCGGCGATCTGACCGGACAGACAGGCGCAACGCGGTTCCGCTCGAACACGGGGAGCGACGTCGGCATCGGCCTGCTGCTCCCGTTCCCGACCAAGTTCCTGTTGCGCCGGCAGGTGGGCGGCGCCGACGTGGCGGCGGTCCAATTCGACTACGAACAACTGCGCCAGGAAACGGCCTCGCTGACGGCGCAGAGTTACGACGCGCTGATCGTGCTGCTGCGCCACCGGGCCGACCTGATCGACGGAGACTCCCTGGCGCGGGAGTTCCTGCACAAGACGCAGGTCCGCTTCGAGGCGGGCTCCGTGCCGCGACTGGACGTGCTGAAGGCCCAGGTGGATCTCGCCCAGGCGGAAAACGCCCTGCTCGCCAATCAGCGCGACGTCGCCAACGCCAGAGCGGCGCTCAACCGACTGCTGGGGCGTCCGCTGGGCGCCGGAATCGAGGCCGCCGACACGCTCGCGGTTCCGCCTGACCTGCCGCCACTCGATTCGCTGGTGAGCGTCGCGCTGACCCGCCGCCCCGAGCTCCTGGGGTTGGCGCGGCAACGCGCGGGCGCCGGCGCCGCCACGGCCCTGGCCCAGCAGTACTGGCTGCCCGATCTGGACCTCTCGGTCGAGAAGAACCTGAGCCAGGGCACGCCCGGCACCTACACGACGGGCATCGGCATCACGGTGCCCCTCTTCTTCTGGAACCACCAACGCGGTGAAGTGGCGGAGTCGAAGCATCGCGAGCGTGAGCTCGACGCCGCCTACACCGATCTCGAAGCGGAGGTCGAAGAAGACGTGCGCACCACGTATGCCGCCGCAACCACCGCATTGCAGCAGGCGGTCTATCTGCGCGACCATCTGCTCCCCGAGGCCCGGCGAGCCTACGAGATCGCCCTGACGAGCTACGGGCTCGGCGGCGCCTCGACCCTCGACGTGCTCGACGCCCGTCGGACCCTGCTCGACGCCGAAGGCCAGTACGCCGATGCCCTCGGCGCCGCCAACGATGCGCGCGCCGACCTGGAGCGCGCGATCGGCACTCCCCTGGACGATGATGCCGCCGGAGCCCGCCATGACCATTGACCGCCGCGCCGTGATCGTCGCCGTGCTGTGTGCCGCCTGCGGGCACGGCGGCGCGAAAGTCGAGGCCGACCAGGGTGCCGCCTTCGGGCTCACCGCCTCCCAGCGAGCCCGGATCCATGTCGAGGTCGTGAGCGCTGCAGACTTCCGCCCGACCGTCGAGGTCAGCGGTACGGTGGCCTTCGACGGCGACCACAGTACGCAGGTGCTCGCCCCCATCTCCGGGCCGGTGAGCCGCATCCTTGTGGAGCCCGGCGCGCGGGTCGCCGCAGGGCAGCCGCTCGCCTACGTGTCTTCGCCCGACTTCGCCGCGGCGCTCGCCGCCTACCGCAAGGCGGAGGCGGCCGCCGGCAACGCGGTGCGCGTGGCCGCCCGCGACTCGGCCCTGTACGCCAACGACGCCTTGGCACGCCAGGAGCTCGAGCAGGCGCAAACGGAGGCGGCGGCGGCGGTCGCGGACCGCGACGCAGCGGTCGATCAGCTCCGAGCCATCGGCGTCGACGCCACGACCATCGACGCGCTTCGCCAGGGGCAGTCGATTCAGATCCTGCAGGGCGTGATTCGCGCGCCGCTCCCCGGCACCGTGGTCGAGCGGCTCATCACGCCGGGCCAGCTGCTCACGGCCAGCCAGACGCCGTGCTTCACGGTGGCCCGGCTCGGGACGATGTGGGTGATGGGAAACGTGTTCGAGCAGGATCTTCCCGACGTGGCGGTGGGCGACGCGGCTGACGTCCAGCCCACCGGTGGCGAGCGCGTCTTCCACGGACGCGTCGACTACGTCGGGGCGCTGGTCGATCCCGAGACGCGCGCCACGGCGGTGCGCGTGGTGACCGACAACCCGGGCGCGGGATTGAAGAAGGATATGTACGTCCGCGTGGCCATTCACTCGCGTCACGCGCGGCGGGGGCTGCTCGTCCCGACGTCGTCGGTGCTGCGCGACGATCAGAATCTGCCGTTCGTCTTCCTGGTCAAGCCCGACAGCTCTTTCGAGCGACGCACCGTGCGCCTGGGCTCGCGCGTGGGAGACCGGTTCGAGGTCGCGTCCGGCCTCGCCGCCGGGGACCACGTCGTCACCGAGGGCGCGCTGTTCCTGCAGTTCGCGGAGAATCAGTGATGGATCAGGTGCCCGTGCCGCCCGACGAGCTCCGCACCGCGTCCTTCATCAACCGGATCGTCGCGGTCTCCCTGCGGCAGCGTTTCCTGGTCGGGCTGCTGACGTTGCTCCTGATCGGCGTCGGAGTCTGGTCGTTCTCGCGGCTGCCGGTGGATGCGTACCCCGACCTCTCGCCCACCATGGTGGAGGTCATCACCCAATGGCCGGGGCACGCCGCGGAAGAGGTCGAGCGCCTGATCACCGTGCCGCTGGAGGTCGAGATGAACGGCCTGCCGCGGATGCGGATCATCCGGTCTGTCTCGCTGTACGGCCTTTCGGACGTCGTGATGACGTTCGCCGACGGCACCGACGACTATTTCGCGCGCCAGCAGGTCTTCGAGCGGCTTCCCGACGCGGAGCTTCCCGACGGCGTGTCTCCCTCGGTATCCCCGCTCTTCTCGCCCTCGGGGCTAGTCTACCGCTACGTGGTGGAGAGCCCCGATCGCTCGCCCTGGGAGCTGAAGATCATCAACGACTGGGTCATCGGACGCCAGTACAAGTCGGTCCCGGGCGTGGCCGACGCGTCTCTATTCGGCGGCGAGACCTTCCAGTATCAGGTCCTGATCGACCCGACCCGGCTCGCCGGCGCCGGCCTGTCGGTGGTGGACGTCGAAAACGCGCTGGCACAGAACAACGGCAATGCCGGCGGGGGCTTTTATTCCGAGGGCGGCCAGTTCTACTACATCCGGGGTCTCGGACGGCTCCAGACGCTCGAGGACATCGGCAACGTCGTGCTCGCGACCCGCAACGGCGTGCCCATCCTGGTCAAGGATGTCGGGCAGGTGGTCGCGGGGCACGCCCCCCGCCTCGGGCAATTCGGCTTCAACCGGACCGACGATGCCGTCGAGGGCGTGATCCTGATGCGGAAGGGGGAGCAGGCCCAAACCGTGCTGAAGGGCGTCGCGGCCAGGACGCAGGAGCTCAACGAGTCCATCCTCCCGAAGGACGTCAAGGTTCACGTCTATTACGACCGCAGCGACCTGATCGCCCTGACCACCCATACCGTGGAGGGAAACCTGGCGCGCGGGATCATCCTGGTTCTCGTGGTCCTGGTCTTCTTCCTCTACGACGTCCGCTCGGCGCTGATCGTCGGGGTGACCATCCCCCTCTCGCTGCTGTTCGCGTTCCTGTGGCTCGACCTGCGCCACATCCCCGCGAACCTGCTGTCAATCGGAGCGATCGATTTCGGGATCCTCGTCGACAGCGCGGTGATCATGGTGGAGAACATCCACCGGCAGGTCGCGCTGCGCTACGGAACCGACTACCGCCTCCACGAGGTCATCGTGGACGCCGCGGCCGAGGTCGACCGGCCGATCTTCTATTCGGTGGCCGTGATCGTGGCCGGATTCCTGCCGATCTACGTGCTCTCCGGCCCCTCGGGCAAGCTGTTCAAGCCCACCGCGGATACGATGATTTTCGCCCTGGTGGGGTCGCTCCTAGTCACCCTGACGCTCTTGCCGATGCTCTGTGCCTGGCTCCTGCGGCGGGGCGTCAAGGAGCGTCGCAACCCGGTATTCGAGCGAATCAAGGAATGGTACGAGCGGACGCTCGACTGGTGCCTCGCCCGGCCCCGGACGACGATCGGGGCGTCGGCCGGGCTGTTCGCCTTCGGGCTGCTGCTTACGCCGGCGATCGGCGCGGAGTTCATGCCGCATCTCGACGAAGGCGCCGTCTGGGTGCGGGCCACCATGCCGTACACGATCTCGCTCGAGGAGTCGGCGAAGATCGTGCCGCAGATTCGCGCCATCCTGATGTCGTTCCCCCAGGTAACGGATGTCGCGGACGAGCACGGACGCCCCGATGACGGCACCGACCCCACCGGCTTCTTCAATGCCGAGTTCTACGTCGGCCTGAAGCCGTATGGGGAATGGACCGGCCCGATCAGGAACAAGGCGCAGCTGATCGCGGCCATCGACCAACGGCTCGAATCCTTCCCGGGGATCATCTTCAACTACACGCAGCCCGCCGAAGACGCGGTCGACGAGGCGGAGACGGGGCTGAAGAGCGCGCTGGACGTGAAGGTCTTCGGCCCCGACCTGGACACGCTGCAGACCATCGGCAAACAGATCAAACGCGTGCTCCAGAACGTGGCCGGCGTCAGCCAGCTCACGCTGGTCGAGGAACTCGGGCAACCGAGCCTCACCGTGACGCCCGATCGGGCGAAGATCGCGCGCTACGGGCTCAACGTCGCCGACATCAACAACCTCATCGAAGCCGCGGTCGGCGGCAGTGCGGCCACGCAGATCGTCCAGGGAGAGCGATTGTTCGACCTGGTCGTGCGACTCCAGCCGCAGTTCCGGGAAACCCCCGAGGCGATCGCGAACATCGTCGTGGCGACCCCCGGCGGGCAGCATATTCCGCTCAAGGAGCTGGCGACCATTCAAGTGGCGAACGGCGCCTCCTTCATCTATCGCCAGGACAACTCCCGCTTCATCGGAGTGCAGTATTCGGTCGAAGGGCGCGACCTCGCGGGCACGGTGCAGGACGCCCAGCGGCAGGTGGCGGCACAGGTACACGCACCGCCGGGCTACCGTGTCGTGTGGGGAGGGGAGTATCAGGAATACACGGCGTCGCGCAGCCAGTTGCGGGTAATCGTGCCACTCACCCTGCTGCTGATCCTGCTGATTCTGTTCGCCCTGTACGGCAACATGAAGTTCCCGTTGATCGCCGTGGGGGGAGTGGTGCTGTCGGCCCCGTTGGGGGGGCTGTTGATGTTGTGGATCACGGGCACCCCCTTCTCGGTGTCTTCCGGCATCGGATTCCTTGCGCTGTTCGGCGTCTCGGTTCAGACTGCCGTCGTGTACGTTTCCTACGCCAATGAGCTGCGCAAGGACGGCATCGACATCGCCAACGCGGCCCGCGAGGCGGCGCTCCTGCGGCTGCGTCCCATCATGATGACCGCCATCGTCGCCGCGCTGGGGCTGCTCCCCGCGGCCATGGCGCACGGCGTCGGCACCGATTCCCAGCGCCCGTTCGCCATGGTGATCGTCGGCGGCATGATGTCGGAGCTGTTGATCAGCATCCTCCTGATGCCCGTGCTGTATGCCCTGGTCGCGCGCAGCGGGGATCGATTGGAGGTGTGATGCGGAGCCAGGTCTCGGCGTTCGTGCTGCTGTGCGTCGGCGCAGTCCGGCTGGCTGCCCAGACGTCGCTGCACGCTACCGTCGCCGCACGCTACACTTCGACCCTGGTGCACGATTCGATCGTCACACCCCTCGACGTGCGGCCGGACGTCGCGCCCGCGCTCACGGCCGCGGTGGATCTGCCGCTCACCGCTCCCTGGAAGCTCGAGATCCTGGCCGACCTCACCACCAGCACGCTGCGCCGCCACGACGCGGGCGGCGGCACCGCTCCCATCACCAGGCTGTGGACGCTCGGCGTGTCGGTGGGCCTGCGCCGGCAGCTCAATCCCTGGCTCGAAGGGCGCGCGGCGGTGGGCGGATTGAAGTACCTGCCGGCCGCTTCGATCGGCCTGTTCAGCGCCGGCAGCGGATTGATGCCTTACGGATCGATCGCGCTGGATGCCGCGCCGGCCGTCCTCGCGCAGCGCCGCCTGGCGCTCGAGGTGGCCGGCGACGTGCATCGGTTTCTCACTCCGGCACTGCGCAATGCCGGATTCACCGACGCCCGGCTCGTGTATCGGCTCAGCGCCGGCGTGCGAGTGGACCTGCGGCGCGGGAGGGCATCGTGAGGGACCGGCGCTGGCCGGTGCTGGCGATCGCGCTGGCAGCCGCCGGCTGCACCGATCCCCTGGTACCGAGTCGCGCGGCGATCTATCCGTTCGCCGATGCCTTCGGCGACGTGTTTCATTGGCCCGCCGACCGGCTCCCCGTACGCATCTACGCCGATCCGCGCGGCGATCTCTCCGCGCTGGTCAGCCGGGCGGTCGATCTCTGGGCGCGGCAGCTGCTCTACGGTGAGCTCACGGTGGTCATGGTGGCGGACTCGAACCGCGCCGACGTGATCGTGCGCTGGGCCGACAGTGTGCCGCCGGCGGCTACGCCCGATGCGGGCCCGCCGGTCGAAGCCTGCGGCGGCGTCACCCAAGGCACCCTGGACGGGACGGGCCAGGCGTTCGCCGCGCCGTTCGAGACCGAGATCAGCATTCTCACCGGCACCGTGTTCACGCCCGAGCAGGTGGCGGCATGCGTCCGGCGCACGACGCTGCACGAGCTGGGGCATTCCTTCGGGCTGTTCCAGGAAACGGCGGATACGCTCTCCGCGATGCGCTCGCCGCCGCTCGTGGCGGAGCCGGCCGCCATCGACCGCCGCACGATCCAGGTGCTGTACCACACGCCAGCGACGCTCGCGCCGCCACCACGCCGGCCGTAAGTCCCACGCGCGCCTGGGAATACGGCGCTTCGGCTTGACACCCCCGCCCTGTCCGCCTAGCATAACCCCTTCCCTGGAAAGGACTTCTGGAACTCGATGTCCAGCCGCCGCCAGGAGGCCCTCGATTATCACTCGCAGGGCCGCCCTGGGAAGATCCAGGTCTCGCCGACCAAGCCCTTCAAGAACCAGCGCGACCTGTCCCTCGCCTACACGCCGGGGGTGGCGGAGCCGTGCCTCGAGATCGCCAAGCACCCGGACGACGTCTACCTCTATACGACCCGGGGCAACCTCGTGGCCGTGGTCTCGAACGGCACCGCGGTGCTCGGTCTGGGCGACATCGGGGCGCTCGCCTCTAAGCCGGTGATGGAGGGCAAGGGAATCCTCTTCAAGGCGTTCGCCGACATCGACGTGTTCGACCTGGAAGTCGGGTCCACCGATCCCGACGACCTGATCCGGTTCTGCCAGCTGCTCGAGCCGACCGTCGGCGGGATCAACCTCGAAGACGTGCGCTCCCCGGACTGCTTCTACGTTGAAGAGCGGCTGCGGGAGACGCTGTCCATTCCGGTGTTTCACGACGATCAGCACGGCACGGCGATCATCACCGGCGCCGCGCTCACGAACGCCCTGGAGCTCGTCGAGAAGGATGCGGCCGAGGTGCAGGTGGTGTTCGCCGGTGCCGGCGCAGCCGCCCTCGCGACGGCGGAGCACTACGTCCGCCTGGGCGTACAGCGCGAGCACATCACGCTGTGCGACATCAACGGACCGGTGCACGACGGCCGGACCGACCTGAACCCCTACCAGCGCCGCTTCGCCCGGACGCTGCGCGCCCGCACACTGGCCGAGCTGTTCCGCGGCGCGGACGTGTTCGTCGGGCTGTCGGCGGGCGGGATCGTCAGCGGCGACATGATCAAGGACATGGCGGAGCGTCCCATCGTCTTCGCGTTGGCGAATCCCACGCCGGAAATCATGCCCGACGAGGTCCGCCGCGTCCGCCCCGACGCGATCGTGGCGACGGGGCGCTCCGACTTTCCCAATCAGGTGAACAACGTCCTCGGGTTCCCGTTCATCTTCCGGGGCGCGCTCGACGTACGCGCGAAGAAGATCAACGCGGAGATGGAGATGGCCGCGACCCGGGCGCTCGCGGCGCTCGCCAAGGCGGAGGTGCCGGAGCCGGTGATGCGCGCCTACGGACTGGAACGGCTGCGGTTCGGTCCCGAGTACCTGATCCCCAAGCCGTTCGATCCGCGGGTCCTCCTGTGGGTCGCCCCCGCCGTGGCCTGGGCGGCCGTCGGCTCCGGGGTCGCCGGCCGGGTGATCGACGTCGAGGAGTACCGCGCCGAGCTGGACACCAGGCTCGGGCGGGTGCGGGGAGTGATGCGCGGTCTGTCGCAGCGGGTGCAGCACGACCCGCAGCGCATCGTCTTTCCGGAAGGCGAGGACCCTCGCATCCTGCGCGCGGCGCGTGTGCTGGCCGACGACGGCGCCGCCCGCCCGATCCTGCTCGGCGACGTCGACGTGATGCGCCGCCAGGCCGACCATGCGGGCGTCACGCTCGAGGAGATCGAGCTGCTGGACCCGCGGCGCGCGGCGAACGCCGAGACGATGGCGCAGGAGATGTGGCGGCGCCGGCAGCGCCGCGGCATTACGCTGCGTGAAGCCCGGGCGCGCATCGCCGATCCGATGTACTACGGATTACTGATGTTGCGTCAGGGACAGGCCGACGCCTTCGTCGCCGGAGCGGACATGCACTACGCCGAGGCGATCCGGCCGGCGCTGGAGGTGATCGGCGTCGAGCCCGGCCGGCGTCACACCAGCGGCATCTACATGCTGGTGTTCCAGCAGCAGACGCTGTTCTTCGCCGACTGCACCGTCAACATCGACCCCGACGCCGAGACGCTGGCCGAAATCGCGTCCGCGACGGCCCGGTTCGTCTGGCGCCTCGGCATCGAGCCGCGTGTCGCGCTGCTGTCCTGCTCGAATTTCGGATCCGTGAAACACCCCTCGGTGGAGAAGGTGCGGCGCGCCGTTCAGCTGCTGCACGAGCGCGAGCCCGAGCTCCAGGTGGATGGGGAGATGCAGGCCGACACGGCGGTGGTAGAGCGCATTCTCACCAAGACCTACCCCTTTTCCCGCCTGCGCACCGCCGCGAACGTGTTGATATTCCCCAACCTCGACGCCGCGAACATCTCCTACAAGCTGCTCGACCGGTTGGGCGGCGCCGAGGTCATCGGGCCGATCCTCGTCGGGATGGCCCAGCCGGTACACGTCTTGCAACGGGGAGCCGAGGTGAGCGATATCGTCAATCTGGCGGTGCTCGCCGCTCTGGACGCCCTCGAACATCGCCGCCACGCGCGGCCTACGCACTAAAGGATCTCTCTCATGCAGACCATCGCCCCATCGCCCGCCGGCGGCACCCGCCCTTCTGGCGCGATGCTTCTGGGCTTCGCCCCCGAGCGGGCGGTATACTGGAATCTCGGCCCCGCCGCCCTGTACGAGCACGCCGTGCGCCGCGGCGAAGGTGTGCTGGCCGAGGCGGGCCCCTTCTGCGCCGTCACCACGCCGCACACCGGCCGCAGCCCCGGCGACAAGTTCGTCGTGCGGGAGCCGTCCGCCGCCGACCAGGTGTGGTGGGGCAAGGTGAACCAGCCCCTCGAGCCCGAGTCCTTCGACCGCCTGTACGCCGACGTGATGCGCCATCTGAACAGCCAGGAGCTGTTCGCGCGCGACCTGTTCGCCGGGGCCGACCCCGCCTACCGCATTCCGGTGCGCTTCGTCTCGCCCAACGCGTGGCACACGCTGTTCGTGTACAACATGTTCCTCCGGCCCACCGACGCGGACCTCGCCGCCTTCAAACCGGCGTGGCACGTGTTGCACGCCCCCGAGTTCCAGGCCGACCCCGCCGTCCACGGCACGAAGACCGGCACGTTCATCGTCCTCCATTTCGCCCGGCGCCTGGTGCTGATCGGCGGGACCCGCTATGCGGGGGAAATGAAGAAGAGCATGTTCACGGTGCTCAACTACCTGCTCCCGGCCCAGGGGGTGTTGCCGATGCATTGCTCGGCGAACATCGGGGAAGCAGGCGACGTCGCGCTGTTCTTCGGGCTCTCGGGAACCGGCAAGACCACCCTCTCCGCCGACCCCTCCCGCGGACTGATCGGCGACGACGAGCACGGATGGAGCGAGTCCGGCGTCTTCAACTTCGAGGGCGGCTGCTACGCGAAGGTGATCCGTCTCTCCGCCGAGGGAGAGCCGGAGATTTTCGCGACGACGCAACGCTTCGGCACGGTGCTCGAGAACGTCGTCGTGGACCCCGTCGCCCGGACGCTGGACCTGGATTCCGCTTCGATCACGGAGAACACGCGCGCGTCCTATCCGATCCATTTCATCCCGAACCACGTCCCCGGCGGGCTCGGCGGCCATCCCTCGCACATCGTGTTTCTCACCTGCGATGCGTTCGGGGTCATGCCACCCATCGCGAGCCTGACGCCGGCGCAGGCGATGTACCACTTCCTGTCGGGGTACACGGCGAAGGTCGCCGGGACCGAGCGCGGGGTCACCGAGCCGAAGGAGACCTTCTCCGCCTGTTTCGGGGCGCCGTTCCTGCCCCGCCACCCCAACGCCTACGCCACGATGCTGGGCGAGAAGATCGCCCGCCACGGCGTGCAGTGCTGGTTGGTGAACACGGGATGGACCGGCGGCGGATTCGGGACGGGACAGCGCATCCGCCTCTCCCACACGCGGGCGATCGTCCGCGCCGCGCTCGGCGGAAAACTGGACCGGGTCCCGACCGTGCGAGAGCCCGCCTTCGGCCTCGCCGTCCCGACCGAGGTCCCCGGCGTCCCCGCGGACGTGCTCCTGCCGCGCCGCACGTGGGCCGACCCCGCCGCGTACGACGCCCAGGCGATGCGGCTGGCGGACCTGTTCCGCAAGAACTTCGGACAGTTCGAGGAGCATGTGCACGCGGCGGTGCGTGAGGCCGGGCCCCCAGGCCCCCGGGTGTGACCCGGCTCGAAGTCGTCCGCGATCCGCTTTGGAACAACATCCGGCTCGAGCCCGAGGCGCTCGAGCTGCTCGACACGCCCGCCGTCCAGCGCCTCCGTTACGTCCGGCAGCTGGGACACGCGTTTCTCGTGTACCCCGGGGCGACCCATACACGGCTCGAACACGCCCTGGGCGCCTATCACCTCGCGCGTCGCGCGATCGCGCTGCTCGACGAGAGCGGCCAGGCCGTCGATGCGGCCGACGCGCGACTGCTGCGCCTCGCCGCGCTGCTCCACGACGTCGGCCACTATCCGTTCTCGCACGCGCTGGAGGAGGCAGGCCTCCCCGGCCACGAGACCCTGGCCGAGATTCATCTGGCGCAGCCCGAGGTCGCCGAGGTCCTGGGCCGCTCGCGTATCGCCCCCCAGAAGCTGCTGACCCTGATCCGCGGCCAGAGCAAGGACCCGTTGGCGGGTCTCGTCTCCGGGGCGGTGGACGTGGACAAGCTCGACTATCTGTCGCGCGATGCCTGGATGTGCGGCGTGCCCTACGGCGTCATCGACGTCGAGCGGCTGCTCTCCTCGCTGACCCTCGCGCCCGGTCCGGGCGGCCGCCTGTCGCTCGCCCTGCACGAGAAGGGCCTCGCGGCGCTCGAATCCCTGCTGTTCGCGAAATACCAGATGTATCGCAACGTGTACTGGCACCATGCGGTGCGCAGCGCCACGACGATGTTCAAGCGGCTCGTCCGCACGGCCATCCGGGAGGGCCGCATCCGGGCCGACGACGTCGCCGTCGCGACCGATGACGGCCTGATCCACGAGCTGGACCGCGATGATCCCACCGGGCTGGCGCGCCGCCTGCGCGAGCGCCGCCTCGCCAAACGGGCCCTGGACCTGCCCGCGACCGACCTCCCCGCCGATGTTGCCGACTGGCCCGCGACCGATCCCGACCTGACCGAGCAGGTCGAAGACCGGCTGGCCGCAGAAGCAGGGCTGCCGCCGGGAGCGTTGTTCCTCGATTTCCCCGCCAAGGAGCACATGCTGAGCGTCGAGCTGCCGCTCGTGCGCCGCGACGCGGCGGCGGGGGGAGGCCAGTCCACCGGCGATGGCGTGGGGACTCACCTGGGACTGCCGCGCGTGGCCGCCGAGTTGTACCGCTCGGCCCGGCGCCTGCGCGTGTTCACGCTGCAGACGGTGCGCCTGCGGGAGTCTGATATCGTCGAGCTGATCCGTCTGCCGCGCGAGGAAGTGGCGGCGCGGCTCGCCACTCAGCGGGGACTGCTCAGCGCTTCCGCGGGACCTCGGTCGCCTGGGTCGTCTCGTCGTCCTCGGGATACTCCACCGAATCGATCCGGACCAGAATCGCGGTGATGTTGTCGAGGCCGCCGTGGCGGTTGGCCTCGTTGATCAGCTTGTCCACCTGCTCCTGCGGCATCTCGTCGCCGCGGCCGATGATTTCCTGCAGCTCGGGATCCTCGAGCATGCCCGTGAGCCCGTCCGAGGCCAGCAGGAACAGATCCTTCGCCTTCACGGAGCCCACGTACACGTCCGGCGTCACGTCACTGTTGGCGCCGACGCACCGCGTGATCACGTTGCTGTAGGGATGCGTGCGGGCCTGCTCGGCCGTGAGATATCCGGCGTCCACCTGCTCCTGCACGTAGGAATGGTCCTTGGTGACCTGGGTGAGCTTGCCGTCGCGCAGCAGGTAGGCGCGGCTGTCACCCACCTGACCGATCAGGAACCGGGTGCCGTACAGCACCAGCGAGGTGACGGTCGTTCCCATCCCCCGCTTGTCGTGCTCGGTGAGAGTCCGCTGGAAGATGGCCGCGTTGGCCGCGCGGATCGCCCCCTGCATCCGATCGGCGACGTCCTTGTCCCCGAGTCCCCGCAGCGAGCCCAGTTCGCGGGCGATGTGACGCACCGCCATCTCGCTCGCCACCTCCCCCGCGGCGTGGCCCCCCATGCCGTCGGCCACGACGAAGATCCCGCGGTCCGGCACCATGAGGTAGCTGTCCTCATTTCCCGACCGGATGATGCCGACGTCGGACCGCCCTGCGCAGGTGATATGCACGCTGGGCGTTACACCAGGATCCAGTAGATCAACATCGTGGCCGCAAGCACGACGACGGCAGCACTCGAGCCGCAGCCTTTGCCCTTCTTCGGCGTCTGGGCAACGGGAGCCCCCGGACGCTTCGCGGGTCCGGCCGGCTTGGCGGGCGTCCTGGCCGGCGCGGGGGCGCGGGCGGGCGGAGGGGCAGAAGCGGGAGCGGGAGCGGCCTTGGGTGCTGGCGCCGCGGGCTTCGCCGCCGGCGCAGGAGCTGCCGGGGGAGGCGATGCCGGCGGCTTGATCGACTCGATCACCTTGGTGCCGCCACCCTTGACGACGCCCAGCGCGTCGTCCGTGGGCTCGAACACCAGCTGCACGTCGCCGAACCGCACCAGCGTCCCCGGCGCGATCGGCGTATCAGCGGCGATCCGCTCCCCGTCCACGTACGTGCCGTTCGTCGAGCCCAGATCCACCAGCACCCACACCCCTTCGCGGCGCTGCAGCTTGGCATGGGCGGTCGAGACGGATTCGTCGGGGAGCACGAGGTCGTTGTAGTCGGCGCGTCCGATGTTGGCGATCGGGGTCTTCACCATCAGCCGCGTGCCCTTCAACCCACCGCTGCGCACCAGGAAGTTCGCGAGTGTCCCTCCACCGGCGACGGAGCCGGCCGGGGCGGCGGCGGACGCGCCGGGTCGTGGCGTCGCCGGCATGCCGAACGAGGTGTTCTGGAGTCGCGCGCCCGCACCGGGCGCCGGCGCGCTCGCCGCCGGTGCCGCCGCAGCCGCGGCGGCCGGCGCAGCCGCGGGGGCTGCGTCGGCGTAGAAGCGGAAGCTCTCCTCGCCGATCCGGATCACGTCGCCCCGCGCCAGCACGCGCTGCCCCTGGATCTGCTCGTCGTTGACGAACACGCCATTGGTGCTCGAATCGATCAGCAAATAGCCTTTGGGAGACGGGGCAATCTCGGCATGACGGCGCGATACGTCCTTGCCGGGCACCACCACGTCACAGCCGGCTTCACGCCCGATCACGAGTGAAGCGGCCATGATCACGTATTCCCGCCCGTCGGTGAGCGACACGAGCCGCCCGCCGGTCGTGCCCACGGTGCGCGGCGCACCGGGGCGCGGGGGCGGCGCACCTTCCGGCACGGGCGACATGGCGGGAACGAACTGCGTGCTCCCGCTGCGGCGCTCGTCAACGAAGGTGAGCTCGAACCCGGCCACCTGCAGCTTGTCCCCGTGCAACAACGGCGTCGGCTC
This sequence comes from Gemmatimonadales bacterium, assembly GCA_035310725.1. Lineage (GTDB taxonomy): Bacteria > Gemmatimonadota > Gemmatimonadetes > Gemmatimonadales > GWC2-71-9 > DASTHG01. The sequence goes on from DATGDT010000257.1 coordinate 46,493, forward strand.
GGCGCCCAGCCGCACACCATTGATCATTACGTCCGCCTCGGGGGTCGCCTTGCGGATAACCACCTGACCGTCGGGCTGCCCCTGCAACAGCGCGTGTCGGCTCTGCAGGCCCGGCCCCGTAAGCGAGATGGCGCACGACGGGTCGCTCCCCAGGGCAACTTCGCCCAGAGGAATCGTAAACCGCTTGCCGCCGAGCTCGAGCAAGGACATGAACGGCTTCTCCAGGGGCGCTTGCCGAAGGTCGGAAAGCTACGCCCGGGGGTGTAACCGGGCAAGCCGACGTGGGTTACGTGACTTCTCCCTCGAGCTCCCGCCCCACGAGTCCAGCGCGCAGCCAGCGCCAGAAGAGCAGCGAACCGAACGCGACCGTCGCATAGCTGTTGATGAAACGCCAGATCACGGTGTAGCCCGGCAACAATTCCCGCGGCACGTAGATCGACATCACGGCGGCCGACAGCACTTCGGCCAGGCCCGAAGCGCCCGGCGTGGGCGCAAAGTATAGCAGGAACGAGATGAACGTCTGGACGAGGAGGATGTCCACGAAATGCGCCGGCAACCCGAGGGCGCGCATGGCGATGTATCCCGCCAGCAGCTTGTTGGCGTGCGAGGGGGCCGACAGGATGATCGCCCAGACCAGAGCCAGCAGGCCACGCGGGCTGCCGAACGCCTCCATGCATTCGTGGGCCCGGTCGATGCCCTCCCGCAGGCGATCGATGCGGGCCGCGACCTTCGCGCTGCGCGCTTCCAGCCGGGTCGCTACCCAGTGCACGAAATCCCGCAGCAGGCGCGGGAAGAACATGGCGAACGCCATGGCGATGCCGATCAACACGAAGATGAGGAAGCTGGTCTTGAACAGGTCGTACAGCGTGATGCCGAGCACCACCCCGTGCTGCGCCAGGGAGCGCCCCGCCCCGAGGAAGATCGCCAGCGGACCCGCTACGGCGAAGAAGATGACGGTGGCGACGAAGGTCATGAACGTCGACGTCACCGCTTCGGGCAGCGCCACCCCCGCGCGCCGCATCGTCCACATCATCATCGGACCCGCGCCGGTCTGAAACGGCGTGAGGTAGGCGCCCCAGGCGCTCATGCCGCCGGACACGACCATGTCGCGCCAGCGGACTCCCGGGTGCACGTGCCGGGCGACGACCCACAGCCGCGTCCCCCCTCCCAGCCAGTCCATCGAGGCCAAGCCCAGGCCGATGACCAGCCACCACCAGCGCAACCCGAGGAACGCGCTGACGAACGCCTGCCAGTTGTTGCCGTAGAGGAGCAGCCCTACGAAGCCGCCGATCGAGATGAGGGCGAAGACCTCGAGACCGCGGCGCAGCAATCGGGGGGTGAGGGCGGGCATGCCGCCGACAAACCTAGGACGTTCCCGGGTAGCCGCCAGCGGCCGCCGCTCCCCTGCGCGCGGCCGTTTCCGGTTAACTTTGCAGGTTATGTCGGCGCCCCCCGATCGCGTGATTCTCCGCAATGCGCGACAGCACAACCTCAAGGGAATCACGGTGGAGCTGCCCCGGCGGGCGCTCACCGTCATCACCGGCCCCTCGGGGTCCGGCAAGAGCTCGTTGGCGTTCGACACGCTGTATGCGGAGGGACAGCGCCGCTACATCGAGTCGCTCTCCACGTACGCCAAGCAGTTCCTCGAGCGCATGCCCAAGCCCCTGGTGGACTCCCTCGAGGGTCTGTCTCCGGCCGTGGCCATCGAGCAGAAGAACCCCACGACCTCCAGCCGCTCCACCGTCGGGACCGCAACGGAGATCTACGATTTCCTCCGACTTCTCTGGGCACGGGTGGGCACCCCCTATTGCCTCCACTGCGGTTCGGTGGTCAAAGTGGACACGGTCGAGGAGGTCGTGGACGACATCCTCGGGGCAACGGGGACCCTGCAGAGCGCCGCTGGGGAGCAGTCGGAGGCGGTGCTGGTCACCTTCCCGCTGCCCGACAGCGCGCATCGCCCCGACGTCGACGCCGCCGCCCAGCTGGTGGCGGCCGGATTCGTACGTGCCCAGGTGGATGGGGTTCTGCTCCGACTCGATGAGCCGGAGGCCGAGTCACGGGTCCGGGGAGGCCGCGACGTGCTCGTCATCGTGGATCGCCTCGCTCCGTCGGACCGCAATCGCGGTCGGCTGGCCGACGCGGTCGCCACCGCATTCGCCGAAGGGGAGGGCGTCGCCGTGGCGCTCGACAACGGGCGGCGACGTCGTCTTTCGTCTCACCCGACCTGCTCGGCGTGCGGGCGGGCCGGCCCCGCGCTCACCCCGGCGCTGTTCTCCTTCAATAATCCGCGCGGCGCCTGCCCCGGGTGCAACGGATTCGGAGCGGTGCTCGAGTACGACGAATCGCTCATCGTGCCCGAGTCCGGCATGACCCTCGCGCAGGGCGCGATCGACCCGTGGACGAAGCCGCGCTATGAAGGTCGTCGCCGCCTGCTGCGCGAAACGGCGCGCGCGCGCGGGATCCCGGCGAACACTCCGTGGCGTGACCTGGATGCCCGTCAGCGCCACTTCCTGCTGCACGGCGGCACCGGCGGCGGCCGCTACGTGGGGGTCTTCCCCTTCCTCGAGCGGCTCGAGTCGAAGCGTTACAAGCAGTACATCCGCGTGTTCCTCCGGCAGTATCAGCTCGCCAAGACCTGCCCCGCTTGCAGCGGCGCCCGCCTGAAGCCCGAGGCCCTGGCGGTCCAGGTGGGCCGGCGCACGATCGCCGAGGTCGCCGCTCTCACGGCCGCGGAGCTGCAGCGCTGGATCGGCGAGCTGACGTTGACACCGTTCCAGCAAGCAGTCGCGCGGCACCTGCTCGAGGAGCTGACGGCCCGCGTGTCGTTCGTCGTGGACGTGGGTCTCGGGTACCTGACCATCGATCGCCAGACCCGTACCCTGTCGGGCGGCGAAGCCCAGCGCATCGCGCTCTCCAACGCCCTCGGGTCCAAGCTCACCGAGACCCTGTACGTCCTCGACGAGCCGACCATCGGCCTGCACCCGAGCGACGTGCAGCGCCTGCTCGCCCTGCTGCGCCGCCTCGCGACAGCCGGCAACACCGTCGTCGTGGTGGAGCACGACCCGGCCGCCATGGCCGTCGCCGATTACATGGTGGAGCTGGGTCCCGGGAGCGGGACCGCGGGGGGATCGCTCGTCTATCAGGGACCGGCCGCCGGGGTGAAATCGGCCGGCACCCTCACCGGCCAGTATCTCTCGGGGGAGAAGCGGATCAGCGTGCCGTCGGCGCGGCGCCCCGCCCTGCGCTGGCTCACGCTGCGCGGGGCCCGGCTGCACAACCTCGAGAACGTGGACGTCCGGATTCCCCTGCATGCGCTCGTCGCCGTCACCGGCGTGTCGGGCTCGGGCAAGTCCACCCTGGTGCACGACGTCCTGTACCGCCAGCTGGAGCGCCGGCTCCGGGGCGGGCACAGCGCCAAGGAGCACCTGGGCGAGCCGGTGGGCGAGGTCGCGGCGCTCGAGGGCTGGGAGGCCATCGGCGACGTCGTCCTGATCGACCAATCGCCGATCGGCCGCACGCCGCGGTCCAACCCAGTCACTTACGTGAAGGCGTTCGACGAGCTGCGACAGCTGTTCGCCGCCCTGCCCCGCGCCCGCGAGCGGCGCTACACCGCGAGCACGTTCTCCTTCAACGTCCGGGGCGGGCGCTGCGAGGCGTGTGAGGGGGCCGGGGCGGTGCTCGTGGAGATGGTCTTCCTGGCCAACGTGTTCGTCCCCTGTGAGATGTGCGGCGGACGGCGGTTCAAGAAGGAGGTGCTCGACGTCCGGCTCGACGGACAATCGATCCACGACGTGCTCGAATGGACGGTGGACGAGGCGCTGCGCCGCTTCCACAAGCAGCCACGTCTGGCCCGGGCCCTGTGGCAGCTGCAGCAGGTGGGACTCGGGTATCTGCGGCTCGGGCAGCCAGCCACCACCCTTTCGGGCGGAGAAGCCCAGCGGCTCAAGATCGCCCGCGAGCTGACCCTGTCGGGGATCCGACCCGCTCGGGGGGGAGGCACAGGCGGCCGGCGCAATCTCTACATCCTGGACGAGCCCACCACCGGGCTCCATCTCGACGACGTGCGGACGCTGTGCCGCGTCCTCGACCGCCTGGTGGACGCCGGGCACACCGTGGTGGTCATCGAGCACCACCTGGACGTGATCAAGCGGGCGGACTGGGTGATCGACCTGGGTCCGGGGGCGGGCACCGCCGGCGGCCGCATCGTCGCGGCGGGCACGCCGGAGGCGGTGGGACAGGCCGCGGAGAGCGCCACCGGCCGCTATCTGAAGGAGGTGCTGTGACGCGCCGCCAGGCCGACCTCGCGCTGATCTCCGCCTGCCTGCTCTGGGGAGTCAGCTTCGTCGTCGTGAAGCTCGCGCTCGAGGACGCCACGCCGCTGGCCTTCGCCGCGGTGCGCTTCGCGATCGGCGCCCTGCTCCTCGCGCCGTTCGCCCGGCTGCGCCAGCCCTTCACCGGTGCCGAGGTGGGAGCCGGCGCCCTGCTCGCGGGTCTGCTTGGAATCGGGTTTCTCGCCCAGACCGCCGGCCTGGTGTGGACGACGCCCTCCCGCTCCGCGTTCATCGTCGCCATCTCGTCGGTGCTCGCACCGGCCATGGCGGCCCTGGCCCTGCGCGAGCGCCCCGCCTGGCCGCTGGTCACGGCGGTGCTCCTCGCCGCATTGGGCACCTACTGGCTGACCGATCCCGAGGCGGGCGGGCTGAATCGTGGGGACATGCTCACGCTCGTCACGGCCGTGCTGTTCGGGGCCCAGATCGTGGCGACCACCGCCCTGTCCCGCCGCTTCGACCCGTTTCGCCTCGTGTGGATGCAGATCGCCGGAACCGCGGTCCTGGGCGCCGTCGGGGCTGCCCTGCTCGAGCGGCCCGTGATCCACTGGACGACCACGTTCGTCTGGGCGCTCGCCTACACCACTGTCGGCCCGACCGTGGTCGCGTTGCTGCTGCAGATGGTGTCACAGCGGCACATGTCATCGGCACGGGCGGCGCTGCTCTTCTGCTTCGAGACGCTGTTCGCCGCGGGGACGTCGTGGATGGTTTTGGGCGAGCACCTCTCGGCACAACAGTGGTTGGGTGGAGGTCTGATTCTCGGCGGGCTGATGCTGGCAGAACTGAAGGCGTCGTCGGCTATCGGCTATCAGCCATCGGCAGAGCGCGATTCGGGTTGAAGTCGCGGGGCCCGGTGGCGATATTACCGCCCCACACACGGGGTAGCACCCGTTGGCCTTCAGCATCCAGTCCCGAGTAGCTCAGTTGGTAGAGCAGCCGGCTGTTAACCGGCGGGTCGGGGGTTCGAGTCCCTCCTCGGGAGCTTCTCTTTCACCGCCACCGGCTCGAGGTGGACGCACACCATGCCGGAGCCCCGCGGGGTGACTCGCGGGGTCTCGTTTTCCATGAAGCCCCAGCGCATCGGCAAGAACGACGTCCTGGCCTGGCTCGAGCGGCGGGGTACCCGACGCAACGTCGAGGGCATGGCGCGCTACGGTATCGTCGCCAAGCGCGTGTTCGGGGTGCCGATCAAGACCCTGCTGGTGATGAAGCAGCGGTTGGGGACGGATCACGCCCTGGCTGCGGCCTTGTGGGCCAGCGGGTGGTACGAGGCGCGATTACTGGCCGCTTTCGTGGACGATCCGGCGCGCGTGACGCGTGGGCAGATGAATGCGTGGGCCGCGAGTTTCGAGAACTGGGCCGACTGCGACACAGTCTGTTTCCACCTCTTCGACAGAACCCCTTTCGCCTGGGAGAAGGCCCGCCAGTGGTCGGCCTCCTCCCGGCTCTTCGTCAAGCGCGCCGCCTTCGCGTTGATGGCGTGCCTGGCGTTGCACGACAAGGCGGCTCCCGACGAGCGTTTTCTGGCCTTCCTGCCCCTCATCGAACAGGGCGCGGGGGACGAGCGCAACTTCGTGAAGAAGTCCGTGAGCTGGGCCCTGCGCGCCATCGGGAGACGAAGCGCGAGGCTCAAGGTTGCCGCCCGGACCGTGGCTGCTCGCCTGGGGCAGTCGGAGCACGCGGCGCCCCGGTGGGTGGGCAGGGACGCGCTGCGCGATCTCGCGAAGGCGCGCCGGAAGGCGCGGTAGCGCTTTTGTCGACGTCCTGCAGATTAATGCCGTGACGCTTTCCGCCGAATCGCCATCCCGCAATCCCGGGGACGCGCTCGCCCCGGTGCTGGACGGCGCCTTCCTCCAGGCGCTGCTGGAGCACAGCTCCGACGTCATCGTCCTGCTCGACGCTGCCGGGACGATCCTCTACACCTCCCCGGCCGTGACCCCGCTGCTCGGTTTTGTGCCGGGCGAGCTGGCGGGCGGCAACGCCTTCGGGCTGGTGCACCCCGACGATGTGTCGCGGGCGCAGGGCCTGTTCGCCAAGCTCCTGGAGCATCCCGACGACCCGGTCACCGCACGGGTCCGGTACCGCCACAAGGATGGCAGCTGGCGCGAGATCGAGGGGGTGGGGGTGAACCGCCTCCACGACCCCGTGGTGCGCGCCATCGTCGTGCACTACCGCGACGTCACCGCCCGCCACGCGGCGGAAACCGAGGCGCGCCGCACCGTCTCGCTGCTGCAGTCCACGCTCGAGTCCACGGCCGACGGGATCCTCGTGGTGGACGACGCCGGGCGGATCGTTTCCTACAACCGCCGCTTCGTCGAGCTGTGGCGCATACCGCAGGCGGTCCTCGACTCCCAGGACGACGATCGCGCGCTCGCCCATGTGCTCGACCAGATCGCCAACCCGGAACAGTTCCTCGCCAAGGTCCGCGAGCTCTACGCCCATCCCGAGGCGGCGAGCTTCGACATCCTGGAATTCAAGGATGGGCGCATCTTCGAGCGGTTCTCCCTGCCCCAGCGGCTCGACGGCAAGTCGGTCGGACGGGTCTGGAGTTTTCGCGACGTGACCGCGCGGGCGCGCGCCGAGCGCGCCCTGCGGGAGAGCGAGGAGCGGTACCGGGCCTTCATCACGCATACGTCGGAAGGGGTGTTTCGCATCGAGTACCAGCCGCCCGTGCCGGTGGACCTCCGCGTGGACGAGCAGATCGAGGCCCAATACCGGTCCGGTGTGCTGGCCGAGTGCAATGCAGTGCTGGCCCAGATGTATGGCTTCGAGCGGCCCGAGCAGCTGGTCGGCCGGCACCAGTACGAGTTTCTCGATCAGTCGGACCCGTCGAATCTCGAAGCGATGCGGCGCTTCGTCCTGGCGGGAAATCGCGATCTGGATGCCGAATACCACGAATTCGATCGACTGGGGCGCCGCCGGGTGTTCGTGTGCAACTCCGTCGGATTCGTGGAAAACGGCGCCCTGGTGCGACTCTGGGGCACGCAGCGGGACGTCACCGAACGCCGCCGGGCCGAGCAGGTGCAATCGGCCACCTATCGAATTTCGGAGGCGGCGAACGCCGCCCATACGCTCCCCGACCTGTACCGCGCCGTCCATGCGATCGTCGCCGAGCTGATGCCGGCCCGGAATCTCTACATCGCACTGTACGACGAATCGAACCAGACGCTGTCGTTCCCGTACTTCCAGGACGAATTCGACACCGGATTCCCCGCCAAACCGATGGGACGGGGCCTGACCGAGTACGTGTTGCGCACCGGCGCGCCCTTGCTCGCGACGCCCGATGTGTACAGCCGGCTGGTCGAGCAGGGAGAGGTCGAGCTGATCGGGACTCCCTCGCTGGACTGGATCGGCGTGCCTCTCAAAGCGGGAGGCCGCACGCTGGGCGTGATCGCCGTGCAGACCTACTCGGCGGGCGTCCGGTACGGCGAGCGGGAGCGGCAAATCCTGGAGTTCGTCTCGACCCAGGTCGCCCTGGTGATCGAGCGCAAGCGCGCCGAGCAACAGCTCGCCGACAGCGAGGCTAAATACCGCCTGCTGTTCGAAGTCAATCCCGAGCCGATGTGGGTCTACGACTACGACCGGTTCCGGATCCTCGCGGCAAATCGCGCGGCGATCACGAGTTACGGCTACGACGAGGCCGAGCTGGCCGGCATGACCGTGTACGATCTCCACCCACCCGCGGAGCATGCGGCGCTGGACGAGCTGTTGCGGGGGCCCCGCCAGGGCGCCGCCACCCGGGTCGGGTTCCATCATCGGAAGAAGGACGGCACGATCATCGAGGTCGAGATCCTGGCCGATTCCATCGATTTCGAAGGACGGCCCGCGCGCCTGGTGCTGTCCCGCGACGTCACACAGCGGCGCCAGCTCGAGCGCCAGCTGCAGGAGAACGAGCAGAAGTACCGCATGCTGTTCGAGTCGAATGCCGAGGCGATGTACGTCTACGACCTCGAGACCTTCCGCTTCCTCGCCGTCAATCAGGCCGCGATCGCCCGCTACGGCTATACGCGCGACGAGTTTCTCGCACGCACCGTGTTCGACCTGCGCCCCCCGGAAGAGGTCCCCAAGCTGCAGGCCTATCTGCGGGAGCACCCGCGCGTGTCCGAAACCACGAGCGGCTGGATCCACCAGCGCAAGGACGGTACGCTGCTCGAGGCGGAGGTGGTCGCCCATACGATCGACTTCGGCGGGCGCCCGGCCAATCTCATTCTCGCCCGCAACGTCACCGAGCAGCGCCGACTCGAAGCGCAGCTGCGCCAGGCCCAGAAGATGGAGGCGGTGGGTCGGCTTGCCGGCGGGATCGCGCACGACTTCAACAACCTCCTCACCGCCATCCTCGGATCGGCGCAGTTGGCCCTGCGGGAGGTTGAACCCTCGCACCCCGTTCGCGAAGATCTCGAGGAAATCCGCCGCGCCGGGCTGCGTGCGGCCGAGCTCACCCGCCAGCTGCTGGCGTACAGCCGGCGGCAGGTGGTGGCGCCCAAGGTCGTCAACGTCAACGAGGTGGTGCGCAACGTCGAATCGATGCTCCGGCGCCTGATCCGTGAGGACATCGACCTCGTGCTCGAGCTCGCCCCCCACCCGCTCGCCGTGAAGAGCGACCCCGGACAGCTCGACCAGATTCTGATGAACCTGGTAGTCAACGCGCGCGACGCCATGGCTTTGGGCGGCCGCATTACGGTGCGCACCGCCGCCGCCATGTTGGGCGTCCAGCAGCCGGGCAACGAGCCTCCCGCGACTCCCGGCGCCTATGTGTACCTCGCCGTCTCCGACACGGGGAGCGGCATCACCCCCGAGGCGCGCGCCCATCTGTTCGAGCCGTTCTTCACCACCAAGGAGATGGGCAAGGGCACGGGCCTCGGCCTGGCGACCGTGTACGGGATCGTCAAGCAGAACAGCGGGTTCATCTACGTGGACTCGGGGCCAGGCCTGGGCACGACGGTCCGGATTTACCTGCCGCTGAGCACGGAGCAGCTGCCCGGTGGGGAGGTCGCGGCCCCGGCGACCGCACCCGCCAAGGGCTCGGAGACGGTCCTCCTGGTCGAGGACGAGCCCGCGGTGCGGCAGTTCGCCCGGCGGGCGCTCGAGGCGAGCGGCTATTGCGTCCTCGCCGCCGGTGACGGTGCGGAAGCCCTCACGCTGGCGGACCAGCACGCCGGCATCATCCACGTGCTACTGACCGATGTGGTGATGCCCGGGATGGGGGGCCCGGAACTCGCCCGCAAACTGTCCCTGCGACGACCAGGCCTGAGAGTCCTGTACTGTTCGGGCTATACGGATGACGCCGCCATCCGCGAGGGCGTGCGAGAGGCCGGGACAGCCTTCCTGCAGAAGCCCTTCGCCCCGGAGGATCTGATTCACAAGATCAGGGAGGTGCTGGCCACGCCGTGAGGAAATGATGGAAACAAAGCGAGTGTCTACTCACTCTTTGTGGCAACTCGTTCGCTGTAAATGACTTACTGTCACACAAGCCCTGCAATGGCATCGTAAGTCACGTCCAACACAAGAGTTGCCATAAGCCTGACCCGCAGTTGACCGCCCCCCAGCTAGATTGCGCCCATGCCTCTTCGCCCTTTATACGGTCATGAAGCCCTGCGTCGCCGCCTGGCGACCGCCGCCAGGTCGGGCCGGTTGCCGCAAGCCCTGTTGCTGGAGGGCCCGGAAGGCGTCGGGAAGCAACGCCTGGCCCTGTGGCTCGCCCAGCTACTGCTCTGTGAGCGAAGCGGCGAAGAGCCCTGCAACGATTGCCGCGGCTGCAAGATGACAAGCTCCCTCACCCACCCGGACCTGCACTGGCTGGTCCCGCTCGAGCCGTCGAAGAAGGCAGCCGACGCTGAGAAGCAGGTGGAGGTCGTGGCGAGTGCCCTGGCGGACGAAATGGCCGTCCGGCGCGATCGGCCGCTCTACGGACCTTTGTCCGGGATGGCTGTACATAGTGTTGCGGTAGTCCGACACATGCTACGACATGTTGCGCTGACGCCAGCTATGGCCAGCCGCAAGGTCTTCATTGTGGGGGATGCCGAGCGCCTCATTCCGCAACGCGCCAACCCCGAGGCGGCAAATGCCCTGCTGAAGGTCCTGGAAGAGCCCCCTGCAGACACGATCCTCATCCTGACCGCCTCGGAGCCAGACTCCCTCCTGCCCACGATCCTCTCGCGCGTCGTGAGGGTAAGGGTCCAGCGAGTCCCGGATAGTGTCGTGACAGCATTCATACATAACGAGCTTCCCGAGTCAAAAATGCCAGCTTCCGAGGCCGAAGGCTGTATCGGCAGGGTTTTTGCCCGAGGGCAGGCAGTCGCTCCAGAGCGGGAAGTGTCCGGAGCGTTCCAGACGAGCCTGCGCAGTGCCGTCGACCGATACGCATTCGCGCTGCGTCAGGCGCCGTTCCAGGCACGGGGTGGCTTTACGGACATGCTGGACGGCCTGGTGGACCGTTTGCGGGCCGAGGTCCGGCGCGGAGGCGACACGAGCCGGCTGGCTGGGGCGATCGCGCTGGTGCTGCAGGCCCGGGAGCAAGCGCAGGGGAACGTGAACCCGCAATTGCTGACGGCGGTGCTGGCAGGGGATCTGGCCGATCAGTGGCCGACCTGACGCACCTGGACGAGGGCGGCAACGCCCGAATGGTGGACGTCGGCGGAAAGCCGCTTACGGCTCGCAGCGCCACCGCCGAGGGAGCGATCAGGATGTCACGGGAGGCGTTCCGGCTCGTGGCAGGGGGTGCGGTCCCGAAGGGCGACGTGCTCACGGTGAGCCGGATCGCGGGGACCCTGGCGGCCAAGCGCACGGCGGAGCTCATCCCGTTGTGTCACCCCTTGGGCCTCGACCATGTCGAGGTGGCAGCCAGCCTGGACGAGGCGTTGCCCGGGGTTCAGGTACGAGCCACGGTCCGCACGGTGGGGCGGACCGGGGTGGAGATGGAAGCCCTCACCGCCGTTTCAGTCGCGCTTCTGACCGTGTACGACATGGTTAAGAGCGCGGATCGGGAGATGGAGCTCCTGTCAGTGCGGTTGCTGGAGAAGACAGGGGGCAGCCGGGGCGATTGGCGCCGCGGCTGAGGACGGCAATCGGGAGGGGTATGCGCGCTTCACGAAGGTGGCAGGTGCAGGGTGGGCTGATCCTGGTCTGTGCGCTGGCCATCGCCAGCTTCGGCTGGGCCCGTCACGCCACTGCCGACGAGCAGCCGCTGGCGGGTGCGACGCTGACCGAGATGCGGGCGATGTCGCAGCAGCTCGAGTCGCTCCGGGGGGAGTTGACCGTGGCACGGCTGCAGCTCGACCGGGCCGACGCGGTCATGGAGTTCTCGGGCCGCTACCACATCCCGGCCGATCTGACGGGGGCGATCTACGATATCGCGTTGGCCGAGGGGATCGAACCCGCCCTCGCCTTCCGGCTGGTGAGCGTCGAGTCCCGGTTCGACGTCCGGGCCCACAGCCCAGCCGGCGCCGTCGGGTTGACCCAGATTCTGCCCAGCACGGCCAGGCTGTTCGAGCCCAGCCTCACGATCGATCAGATCTATGATCGGGAAACGAACCTGCGGCTGGGGTTCCGCTACCTGCACGACCTGCTGGTGCGTTACGACGACAACCTGGAGCATGCGCTGCTCGCCTACAACCGCGGCCCCTCCAAGGTCCAGGAACTCGTCACCGCCGGCGTGGATCCCTCGAACGGCTATGCGCAGTCGGTGATGCGCGGCTACCGGCGCCAGCCCCGCCCGCATGGGGCAGGCGCGGAGTGAGTCACTCCGCCTGACCACCCCCCGCCCCGTTCGGCGGCGGGATCCGCAGCAGCTGACCAGGCTTGATAATCGACTTCGTTGGGAGAGTGTTCGCGTCCCGACCGGGGCCAGGAACTCCTGAGCTACTCCGCCTGACGCCTCCCCGCCCCGTTCGGCGGCGGGATCCGCAGCAGCTGACCAGGCTTGATAATCGACGTCATCGTGAGACCGTTGTAGTCCAGGAGCGACCGGAGAGTCACCCCGAACCGCCGGGCGATCTGGCTCGGGGTCTCCCCTGAGCGGACGCGGTGGGAAGCCGAGATCGTGCCGCCCTTCGCGCTCGTCGTCCGGGGGGCGGCGGTGCGCTCCGACGGCCCATTCCACGCCGCCCGCGGGACGGCGCGCCCGCTCATCGGAATGACCAGCCGCTGGCCCACGCGCAACGTGCGGGGCTTGAGCGACGGGTTGGCGCCCTGGATCGTCGAGACCGACACCCGATACTGCTTGGCGATATCGGACAGGGTCTGGCCCCGCGTGACATAGTGCTCCACGAAGGTGATCCGGCTCGTGACCGACAGGGTGTCAAAGCGTTCCGCCACCAGGGTCCCCCGACCGCGGGGGATCCGCACGGTCACCTCGCGCCCCGGCGGGGTCACGCCGCGCACAAACTGCGGATTGAGCTCCAGCAGCGCCGCCGTCGTCGTGTCCGCGAGCCGCGCCAGGACGTCGAGCCCGGTGGCGTCGGGCACCCGGATCTCATCAAAGGTCAGGGGAGGCAGCTGCGAGATATCGGTGAACCCGTAGCGCGAGGGCTGCTTGGCAACCAGGGCGGCCGCGATCAGCTTGGGGACGTAGTCCCGGGTCTCGCGCCGCAGGATGCGGGTGCTGGCGAGCTGGAAGAACGTATCGTCGGTGAGGCTATCCGCCTCGCCCGGCAGCCGCCGCACGCCGCGCTGGATCCGGCCCTCGCCGGCATTGTAGGCGGCCGCCGCCAGGTAGACGCTCCCGAGCTTCTGGACGAGGTCCGACAGGTACTCCACCGCCGCGTCGGTCGCCTTGTACGGATCGCGCCGCTCGTCCACCCAGGGATCGATCGTGAGACCGTACAGCCGCCCCGTTCCGGCCACGAACTGCCACATGCCGACCGCGCGGGCCCGGCTCACGGCCGAATTGGACAGGCCGCTCTCGATCAGGGTCAGATACACTAGGTCCTCGGGCAGCCCCTTCGCCCGCAGCCGATCGCGGATCATCCCTTCGTAGCGGGACAACCGGGACAGCCAGATGGCCATGCGATCCCGGGCGTCGACCTGGAAGAACTCCAGGTATTCGAGCACCCGGCGGTTCGCGGCATAGCTCGTCACGTCGATGTCGAAGGTCGGGACGCTGGTGTCGTCCGCGACAGCCTTCGCCCCCACGATCTCCCGCCCTTCCGGCCCGAAGAGGCGGACTGCCTCCCGCTCCACGTCCTCGCTGCGCACGGTCGCCGCGGGGGGCACAGTGTCGCCGACCGTGGGTCCCGGGGCGGGCGCCGCAACCACGGCCGGGCGCGCTGCGGGAGGCGGGGCCGGCAACGGCGTCATCTGGGCCGAGGGCTGGTGCCCGGCGCAGGCCGCGAGGCCCAGAAGGAGCAAGCAGGAGGAGGTCTTCGACGTGTGTGTGGTCATCGTGTCGTCACGTAGTTCCCCAGAACGCGGTTGGTCGCGTTCAGGACCGCCAGTGCTGCCCCGCGCGGCGGATCGGTTTCCGTCAGATACGAGCCGACCATGCGCCACGAGCTGCCCTCCGAGCGCACTGCCAGACTCACGATCACAACCGTCGCGTCGAACGCCCGGACGGCTTTCACTCCCAGAAGCTCCAGCTCGACACCGGGCCGAACCGCTTCCGTCAACGCCTGTACCGCCGCCTCCGCGGAGCACCGCAACTCCCCCGCCTGCGACGTCATCCCCTCGGCCACGCCCACGAACTCACGGCCGTCCGTCCACGCCAGCTGCACCCGGGCCCGGCAGCGGCCGTCGGGGAGGCGGTCGAACCCGAACACCTGAAAGCGCAGCCGCTCGGCCGTCGCCGTTCTCCCGCTCACCCGGTCACTCAATCGAAGTGCACCTCGATCTGGTGTTGCGCCGACGGATCCTGGGGCGCCTCGATGACGTCCACCTCGAGCCGTGGCCGTCCCTGGTCGTCTCGGTCCGCCGCAATCAGCAGGATCAGACCACCCACGAGGTCCACCTTCATATGACGCAAGTCCGACCGGACCGTCACACCACTCACCACCGCCCCGCGCAGCCGCTCCACCGCCGTTACGATGCGGCGCAGGGCCTGGAGCTCCGCTTGGCTCACGCCAGGCGCTCAGCCAGCCGACGCCCCACCGCGGCCTTCGACATCCGTTCCGCCTGCAGAAATGGTGCCCATCGGGACGAGGCCTCCAGGGGAAAACTCGCCCACAGCGCAGATTCCTGCATCCTGCCCGAGTTCGCGCGAAACGACACGGCGTCCGGCCAGGGCTTCAACCCCAGGTCTTGTCGCGATAGGTGATGACACACCAGGCCATCAATGACCCTCAACTGGCCGCTCAATATGACCCTAACTGCAAGTCAGGTCAATACTTCAGTCGCCGGAGGTCGCCAGAGCGTGGAAACGCAGCGCCATGTCCTTGGTGACCGGGCCGGCCGTCCCAGCGCCGATGGTCCGACCGTCCAGGCGCGTAATCCCAACGACCTCCGCGGCGGTGCCGGTGAGGAACACCTCATCCGCCGTGTAGAGGTCGTAGCGGTTCAGGGGGATCTCCTCCACGGCGTAACCAGCATCACGCGCCAACTCCATCACCGCGTCCCGCGTGACGCCGCGGAGAATGCCGCTCCACGGCGGCGGCGTGCGCAGGGTGTGGTTGGCGACGGCGAACAGGTTCATGCCGCTGGCCTCGGTGACGTAGCCCGAGGAATCCAGCATCACCACTTCGTCCACGTTGGCGGCGATGCCTTCGATCTTGGCCAGGATGTGGGCCAGGTAGTTGAGGGACTTGATGCGGGGAGAGAGGTTCTCGCGGTGACTGATAGGTGTGGCGGCGGTCAGGCACGTCAGGCCGTGATCGTAACGGTCCTGGGGCCAGAGGCGGATGGTATCCACGATACAGATGACCGTGGGCTTGGCACACTTGCGGGGATCGAGCCCCAGATCGCCCACGCCCCGCGTGACCAGCAGGCGGAGATAGGCGTCACGCATGCCGCTCTTGGCGAACGCTTCCGACACCATGGTGGTCATCTGGGGCCGGGGCATCGGGATTTCGAGGCAGATACCCTTGGCCGAGGCGTACAAGCGATCGAGGTGCGCGTCGAGCCGGAAGATGCGTCCCGCGTAGGCCCGGATGCCCTCGAACACTCCGTCGCCGTACAGCAGGCCGTGGTCGAAGACACTGACCGTGGCCGTGTCGCGGTCGAAGTACTTCCCGTCGATCCAGATGGTCGTCATGCCGGGGGAGAAATCTGCCTCCCCCGGCGGGTGATGACAACCCTGTTCGCGGCGCCCGTCTAGAGGTCTCCTCCCCCTTCCAGACCGTCGTCTTCACCGTCGTGGTTGTCGTCTTCGAACGCATGGAACGACCGCAGAATGTTCTGGTGGATGAGACTGGCGTTGGCCGGGTTCGTCGGATCGATCACGGCACCCGTCGCGTCCTTGAACCAGCTCGCCACGTCCACATTGATGGTGAGGTTGGACGTGGTGGCATCAACTGTGACGGGCGTCTGGAAGGCCGCCTCGATCTCCGCTTCGGCTCCCAGCGCGAGCTTGAAATCGTGGGTCTGGTTGTTCGCGTCGGTGAAGGTCACCAGCACACTGTCGACCTTCGCCTCGAGGGCAGTGTACGTGCCCGGGGGCACGACCTTGTCGAGAAACACCTTCGTGGTGCCGTCCACGGGCAGGTCGACGGGGACCGGCCCCACTTCAAGCTCGTCACAATTATCGTGTTCCCCGGTGCTGGAGCACGTGCCGCCGGTTGACAGCTCGATCTCCGACATCACGACCTGTACTTTGCTGATCGTGATCGCACTCGTGCCGCTGCCGACCACGATATCGGCATTGAGGCCCGGCGCAGCCGGCAGCGGCGCGGCCGCCGCCGACTTCGCGGTGACCGAGAGACTGAGCGACCTGGACGGTCCCATGTCATGGCAGCCGATCAGGATCAACGCCAGCGGAGCGAGCCAGAGCGCGCGGGATGAGGGGAATGCGTGCACCATAGGCACCTCGAAGATTGAGTGAGAACGGACACACCGGTTGGCGTGACCAGCAGGCGATATGCCCGAGCTGCCCCGCCGCGTCAGTCATTGCAGTCCGTTGGCACACAACGCGTTGCCCCATGACCAGAAATTTCGGTCATGGGGCAACGTGCATCGAAACAGGTCAAAATGGTGTGTCGTGAGACAGCGCGAGAGGCTCGGCTACCCTTCAAGGCCGTCGTGGTTGTCGTCCTCGAACGCCTCGATCGACTGCTTGATGTTCTCCTTCACGATCCCCTCGTTCTGCCCACCCTTGATCGCGGAAGCGGGATCGACCAGCGCACCGTTGCTCACGAACCAGGTGGAGACGTCCATCCGGATCGTAAGATTGGCGCTCGTGCCTGCCGTGACGTCGAGCGGCGCAGGCAGGACCATCTCCTGCGAGGCATCCAGATCCGTGGTATAGACGAACGCGGTGTGGTTGAAGGTCCCCGTCACCCGGATCGAGATGTTCTTGAAGTCCGGGTTGGCTGCGATGAACGCCGCTTCCTGACTCGAGGTCGTGTCGGTGCGGTGAATCTCGAACTCCAGCTTGTCGTATTGCCCCGCGGGCGCCGCCACCGTCACGGCCGCGACCGTATTCGTGGTTCCGAGGGGGAAGGACGCCAGAACCGGTCCCGATTCGAACTCCTCGCAGTCGCCGTTGTCGGGAACGCTGTCGCAGGAAGCCGCCTCCACCCGCTTCAGTTCGATCTTGCGCAGCACCACGTCGACGCTCCGCAGGACGATCGTGTCGCTGCCCAGCGCGATGATCGTGGTGTCACCGGCGGCGAGCACGGCCGGCGCTGCGAGGTTGCCGCTCACCGCCGGCGCGGCCGCCGCGCCCGCTGCCGCCCGGGCGGAAAGGGAGAGGGACACGTTACCGCCGGCGCTGCTATCCGAACACGCGGCCGCCCCGACCAGGGCAATCGCCACGGCGAACCAACGGGACTTCTCCAGCCTGCTGCCGTTCATCGTGAGCTCCAGGTTTCAGGTGTGTGCATCGAGCTGAACGGCCCGACGGTTTCGCACGACGCGTGCCCCATGGCCTGACGGCCATTCGCTTGTCCGCCATACAGTTAGCGGACGTGCTCGGGGTCACACACCTCTGGGACTGTATCGAAACGGCTCAGGAATGGGATCCGACGAAGCGCTTCGAGGCAGGGCTACTGAGACGTGCCGTCCTCGAGCCCGTCGGCGTTCGCATCGCGAAACACCTTGAGGGACGTGCGGATGTTGCCGCGCACCAGGCCCTCGTTCCGCCCCGCGAGCCCCGCCGTGGCGGGATCGACGAAGGACCGGCCATCCTCGCTGCGGAACCAGGAGGCCACATCCACGCGCAGGGTGACGTGGAGCGTGTCACCGGGCTTCACCGTCAGCGCCGGTTCGAGCGTGATCTCCTCGGTCTCGTTGAAGTCCGAGTTGAAGGTGAAGGGGCGACGTCTCCCGCCCCGGCTGATCGTTCCCTCCACGCGGATCGACCTGGCCCAGAGCTCGGGGTGGTGCAACAGCAGCTGGACGTCGTGAGCGGAGACGGAATCGGGCCGGTGGATCATCGCCTGGAACAGGTTGTAGTCGGTCGCCGGCGCTGGCTTGGTCGAGCGGTGGGTCGCCCCGCTCCCCAGGGGCAGCTCGATCACCACCGGCTCGTCGTCGAACTCGACGCAGGGGGGGTTGTCCTCCCCTTCTTCTTCCTCGCACTCGTTCGACACGGCGGGGGCCAGCGCCAGTCCCCCGAGCACGATGCGGGCGACGCCCAGGAACAGCGTATCCCGGCCATGCACGAGCATGGTGTCGTTGATGACGAGCGACGACGCCGTATCGGCCGTAGTCGGATGCCGGGCGGAGATCTGGAATACGACGGCCCCGGCCGGGGCCTCCTTCTCCTTCTTCTCCCGGCACCCGGCGGCAGCGGCGACGGCTGCCACGATGACGAAGGCGGACCACGGTGCGCGAGCGGGGATCATGACACTGAACCTATCCGGCCCGTGCTGACTCGTGCAACTCGCGCTCCCCTACCCTCCGGCGGTCACGGGCTCGGGAACGGACGCGGGCGCTTCCGCAGGCGGCGCCTCCGGGATCGCCAGTCCGGCGAGATAGCGGTACACGGCCCAGCGGTCCGCGACCTCGCGCTCGGCTTGCGCCATCAGCCGCTCGTAGCGCGCCGGATCGAGCCGCTCCGCGGCGTGGAAGCGAGTCTCGATCCGCTGGTAGGCCGCCAGGGAGACGGTCGGATCCTTCGAATCGAGCTGCAGCGGCGCCAGGTGCTCCGCCGTGCGGCGCGGATCGAAGCGATACAGGGGCCACGCGCCGGACTTCACCGCCAACTGCTGCTGCTCCAGGCCGTGGGAGAGGTCGTAGCCCTGCGCGATGCAGGGCGAGTAGGCGATGATGAGCGACGGCCCGGGGTAGCTCTCCGCCTCGGCGAACGCGCGGACCGTCTGGTTCATGTCCGCGCCGAGCGCTATGCGCGCGACGTACACGTGCCCATAGCTCATCGCCTCGAGGCCCAGATCCTTCTTGCCGGTGCTCTTCCCCGCAGTAGCGAACTTCGCCGCGGCGCCGAGCGGAGTCGCCTTGGACTGCTGGCCGCCGGTGTTGGAGTAGACTTCGGTATCGAGCACCAGGACGTTGACGTCGCGGTCCTGAGCCAGGACGTGATCGAGCCCGCCATACCCGATGTCGTACGCCCAGCCGTCTCCGCCGACGAGCCACACGGACCGATGCAGCAGGGCCTCCGACAGATCGAGGAGCCGCGCGGCCCGCGGGTCACTCGCGCCTGCGAGGCGGGTGCGCAGATCGGCGACCGCCTGGCGGCCGGCTGCGATTCCCGCTTCGGAGCGGTCGCCGGCGCTCACCAGGCGTGCCGCGAGCGCGTCGCCCAGCAGCGGCGCCAACTCCGTCACGAGCCGCCGTGCTTCGTCCCGCCGGGCATCGATCGCGAGCCGCAGCCCGAAGCCGAACTCCGCGTTGTCCTCGAACAGCGAGTTGGCCCACGCCGGCCCCGATCCCGTTCGATCCACCGTCCACGGCGTGGTCGGGAGGTTGCCGCCGAAAATCGAGGAGCACCCGGTTGCGTTGGCGATCACGGCGCGGTCCCCGAACAGCTGGCTCAGCAGCTTCAGGTACGGCGTCTCTCCGCAACCCGCACAGGCG
>DATGDT010000258.1:0-11501 GCA_035310725.1 Gemmatimonadales bacterium
CAGAAACGTGTCGAGAGAAACCACGCGCGAAGTGTCGAGGAGCGGCAGCGTGGTGAGGACCGGCCAAGCCGTATCCGCCGACATCGGGGTGGAACTGGACGTCCGAGGCACGAACCTGTCGCGGTACGTGATCCACGACGCCTCGGCCACAGCCGCTTCGGCTTCGATCCGGGAGAGCAGCAACCCGAGTGCGTCCATCGAGGGGCCGGGGTCTGGAATCCGGACGATGTACCCACCCCAGGGGCCTTCGTAAGGGTCGCCTCCGATGATGACCGCATGGTACTTGCGCAACACCGCTCTGACAGCTGGTCCGCTCGCGTTCTCCACAAACGCGATGCCCACGACGTTGCGGTAGTAGAGCACGTCGGGATCACCCGACGGCGCGACCGTCAGTACTGAGTCTTGCGGCAGGTTGAGCTCGGTTGGCATCGGCGGCCGAGTGGTATCGGCCTGGGTGGCCGCCGTCCCGGAGCGATGTTGACATGTCGCCGGCCAACCGCCGTGCACCGTGACCGCGGCGATCAGCCTCAGCGCTATCACAGAACCGCCACCTCGCATGCCGTCCCCCATCCCCTGAACGACTACAAGAGACGCTGGTGATGCCGCCTCAAGACACAACTACCTCCCCGAACAGGCTGGTGCCGGAGCCTGCACGGGGATCCCAGGTGAAGTGCTCGACGGTGCATCGCGGACCCTCCCCGTTTCTATAGATTAGTGTGACGGACAGAGGACGGGGGCTCATGGCAGGCAAATACGCAGCCGCGAAGTTGAGAGCCGAGTGGAGGCGCCAGGTCCGCAGGTTCGAGACATTGTGGAAAGCAGAGCGCGCAAAACGGCTCCGCGACATCCGGCACCTCGATGCGTTCCTGAAGAAGATGAAACGGCTCAAGCCAAACGATATACGCGCCTTTCGACTGGCGGTCTCGACGCTGCGCAAGAGAATCCAGAAGCCCTAGCGCTCGGGTGGCGGAATGGCAGACGCGCTGGCCTTAGGAGCCAGTGCCCGCAAGGGCGTGGGAGTTCGAGTCTCCCCCCGAGCACCTCACCTCCGTTGTCGCAGCTATGCCGCGCCCAGCACCTTGATCAGCTGCACCTGACCGGCGTGGTAGATCGCGTGGCAGGTGATCCCCAGCGCCAGGTCGAACCGCTCGGTCTCGGACAGCGGAGAGCGGATCCGTCCGGCCTCGATATCCGCGGCGACAGCGGCGAGCCGCCCCTGCAGCTCCTCCAGAACCGTGCTGATCGCCATCCAGTCGAGGCCGCCCACGTCCGGGAGGGCGAACCAGTCCTCGCCTTCGAGCACGAACGGCGCGGGATCTTGCCCGGTGAGCCGGCCGATCACCGAGCGGACATAGAACGCATGGTGCAGCGCGATCTCGGCGATGCTGTGGCGGCCGGGACCGGGCCGCCAGAAAGCCGCGCGCGGCGAGACGTCGCTCAGCGCCGCTTTCATATCGGCGCCATGCCAGGCGCCGGGCCCGTATCCCTCGGCCAGCAGCCTGGTCAACACAGGGGTAGGAGTCGTCGTGGTGGTCATTGGGGGTCCTCACGGAGTCGTGGTCTTCCGGGGGATTGCGGGACGACCCCCGGCGTTTCGAAGTTTGGGCATGGTATCAACCCGGCGTGCGCCCGTCTTGGGAAAAATTGCGGCCGAGCTGGAGCGGGCGGTCGCCCGGCGCCGGGAAGCCGGATCGGCGGGCGGCACCGCCGGCATCCGGCTCGCGGCCGGTCCCGGCTGGTCGGTCCACGACGTGGTGTGCACTTACGGCCCCGGCGACCGGCCGTTCGAGGAGCGTCATGGCGCTGTCGCCATCGCCGTCGTGATCGGCGGGACGTTCCACTACCAAACGCCCACCGGCCACGAGGTGATGACCCCCGGGTCGTTGATGCTCGGCAACGCCGGCCAGCCGTTCGAGTGCAGTCACGAGCACGGCGCGGGCGATCGCTGCGTGTCCTTCCGTTATGAGCCCGGGTTCTTCCAGCAGATTCTCGCCGCTTCCGGTGCGCAGGACGACCACTTCAGCGTCTCGCGGCTCCCGCCGCTGCGGGACACCGCGCCCCTGGTGGCCCGTGCGCTGATCGGGGTCGCGGGGGGCGAGCCGGCGTGGGAGGAGCTGGCGCTGGAAACGGCGGCCGCGGCCCTGGGCCTCGCGGCCCGGCAACCCACGTCGCGACCCTCGCTGCCGGCAGGGGCCGTCGCCCGCGTGACGCAGAGCGTGCGCGCGATCGAACGGGATCCAGCGGCGCGGGTGAGCCTGGCCCGGCTCGCCGCGGACGCCGGACTCAGCCCGTACCACTACCTGCGGACGTTCACGCTGGTGACGGGAGTGACACCCCACCAGTTCATCGTGCGCGCCCGGCTGCGAGCAGCGGCCGCCCGATTGGTGCGGGAGAACGGCAAGGTCATCGACGTGGCCCTCGAGTCGGGCTTCAACGACGTCTCCAACTTCAACCGGGCGTTCCGGACGGAGTTCGGCGTCGCGCCGCTGGCCTATCGACGGCGCGCCGGCTGACGCCCGCGGTGTGACGGCCTCCGCCCTCCACGAGGACCGGGTGGGAACGCATGACGGCCGGGGAAGACCCCGGCCGTCGCTGCAGGACCCGGCAGGTGTTGACCTAGAAGTTGACCGGCAGGCGGTAGCTCGCCCCGACCGAATAGGTCACGTCGAACATCGTCCGGTGGAACCCGGCCGCGTTCCAGCGGTAGGTCAGCCCCTTCACCTCACCAAACGCCTCGATCCTGGTGCGCGGGATCGCATAGAACAGCCCGCCGCCGTACATCAGCGCCGGACGCGTGAACGGCTTGAACTGATCGAGCCCGAGCTGGTCCACGGAAACCGCTCCGGCTCCGCCGAACACGAACGGGGACACCCCGATCGACAGGGGATAGCGGGCCTCGACATGTGCCCCGTAGAAGAACCGGTTGACGTCCGCCCCGGCGAAGGCCGTCGACCCCTGCGTGGGGTTCCGGGTGAACGTGAAGTCGGTGTGCAGCGCGATGTACCGATTGAGCTCCAGCCCCACGCTGGCGCCCAGATCGTAGCCGGGCATGAACCACACCGAGGGGTTGCTGCGCAGGTCCGCCAGATGGTCGGCCCCACCGCCGTAGACGCTGAAGATCAGGGACCGCTGCTGCGCTGCCGCCGGGACGGCGAGCGCGGCCGCCACCGTGGCCAGAGCCGCGAACCGCATCAAACGTTTCATAGGTTTCCTCCTGTGCCGGGCAGTATGAAGAGTCACCTTCAGGCTAGGGGGCGGATTCTGAAGGCGGGATGAGGGGAAGGTGATGACTGCTTGACGGTCCGGCGTTTCGAGCCATGATTGCAGCCTCCATGACCGCACCCTGGCACACCCTGCTCGACGTCGCCCTGCGGACGACTGTCGTCTACCTCGTGTTGCTCGTGGGGATCCGCCTCACCGGACAGCGCCTGCTCGGCCAGCTGTCGGCCTTCGACCTCGTGCTGCTGCTGATCATCGCCAACGCGGTCCAAAACGCGATGGTGGGCCCCGACACGAGCTTGGCGGGCGGGCTCGTCGCGGCGGGCGTGCTGCTCTTCTGGCACCAGGTGATCAACCGGTTGCGGCGTTCGAGCCCGCGGTTCGGCAAGCTCATCGCGGGGGAGGGCGTCATGCTGATCAAAGACGGCAAGATCCTCGAGCAGCACGTGCAGCACGCCGGCGTGACGCCGGAAGAGCTGCTGCAGTCCCTCCGGGAGCACGGCGTGGCGACGGTCGCGGAGGTGCGCCTGGCGGTGCTGGAGCCCGACGGGTCGGTCAGCGTCATCCGCTTCGACGACCTCAAGCCGGGCACGCGGCCGCATCACCACATCAAGATGATGCGGCGCGCCGCGGATCGTTAGCGCAGCACCAAGCCGACCCCCAGCTGGTACATCGTCGGGATCACATCGTCGACGACCACGCCCTGCACCCGCACATCGCCGATCGCCGTGATGAAGGCGGCCGCGTTCGCGGACAGGGCGAAGCGGCGCGAGATCGGCAGGTCGAAGCCGACCCCGAAGGTCAGTCCGACGCCGTTCCCCTCGTTCACCGCACCCTGCCCGGTGTCGGCCTTCACCGTGAACCTGCCCCCGGCCAGCCCTACGCCGCCTTTGAGAAAGACGCCGCCGTGCCAGGGATACCAGAGTACGACGGCGTTGAGACTCGAGTTCTCGGCCGTGATGGACGTGTCGTGCGCGGCGAACCCGAACCGCTCGTCGGTGAACCCGAAGATCTCCACCCCGAGCAGGACCTTGTCCGACAGCGTGCCGCCGAGACGGATGTCGCCCGTCGTTCCGCCCGCGACGGTGACCTCGGCGCACCCACCACAACCGATGCGTACCGCCCCGGGCCCGCTGCTCAGCTCGAACCAGAACCCGGTGCGGTGCAGGCGCTGCGCCTCCGCGCGGACGCCCAGGAGCGCGCTGAGTGTCACCGCCAGCACGAGCGGTCTCATGGGCGCACCACCGGTGCCTCGCGCGCCGTGGTCCAGGTGAAGAACACGCGCAGCTCGGGGAACTCGCGATTATCGGACGGCTTGTCGGTGTAGCGGCTCGCGCGGGCATAGGTGCTGAGGCACAAGCCTATCCCCATCCCGCGCGCGATCGTCAGGGTGCCCTCGAGCCCCGTGAAGGCGACGTAGTGATCCGCCTGCGCGCCGCTGACCGAATGCACGTACTCCAGGCGGTTGTACCACTCGAGGATGTTGACCTGGTGCCGCTCGAGGACGAGGCTGGCCGTGAGCCCCACGCCCGGGCCGAAATCGTAGGTTCGGGCACCCACCCCGGCGAAGGGGGCGTCGATCGCGCCGAGGACGATCGCGTCGCCCGTCAATTTACCGCGCACGTGCGTGTCGCCGCGCCACAACCGCCAGCGCGAGACGATCCCGGCTTCGACACTCTGTCCACCGAACTTGTACGCCGGGTTGTTGACGTATTCGTATCGCTGATTCACCACGAACAGGTGGCGGTTGCGGGCGTCCGGTCGGCTGAGCTCGTGCTGGTAGAGCCGGCCCGCCGCCTGGAGCAGGTTGAGGCCCCCGCCCCCCGGCGTGAGCTGCAACCGGACGGCGAAGTTGTCGAACGGCCGCTCGAAGCTTCGGACGAACGGATCACCGTAGCTCAGGTCCGTGATCACCGTGCCGGCTCCGCTGGCGTGGCGCAGGCTCCCGGAGTCCCCGACAAACCGCCCCCCGACATGGAATCGAAAGAAGAACGCCCCGGGATCGTGCTCCGGAGGATTGGCACCGACCCGCGACCACTCGCCGTTCAGCAGGCGATTGAGGCCTCCGACCGGATCGACAACCAGCGCGGCCACCTCGCGCCCGAACCGGCCGCTCCCCCTGGCATGGTTGTCCCGGATGCTGGCGCCGACCCGATGGAACACCTCCCCGAGCGCCGCGCCGCCGAAGCTCGTCATGATGAAGTCGTTCAGCGCGGGACGGAACCGCTCACCGAAGTACTCCCAGGTCCACGAGCCGAGGAACGCGAGGGGCGCCGATTCCCAATAGCCGAGGCAGTGGTCGCGTCCGGCGTTGAAGTACAGCGATCCGTGGAACGGGTGGGAGAACATGTTGGTGCCGAACACGTTCTCGTCCCATTCCCAGCCGAGCCGGATGTTGCTGGACCAGCTCTTGGCCCCGACGTCGGCCCACGGCTGCCCGCGGCCCCAGGCGTCCCAGCGGTTGACCGCCAGGTTGACGGCGAGTGCCTCGCCCACGGCCCGGACCGGGTGTTTGGGGCCGCAGGCATAGGCCTGCCGTGCCGTGTCCGCTGTCTGGGCGCGGCCGGAGCCCGCGCCAGCGAGGGCGATCGCGACCAGGACTGCCTCACGGGTTCCCCACAGCATGAAGAGAAATTATCGCCTCTTCACGCCTTTCACCCCTGGTTAGATTTCGGGTCGTGTCAGACATCCAGATCACCAAGACAGCCTCGGAGCCCGGGGCAGCATCGCTCGCCGTGAGCGTACCGGTGGAACAGGTGCGTGAGGCCGAGGGCCGGGCCGCCCGCGCCTATCAGTCGCGGGCCCGTCTCCCCGGGTTCCGCAAAGGCAAGGCACCGGAGACGATCATCCGCCGGCAATTCGCCGCCGACATCCGCGAGCAGGCTCTGCGCGACCTGATCCAGGCGAGCTGGCGCCGCGCGCTCGAGCAGGAGCCGTTGAAGCCGATCGCCGACCCCCACATCCACGATCTGAAATGGGAAGACGGCGCGCCGGTGACCTTCACCTTCCACGTCGAGGTGAAGCCGGAGATCACGCTGGCGCGGCTCGGCGGCTTCACGCTGAAGCGTGAGGTCGCCCCGGTGACCGACCTGCAGGTGCAGGAGCAGCTCGACACGCTCCGCGAGCAGAAGGCGCCGTGGGCGCCGGTCGAAGGGGAGAAGCCGAAACTCAAGGACCTGGTTCACGTCACCATCGCGCAGCGCGAGGGTGCCGAGTCGAAGGACCCGCAGCCCTACCACCTCGTGCTCGGTGAAGGCCGCGCGATCCCCGAGGTGGAGGAGCGCGTCATGGGACTGGTCCCGGGCGAGACGGTGGACGCGACGGTCCGCTTCCCCGACGATTTTCCCGAAGAGGCCAAGCGCGGCCAGACACGCGACATCCGGTTGACGCTGCACGAGGTGAAGCGGCAGGAGCTGCCGGCGCTCGACGACGCGTTCGCGCGGGAGATCGGGGACTTCGAATCGCTCGATGCGCTGCGGCGGGCCGTGCGCGAGGACCTGGAGCGCGACGCCGCCCGCGAAGCGGACGCGAAGGTCCGCGCCGAGCTGATCAGGCAGATCGTCGCGGCGAACGGCGTCACCGCGCCGCGGCCGCTGGTCGAGCGGGTGATCCTGACCTACGCCCAGGCGTACGGGATCACCGAAGACCGGCTGCAGGATTTCGCCACGGAGTTCCAGCCGCTGGCGGCGCAGCAGGTGCAGCGCGATCTGGTGCTGGACTGGGTGGTCGAGCACCACGAGCTGCAGGCGACCCCGTCCGACATCGAGGCGAAGATCGCCGAGCTGGCCGGGCGCCGGCAGATCGCGCCGGCCGAGCTGCGGGCCTCACTCGAGAAGAACAAGCGGCTGCGCGACCTGGAGCGCGGCCTGACCGAAGACAAGGTGTTCGCGTTTCTCCTCTCCCAGTCCACCGTGGAGTCCTAAGTGGCGATGAGCACGATTTATCCTCCCTATATCATCGAGCGCTCCAGCCGGGGCGAGCGGACCTACGACATCTTCAGCCGCCTCCTGATGGACCGTATCGTGTTTCTCGGTACGCCGATCAACGACGACGTCTCGAACGTCATCATCGCGCAGCTGCTGTTCCTCGATGCCGACAACCCCGAGAAAGACATCTTCCTCTACGTCAACTCGCCCGGCGGGCTCGTCTCCTCCGGGATGGCGATCTACGACACGATGCAGTTCCTGCGCGCGCCGGTGAACACGATCTGCATGGGGATGGCCGCGTCGATGGGATCGTTCCTGCTGACCGCGGGGACCAAGGGCAAGCGCTCGGCGCTGCCGCACGCGCGCATCATGATGCACCAGCCCTCGGGGGGCGCCCAGGGCACCGCCGCCGACATCGAAATCCAGGCCCGGGAGATCCTCTACCTGCGCTCCAAGCTGAACGAGCTGTACGCCAAGCACACCGGGAAGCCGCTGGACACCATCGAGCGGGACATGGACCGGGACCGCTTCATGTCGGCCGAAGAGGCCAAGGAATACGGCCTGATCGACCATGTCATATCGAATCTTAGAGAAGTGGGCGACGGGAAAGCCAAGTGAACACTTGCGTTCCCCACACCCCCTTCCCATACTAGACGTCCTATGTCGCACGACAAGCACCTCCGTTGCTCCTTCTGTGGGAAGTCGAAGGACTCGGTCCGGAAGTTCATTTCCGGGCCGTCGGTCTACATCTGCAACGAGTGCATCGCCCTCTGCAACGAGATCCTGGCGGAGGACGAAGAGCGGGAAGTCTCCGAAGCCATCACCCAGGTCCCGACGCCCTCGGAGATCAAGGACGTTCTCGACCAGTACGTGATCGGCCAGGAGAAGGCCAAGAAGACGCTCGCCGTCGCGGTCTACAACCACTACAAGCGCATCAACTCCCACTCGGCGAAGGACAACGACGTCGAGCTGGACAAGAGCAACATTCTGCTCATCGGGCCGACCGGGGTGGGCAAGACGCTGCTGGCCCAGACCCTGGCGCGCATTCTCGACGTGCCCTTCACCATCGCCGATGCGACGACGCTGACCGAGGCGGGGTACGTCGGCGAGGACGTGGAGAACATCCTGGTGCGGCTGCTGCAGGCCGGCGACTTCAACGTCGCCGACTGCGAGCGCGGCATCGTCTACATCGACGAGATCGACAAGATCGCGCGCAAGTCCGAGAACCCGAGCATCACGCGCGACGTCTCGGGTGAAGGCGTGCAGCAGGCGCTGCTCAAGATCCTCGAGGGCACCATCGCGAGCGTGCCGCCCCAGGGCGGCCGCAAGCACCCGCAACAGGAATACATCCAGGTCAACACGAAGGACATCCTGTTCATCTGCGGCGGCGCCTTCGACGGGCTCGAGAAGATCATCGAGGCGCGCACCGGCCGGCGGCGCATCGGCTTCACCAAGGAAGACATCGAGTCCGGCGCCGCGGAGAAGGCCAAGAAGAACCCGTTCTCCGAGGTCGAGCCGGACGACCTGCTGCGCTACGGCATGATCCCCGAGCTGGTGGGCCGCCTGCCCGTCGCGGTGCCGCTCGACGCCCTCGACGAAGACGCCCTGGTGCGCATCCTGGTCGAGCCCAAGAACGCGCTGACCAAGCAGTACCAGAAGCTGTTCGAGCTGGAGACGGTCCGGCTGACCATCGAGAAGGAAGCGCTGCGCGCCATCGCCAAGAAGGCCCTGAAGCGCGGCACCGGCGCCCGCGGCCTGCGCGCCATTCTCGAAGAAATGATGACCGACATCATGTTCGACCTGCCGAGCCGGGACGATGTGCGCGAAGTCGCGGTCACCGCCGAGACCGTCACCGAGGGCCGCCCGCCGCTGCTCGTCACCGAGCGGGCGCGCCACAAGAAAGAAGCCTGACCGCCTCCCTGCCCCGCTTCGTCGGCTCCTTCCCCCGCGCCGACGCGCCGCTCGATCCACCGCTTCCCGAAATCGCCTTCGCCGGCCGCTCCAACGTCGGGAAATCCAGCCTGCTGAACGCCCTCGTGGGACAGCGGATCGCGCGGGTGTCCGCCACGCCGGGGAAGACCCGCGCGCTGAACGTCTACGTGGTCAGTGGAGACCTCCCGGGGGAGCCACCTGACCACCGACCACAGACCACCGACCACGCCTTTTACCTGCTCGACTTGCCCGGCTACGGCTACGCCCGCGCCGCCAAGTCCGACCTCGCCGCGTTCGCCAGGATCGTCCGCCACGTGCTGCACCGCCCCCGGCTGTCCGGGGTCGTGTGGCTGCTCGACATCCGCCACGAGCCTTCCGCGGGAGACCGCGCCATGCAGGATCTCCTGGCCAGCGCGGAGGCGCGGGTGCTCGTGGCCGCGACCAAGGCCGACAAGCTCTCGCGCACGCAACAGCAGCAGCGGGAAGGCGCGCTGCGCCAGGCGCTCGCCCTGGACGAGGATCAGATCGTGGTGACGAGCGCGCGGACCGGGCACGGGATGCCCGAGCTCCGGGAGGCGATCGCGGCGCTCGCCCGGGCGGCCTGAGATGGACCGCCCGCTGCGGGTGGCGTTCGTGAGCCATCACCCGCATCTGCAGATGGGTGGGCAGCGCAGCATGGCCCTGCTGATCGAGCACCTCGACGCCCGAGCGGTTGAGCCCCTCGTCATCTGTCCCGGCCCCGGGCCGCTCACCGACCACCTCACCCGACTCGGTTGCCCCGTCGTGCACATCCCGCTGCACCGCATCAAGCCGCGCACCCTCGCGGCGGTGTGGCGCTCGAGCCGCGCCATCCGGGCGCTGCTGCGCGAGCGGGGCATCGACATCCTCGCCCCCGACGCCGCGCGCGACGCCCTCACCTGCGGTCTGGCCAAGCTCGGCACCGGCACCAGGATGGTGTGGTTCGTCCGGCTCACGTCGCATGATCCCCTCGATCCGATCCTGGTCCGCCTCGCCGATGCGATGATCGGGGACTCCGACGACACCCTCCGGCGTTTCGGCGGCTCGAAGCGCGCGGCCGCGATCCATCGCACCATCGTCGGTGGCGCGGACTTGCGCCGCTTCCGGCCCGCGGACGACCGCGCCGCGCTGCGCCGCTCGCTCAATCTGCCCCTCGACCGGCCGGTTCTGGCCTTCGTGGGACAGGTGAAGGCCGCGAAAGGGGTGCTCGACATCGTGGACGCGCTGGGCACACTGCACGCGAACGGTCCAGGCGGCCCCGCCCCGGTGCTCCTCGTGATCGGGACGCCCGACCCACCGGCGATCCTCGAGGAGATCGATCGCCGGTCCCGGGCGCACGGCATTGCGCAGGACGTGCGGGTGCTCCCCCAGCAGGCCGACATCGAGCGCTGGATGCAGGCGGCCGACCTGCTGCTGAGCGGCTCGCACCAGGATACCGAAGGGATGTCGCGCGTGCTGTACGAGGCGATGGCGTGCGGCGCGGTGCCCGTGGCGACCGACATCCGGGGCAATCGTGACGCCCTCACCCCGGACTGCGGGGTGCTCGTTCCGGAGCGCGACCCCGCCGCGATGGCGCAAGCCTGGCGCGCGCTCCTGGCGGATCCCGCGCGTCTCGCGGCGCTGCGCGCGGGAGGGATCGCGCGGGCACGGGCGTCATTCGATATCCGTCGACACGCCCGCGCGGTGGAGGCGTTCTACCGGGAGGTGGTCGCGTGACTCGCGCCTTGCGCCGTGGTGGTAGGCACATGACCTTCCGGCGGGAGGTATGCCGATGAACATCGTGCGGGCCGTGGCAATCGTTGCGCTGGTTTCCGGAGCCGCCTGCAGCCCGGCGACCCGCCTCGGCGCGCAGGGGAATCCCCCCAGCGCGCCGGGCGACACCGTGCCGCCGGGGTTCGGATCGCTGCGGCGCGACGACATCGTCCTGCGCTTCGCCACCGACCAGCTGCAGCTCCAGATCCTGCCGCTCGACGAGCGCGTGATCCGGCTGCTCGCGCCCGACACCTACCGCTCCCTGGAACAGCTCATCGCGAGCCGGCAGCGTGACGTCACCGACGCCGCGTCGCGCGCCGGGCTTGCCGGCTGGACGCTCGTGATGGTCACGTTCTATGGGCAGGTGCCGGGGGCGCGCTTCACCCCGGAGGACGTGCAGATCCAGACGCGCGGGCAGCTGTTCCGTCCAAGGGCGATCGTCCCGCTCTCCCCCACGTGGAACACCCAGCAGCTGGACCAGCGGCAACAGGCGGTGGGCCTCTATCTCTACGACGCGGGGATCAGCTGGTTCGAGGACCTCAGCGCGAGCTATCAGGGCTCGCCGCAGGTGCCCTGGAGCCGCTCGCTGCAGCAGCTCCAGCGCGAGCGGGCCCGCGTCCAGGCCCGGGCCCAGTCGCCGCCCGCCCAGCAGAA
>DATGDT010000259.1:0-2892 GCA_035310725.1 Gemmatimonadales bacterium
TCCGACTACGAACGCGTGCTGCCGGCCCGGCTCGACCTGATGCTGCTCGGCGTGGGGCCCGACGGTCATACCGCCTCGTTGTTCCCGCGGTCGCCCGCGCTCGACGAGCGGGTGCGCCGCGTGGTTGCGGTGCGCGGGCCGACGCCGCCGGCGCTCCGGCTCACCATCACGCCGCCGGTGATCGCTGCGGCCGAAACCGTCGTCGTGCTCGTGAGTGGCGGGGAGAAGGCGCCGGCCGTCGCGCGCGCCCTGGCCGGCCCGTATCAGCCGCGCGAGGTGCCGAGCCAGCTCGCGTTGCACGGGGACTGGGTCATGGACGCAGCGGCGGCGGCCGCCTGGCGATCGCGCGCGCCGTGAGAGTGCTCGCCGGCGACATCGGGGGGACGAACGCGCGGCTCGCGATCGTCGCGGTCGACGGCGTCCGCGCGCACGTCGAACAGGAGCAGCGGTCGGCCTCCCGGGACGCTGCGGGCCTTGCCCCTATCGTGCAGGGCTTCCTGGCGGAAGCCGGGGTGACGCTCGAGGCCGCGTGCTTCGGAATCCCCGGACGCGTCATTGACGGCGTAGCCCGGCCGCCCAACCTGCCGTGGACCATCGACGAGCGCGAGCTGGCCGCGGCGATCGGCATCCCCCAGACGTCGATCATCAACGATTTCGACGCCGTCGGGCACGGAATCGCCCTGCTCGGAGCGCAGGACATCGAGACGCTCCAGCGGGGAGAGCCGGTCGCCCACGGCCCGGTCGCGCTCATCGGCGCCGGCACGGGGCTCGGGGAGGCGTTTCTCACGTGGGACGCCGGAGGCTATCGCGTCCACGCGTCGGAGGGCGGGCATGCGGGGTTTGCGGCGCGCGACGATCTCGAGTGGGGGCTGCGCCGGGCGCTGCAGGACGAGTTCGGGCATGTCTCCGTCGAGCGGGTCGTTTCGGGGCCCGGTCTGATCGCGATCTACCGGCAACTCGTCGCCGCCGGCTCCGGTGTCGAAGTCGTGGCCGTGCGGGAGGAGATGGGCCGGCAGGACCCCGCGGCCGTGATCGTGCGGCACGGTCTGGCGGGCACGGATCCGCTGTGCGCCACGGTGCTCGACCGGTTCACCGCGCTGCTCGGCGCGGAAGCGGGAGACCTGGCCCTCACCGTGCTCGCGACGGGCGGCGTGTACATCGCCGGCGGCATCGCCCCGCGGATCGTGGCGCGGCTCCGCACCGGGCCCTTCCTGGCTGCGTTTCGCGCCAAAGGGCGCCTTGCCGAATTCACGGCGCGCGTTCCCGTCCATGTCGTGATCAATCCCGACGTCGGATTGCTCGGGGCGGCGGCGGTCGCGGCCCACGGCGTCGGGCCGGAGCGGTCATGACCGTGCTCCGCAGCGCCCGCCTGGCCTTCGGCCACCCGGGGATCGAACCTCGCTGGACGCGCAGCGCCAAGGAGGCCATCGGGACGGCGTATGCCGCGTCGAGCCGCGTGTGGTTCACGGTGTCGCGCGGCATGCTGAACGAGGTCTACTACCCCACCGTGGATCGGCCGCAGATCCGCGATCTCCAGTACCTGGTGACGGACGGCGTCACGTTCCTCCACGACGAGCGGCACCTCGCGTGCACCCGCGAGTACGTGAGCGATCACGCGCTCGGCGTGTCGCTCACCAACGAGGACTCCGACGGCCGCTACCGGATCGAGAAGCAGGTGATCTGCGATCCGCACCAGTCGTGCGTACTGGTCCGGACGCGTCTCGTGGTGCGGCCCGAGCTGCAGGATCGGCTCAGGCTGTTCGCATTGCTGGCGCCGCACCTCGAGGTCGGCGGCTGGGGCAACTCGGGTTTCGTGGCGGAACAGTCCGGGCGCCTGGCGCTCGTGGCCCACAAGGGCGGGACATGGCTCGCCCTGGGGGCGACGATCCCGTTTGCGCGCTGCTCCGCGGGATACGTGGGCCGGTCGGACGGATGGACCGATCTCGCCGACAACTACGCCCTCGACTGGGAGTTCGACGCCGCGCCCGACGGAAACATCGCGCTCACGGGAGAGCTCGACCTGTCGCACGGCCGCGATTTCGTGCTGGGGCTCGCTTTCGGCGACACGCTCCACAACGCGCTGACGACCTTGTTCCAGTCGCTCGGCTTCCCGTTCGCCGAACAGTCCAAGCACTTCGTGGCGCAGTGGGCCCGCGCCTGCCGCGGCATCGAGCCGCTGGGGGCGCCGTCGGGTGACGGGGGGCGGCTGTATCACGTGAGTCACAGCCTGCTGCTGGCCCACGAGGACAAGACCTATCCCGGAGCCACGATCGCCTCGCTCTCGATCCCCTGGGGAGAAGTGAGAAGCGACGACGACCTCGGGGGATATCACCTCGTCTGGACGCGTGACATGGTGAGCAGCGCGATCGGACTGCTCGCCTCCGGCCACACGGAACAGCCGCTGCGCGCGCTCATCTATCTCGCCGTCGCGCAGCGCGACGACGGCGGGTTCTATCAGAACTTCTGGATCGACGGCGAGCCGTATTGGTCGGGGGTTCAGCTGGACGAGGTGGCGTTTCCGATCATTCTCGCCCGGCGCCTCGCGGAGGCGCAGGCGCTGCGGGACTTCGATCCGTACCCGCTGGTGCTGCGGGCCGCGGGCTACCTGATCCGCCAGGGACCCGTCACCCCCCAGGACCGGTGGGAAGAGAACGGCGGGTATTCACCGTCCACGCTCGCGGCGTGCATTGCGGGGCTCACCTGCGCGGCGGAATTCGCCGCCGAGCGCGGCGATCAGGGGACGGCGCGATTCATCCAGGAGTACGCGGACTTCCTCGAGTGTCACGTGGAGGACTGGACGGTCACCACCGACGGCTCGCTGCTCCCGGGGATCCGGCGTCACTTCATCCGGATTCACCCGGTGGACCCGGACGACCCCGACGCGGACGAGGA
>DATGDT010000260.1:0-9959 GCA_035310725.1 Gemmatimonadales bacterium
TTGTCAGTCGGCAGCTACTCAGAAAGAGCATTCACTGAGTGACTGGTGCCTGAGAACCGCTGTGCGCCTGAGCATCTGAGTGACTGTCTGTCCGTCTGATGTCGCGCCGGCGTCTTTCCGGTCCTCCCCGCGTTTTTTCGATCCCACCACTGCCCCGTTGGGAATTAGTCTGTGGCGTGGACGACAAACGCGCGGCTCTGATGCTGGCCGGTCTCGCGCTGACCGGCGCCGCCGTCCGTGTCGTCCTGTCCCCCTCTCCTGATCGCGCGCCGGGCGACGTGCGTCTCGTGTCCTCCGACACTCCGCCCGCCTCCGCGCTGCGCGAGACCGCGCGCCGCGCCGCCCAGCTCGCGCGCCCCCTGGCTCCCGGTGAGCGGGTAGATGTGGACCGCGCCGATGTGACGGAACTCACACGCCTGCCGCGCGTCGGTCCGGCGCTGGCGCAGCGCATCGTCGCCTGGCGGGAGGCGCACGGTGCGTTCGGCGGCATTGCCCGGCTCGACAGCGTGTCGGGGATCGGCCCCAAACTGCTGGACGCGCTGCGGCCGTACGTCACCTTTTCCGGCGCGCTGCCTTGACAGTCCCCTCTGTCCCAGTAGTTTAGTTCATTCAATTTCAACGAGTTGCGTACGACGACCGCAGCACTCTCCATCGACAAGCTGGGCGACATCCTGGTCCGCGACGGGCTGATCACCGCGGAACAGTTGAAGCGCGCCCTCGCCGAGCAGCGCAGCTCCGGGATGCGGCTCGGGTACACCCTCGTGAAGCTCGGCTTCATCGAGGAGACCGAGATCACCAAGATGCTGGCGCGACAGTACCGCATGCCGGCGGTGGACCTGTCGCGCTTCGAAGTCGACCCCAAGATTCTCAAGCTGATTTCGCCCGACATCGCGGCCAAGTACACCGTCCTGCCGCTCAAGCGCGAGGGGCGCACCCTCACCATCGCGATCGCCGATCCGAACAACGTGGCGGCGATCGAGGACATCAAGTTCATCACGCGCTGCGACATCTTCCCGGTCATCGCCGGGGAGTACACGCTGCGCAATGCGATCGACCGCTACTACCAGCAGTCCGACGCGCAGCTGCAGAGCCTGCTGAAGAGCGTGGAAGACGAGGGCGTCGGCGACCTGGAAGTCCTCGAAGAGCAGATGGACGAGGAGGTCAAGGCCTCGGAGCTGGCCGAGGACGCGCCGGTGGTGAAGCTGATCAACGGCCTGCTGACTGACGCGGTGAAGCGCGGGGCGTCCGACATCCACATCGAGCCGTTCGAGCACGAGATGCGGGTGCGGTACCGGGTGGACGGGGCGCTGCAGGAGGTGATGCGGCCGCCGGTGAAGATGCGGGCGGCGCTGACGTCGCGCGTGAAGATCATGGCCCAGCTCAATATCGCCGAGCGCCGCGTGCCGCAGGACGGGCGCATCAAGCTGAAGATGGGCGCCCGGGTGATCGATTTCCGCGTGTCCACGCTGCCGGTGCTGTTCGGCGAGAAGATCGTGCTGCGGATCCTCGACAAGGGCAACCTGACCTTCGACCTCGGCACCTTCGGCTTCGAGCCCAAGGCCCAGGCCGACCTGATGAAGGCCATCCTCAATCCCTACGGAATGGTGCTGGTCACGGGGCCGACGGGCTCGGGCAAGACGACGACGCTGTACTCGGCGCTCTCGAAGATCAACACGATCGAAGTGAACATCATGACCGCCGAGGATCCGGTCGAGTACAACCTGATGGGGATCAATCAGGTGCTCGTCCGCAACGAGGTGGGGATGACGTTCGCGGCGGCGCTGCGGGCGTTCCTGCGGCAGGATCCGAACATCATCATGGTGGGCGAGATCCGCGACCTGGAAACGGGATCGATCGCCATCAAGGCCGCGCTGACGGGGCACCTGGTGTTGTCCACCCTGCACACCAACGACGCGCCCTCGACCGTCACGCGCATGATCGACATGGGGATCGAACCCTTCAACGTGGCGAGCGCGGTCAACCTGATCGTGGCGCAGCGGCTGGTGCGGCGTATCTGCGTGGAGTGCAAGCAGGAGCACGAATACACCGACGAGGAGATGCACGCGTTCGCTATCACGCGCGACCAGGGCCCGTTTTTCAAGGGCGCCGGCTGCGACACCTGCAACGGGACGGGGTACCGTGGGCGCCAGGGGCTGTACGAGGTGATGGCGCTGTCCTCCAATCTGCGCCGCCAGATTCTCAAGGGCGCGTCGACTGAGGAGCTCCGGGAAGCCGCGGTGTCGGAGGGGATGCTGACGCTGCGGATGGACGGCATGGTGAAGGTGAAGCGGGGCGTCACCACGCTCGAGGAAGTCGTGAAGGAAACCGCTGCATGAAGGAGGCGTCCCGATGCCGATAAACCTCCGAGCGTTGCTCGAGGAGATGATCGAGAAGGACGCCTCCGACCTCCATATCGTGGCCGGGGAGCGTCCCAAGCTACGGATCGACGGCGACATCACGAGCGCCTCCACCGAGGACGTCCTGACGCCGAAGGACACGCTGTCGCTCGCCTATTCGGTGCTCACCGAGAACCAGAAGAAGCGGTTCGAGACGGAGAACGAGCTCGACTTCTCCTTCGGGATCCAGAACCTGGCCCGCTTCCGCGGCAACTGCTTCAAGCAGCGCGGCTGCGTGTCGCTGGTGATCCGGCAGATCCCCTTCAACGTCCGCACGTTCGAGGACCTGGGGCTGCCCCCGATCGTCGCCAAGCTGGCCGAGCGCCCGCGCGGCCTGGTGCTGGTCACCGGCCCGACCGGCTCGGGGAAGAGCACGACGCTGGCCGCGATGATCGACAAGATCAACAAGGAGCTGAAGGGGCACATCATCACGGTGGAGGACCCGATCGAGTTCATCCACCGCCACCAGCAGTGTCTCGTGAACCAGCGCGAGGTGGGGACCGACACGAACAGCTTCGCGGCGGCCCTGAAGTACGCGCTGCGCCAGGACCCCGATGTCGTGCTGATCGGCGAGATGCGCGACCTCGAGACCACACAGTCGGCGCTCACCATCGCCGAGACCGGGCACCTGGCCTTCGCCACGCTGCACACCAACTCGGCGGCGGAGACGATCAACCGCATCATCGACATCTTTCCGGCGCACCAGCAGTCCCAGATCCGCGCCCAGCTGGCGTTCGTGCTCGAGGGCGTGATCACCCAGACGCTGCTGCAGAAGGCGAAGGGCCGGGGCCGGGTCATGGCGGCGGAGATCATGGTGTGCACACCGGCGATCCGTGCGCTGATCCGCGACGACAAGGTGCATCAGATCTACTCCGCGATGCAGGCGGGGAAGAAGCACGGCATGCAGACGCTCAACGACGCCCTGTATCAGCTGTACATGCAGCGCGACGTGATCAAGGAGGAGTGCCTGCGCGTCTCATCCGACCCCAACGAGTTCCTCCGGATGATCGGCGAGTCGCCGGTGGAGGAGGGCAGTGGGGGACCGCCGGCGGCCGCGGGAGCCTCGCGGGTCGCCGCCCGGCGCTGACCACGACCGGCAGGAGGGTGATTCATGCCTTTGTTTGAATACACCGCGCGCAATCTCAAGGGCGACCTGGTCAAGGATCAGGTCGACCTGCCGAGCAAGGACGATGTCATCGCCCACCTGCGCAAGAACCGCCTCGTGGTGGTCCAGGTGCGCCAGGCCCCGGCGTCGGTTTCGCTCGGCGGCATGTTCAAGGCTGGGGTGAAGACCCGGGACGTCGTCATCTTCACGCGCCAGTTCGCCACGATGATCAACGCCGGACTGCCCCTCGTCCAGGCGCTGGACATCCTGGCGCAACAGACCGAGAACAAGGTGCTGGCCGGCGTCACCCGCCAGGTCGTCTACGACGTCGAAAGCGGCCAGACCCTGGCCGACGCCCTGCGCAAGCACCCCAAGGCGTTCTCCGACCTGTATGTCAACATGGTGGCGGCCGGCGAGGCCGGCGGTATTCTCGACACCATTCTGCAGCGGCTCGCCCAGTTCCTCGAGAAGAACGACGCCATCATCCGCAAGGTGAAGGGCGCCATGGTGTACCCGGCGGTGATCATGTCGGTGGCGGTCATCGCCGTGACCGTGCTGCTGATCTTCGTGATCCCGACGTTCCAGAACATGTTCGCTTCGGTGAACCTGGAGCTGCCGCTCCCCACCCGCATCGTGATCGGGCTCTCCAACGCGCTGAAGCACTACTGGTGGCTCCTCATCGGGGCCATCGTCCTCGGCATCTTCTCCATCAACCGCTACTACAAGACGGCCCAGGGCCGCCTGCAAATCGACACCATGCTGCTGCGGTT
Source organism: Gemmatimonadales bacterium (assembly GCA_035310725.1). Taxonomy (GTDB): domain Bacteria; phylum Gemmatimonadota; class Gemmatimonadetes; order Gemmatimonadales; family GWC2-71-9; genus DASTHG01. The sequence continues at coordinate 4,272 of DATGDT010000260.1, forward strand.
CCCGGTCATCGGGGACGTGCTGCGCAAGTCCGCGGTGTCGCGCTTCACGCGTACGCTCGGCACTCTGATCTCCTCGGGTGTCTCGATCCTCGACGGACTCGAGATCACGGCCCGCACCGCCGGCAACATGGTCATTCACAACGCCGTCATGGAATCGCGGGCCTCCATCGCGGGCGGCGATACCATCGCGGCGCCGCTGCAACGCTCCAAGGTGTTCCCGCCGATGGTGATTTCCATGATCGCCGTGGGCGAGCAGACCGGCGGGCTGGACGAAATGCTCTCGAAGATCGCCGACTTCTACGACGAGGAGGTCGACGCCGCCGTCGGCACCATGCTGTCCCTCATGGAGCCGATCATGATCGTCGTCCTCGGTGTGGTCGTGGGCGGCATGGTCGTCGCCATGTACCTGCCGATCTTCGATATGGTCAACGCAGTGCAGTAACGGGGACGAGGGACGCGGGAGGAGGAACGGGACGGGGCGTCGCTGAGGCGCCCCTTCGCGTTCGCTATCCACCCGTCTCTCCTCCCCGTCCCTTCTCTTGCATTCTGCGACAACGGGTCCAATACTTACGGGCCCGGGCCCCGCCCCTCGGCGACGACGTGCCGTCTAATTCATTGTTGGAATTGAGGTTGGATGCGCTGGTTCGGTAGGTCTTCAAGAGCGTCGGCCATGCCGGGCCCGCGAGCCCTGCTTCGCTTCGTGTACCTGTGGCGCTTCTCGGTGGCCATCGCCATCTACCTCGGCGCGGCCCTGCGCGTCCGCGTGGTGGCGCCGCTCGATCTGCTGGTGACTTCCATCCTGCTGTTCTCGACCCTCGCCTTCACCAGCGCCTCCTACTGGTTCAGCCACGTCCGCAACCGCCCGCTGGGCCGCACGTTCCTCTACCTCCAGGCGCTGTACGACGTGGCGCTCGTCACGGCGGTGGTGCACGTCACGGGCGGTCCCGACAGCGACTTCCAGAGTCTGTACGTGCCCGTCATCGCCGTGACCGCCGTGCTGATGCCCCCCACCAGCACGGCCCTCGTGACGGCGCTCGCGGCGCTCGCGTATCTGGCGGATCTGCTGTGGGGACATCACGCCGCCGTGAACGGCACCCTGTGGATCCAGCTCGGCCTGTTCGGGCTGGTGGCGGCGGTCCCGGCGTACTTCTCCTCCCGCATCAAGGTGATGAGTGCGGAGCACGAGGCGCTCGCCGTGGAGCTGCGGCAGGCCCGGCTCGAAGCGAGCGACGTGCTCCACAATCTGGCGAGCGGCGTGCTCACCGTGGATGCGGACGGCAAGCTCCTGTTCGCCAATCCGGCCGCGGAGCAGATCCTGGCGTTCCGCGCGAAGGACTGGCTGGGCCGCGTCTTCCTCCCGGAACTGGCGCGCACCAGCCCCGAGTTCTGGGCGGCGGTCGCTGCCACCGCGCGTCGGGGCATCCGGCTGATGCGCGTCGAGGCGACCGTGCGGCGCGGTGAGCGCAGCTTCCCGGTGGGTCTCACCACCACTACGATCGCCGGGAACGCGGGGTTGCCGCCGCGCGTGACGGCCATTTTCACCGATATCTCCGACTCCAAGCGCCTCGAGGAGCTGCACCTGCGCGCCGAGCGGCTCGAGGCGGTAGCCGAGCTCTCCGCCGGGCTGGCGCACGAGATCAAGAACCCGCTCGCCTCGATCCGGTCGTCGGTGGAGCAGTTGTCCCGCTCCAACCGCACGAATCCGGACGAGCGGTTTCTCGCGAGCCTCATCGTGCGGGAAAGTGACCGGCTCAGCCGGCTGCTCTCGGAATTCCTGGACTTCTCGCGCGTCCGGGTCACCGAGTACCGTGCGGTCGACCTGCGGGCGGTCGCGGGGGCGGCGGTCCGACTGGTTCGTCAGCATCCCGACTGTCCCGCGGACGTGCAGATCGAATTCGTCGGTGGCCCCACCCCCATGGAGGGCGACGAGGACTTGCTGCACCGCGTAGTCTCCAATCTGGTGCTCAATGCCGTCCAGGCGAGCGGTCCGGGGGTGCATGTCCGCGTATTCACGGGGCGGCCAAGACCCGAGGAGGTGCCGGCCGGGTTCACCATGGAGAATCCGGTGACCCTGCGGGTGAGCGACAATGGTCCGGGGATTCCGGAGGCGGTGCGCGAGCGGTTGTTCGAGCCGTTCGTCACGGGCCGACAGGGCGGGACCGGCCTCGGGCTCGCCATCGTGCAGCGCGCCGTCGCGGCCCATCGGGGCATGGTCCTGGTGGACTCCACGCCGGGGCATGGCACGACGTTCACGGTGTTTTTCCCGGCCGCGCGCCGGAAGGAAGAAGCCGCATGACGGGCAGCCCAGCCGCACCGACGTTGCTGATCGTGGATGACGAGTCGGCCATTCTCGACGCACTCCGCATCCTGCTCAAGAACGAAGGCTTCGACGTGCTCACGGCCCAGGGCGGGAAGGCGGGTCTGGAGCAGCTCCGGAACGCGGCGCCGGACATCGTGCTTACCGACGTGCGCATGCCGCTGGTCACGGGCCTCGACATCCTCACCGCTGTCCGCCAGCAGGATCCGGAGACGCCGGTGATTCTGATGACCGCCCAGGCCTCGCTGCAGACGGCCATCCAGGCGGTGAACGAGGGCGCTTTCTATTACATCCAGAAGCCCTTCTCCAACGACGACCTCGTGGCGATCTGCCGCCGCGCCGCCGAGCACCGGCGGCTGCGGGCGGAAAACAAGCAGCTGAAGCAGGAAATCCGTCGGCGCGAGCGGTCGCGCTTCGCCAAGCCGCTCGGCAAGTCGCGGCTGTTCGCCGACGTGCTGCGCCTGGCCGAGCAGGTGGCACCCACCGAGAGCACGGTGCTGATCGAGGGCGAGTCCGGCACCGGCAAGGAAGTCATTGCGCGCTACATCCACGACCTGTCCTCCCGCAACGAGGGACCCTTCCTGTCGCTGAACTGCGGGGCGCTCCCGGAGAGCCTGCTCGAATCGGAGCTGTTCGGACACGTGAAGGGGTCCTTCACCGGCGCCGTACGGGACAAGCAGGGTCTGTTCGCGGCCGCGCGGGGAGGCACGTTCTTCCTCGACGAGATCGGCGAGATGTCTCCCGCCACCCAGGTCAAGCTGCTCCGGGTCCTGCAGGAGCGGGAAGCGATCCCCGTCGGCGGGACCGAGGCGATCCCGGTGGACGTGCGGGTCGTGGCGGCGACCAACCGCGACCTGGAGGACGAGATCCGGCAGGGCCGGTTCCGCACCGATCTGTACTACCGGCTCAACGTGATCGCCATCCACCTCCCCCCGCTGCGCGATCGCCGCGACGACATCGAGATCTTCGTCACCGCCTTCCTCGAGCGCATCGCCAAGGAAAAGAGCACCCCGGTGAAGCACCTGACGCCGGAGGCCGCGGAGGCCGTGCTGAGCTACGACTGGCCCGGGAACGTGCGGGAGCTGGAGAACGCCCTCGAGCGTGCCGTCGTGTTGACCAAGGGAGAAGCGATCCCGCTCTCGGCCATGCCGGCCAAGGTCACCGAGCGCCGCGTCGAGCCCCTGGTCGCCGAGCGCGTGCACCACAACCCGACCCTCGACACCATCGAGCGGGCGTACATCTCCTGGGTGCTCCAATCGGAAGGCGGGAACAAGAGCCGGGCCGCGGAGGTGCTGGGCATCGATCCCTCGACCTTGTACCGCAAGCTGAGCCGGTACGAGGGTGGGGGTGATGCCGCGACGTGACCGCGCCGTCCGATCTGCGGCTCTCCGTGATCGTCCCCGCCTACAACGAGGCGGCCACCGCGGAAGCCGTCGTGCACCGCCTGCGCGAAGTGCCGCTCCGGCTGGAGATCATCGCGATCGATGACGCCTCCACCGACGGCACCGGGGCGGTGCTGGATCGCCTGGCGCAGGCGGGACTGATCGACCGGGTCATTCACCACCCCGTGAATCGCGGCAAGGGCGCGGCGCTGCGCGCCGGCATCGCCGCCGCCACGGGTGACGTAGTCGTGGTGCAGGACGCCGATCTCGAGTACGATCCCGCCGATCTGCCCGCCCTGGTGGCGCCGATCACCAGCGGCCGCGCCGACGCTGTCTACGGGTCGCGGTTTCAGGGCGGTCCCCATCGGGTGCTCTACTTCTGGCACGCCGTCGGCAACTTCGTCCTCACCACCCTGTCCAACATGTTCACCAACCTGAACCTGTCGGACATGGAGACGTGCTACAAGCTGGTGCGGCGGGAGCTGCTCCAGCGCCTGCCGCTCACCTCCGACCGGTTCGGCTTCGAGGTGGAGCTGACGGCCCGCCTTGCCCAGGCGGGCGCGCGCATCTGGGAGCTGCCGATTTCCTACAGCGGCCGGACCTACGCCGAAGGCAAGAAGATCACCTGGCGCGACGGATTCGCCGCCCTGCTCCATATCCTGCGGTTCAATTTGTTTCCTCCAGGGGGAGAATGGCGCTCTCGCTGAGCGCGCGCCGGCCTTGCAGAACGCATGATCCGGAGGGTCGGCGCCAGCCCACTTGGTCGGACCGCTGCAGCGTAACAAATTGTGGTATAAGGATTTAGCGAAACCCATCGTATCGGGCACGACGCTTGCTTGACCTGCGCCCGGGAACCAACGCGCCCCACAACGTCCTAGACCGGGAGATAGAGATGAATCGGAAGGGTTTCACGCTCATCGAGCTGCTGATCGTGGTGGTGATCATCGGCATTCTGGCCGCTATCGCGATCCCGAAGTTCGCTAACACCAAGGAGAAGGCGTATATCGCCTCGATGAAGTCGGATCTGCGCAACCTGGTGACGGCGGAAGAGGCGTTCTTCGCCGATTCCGTGTCGTATTCGCAAGTTTCCTCGAACTGCGCCAATCCGGCCCCCCTGGGTTCGGTCAACTTCTGCCCCAGCACCGGCAACACGCTGGCCAGCCTGCAGAAGACCGCCGACGGTTGGACCGCCAGCATGACCAACGTCAATACGACGAAGAACTGCGCGATCTACATCGGATCGACGGCGCTGGCTCCGGCCAACAAGGAAGGCGAGCCGAAGTGCCAGTAAACCGGCACGTTTAGGTACTGGACGGGCGGCGGGGGCTTCCCCGCCGCTCGTTTTTTGTACCTTAGTCCGGCCCCATGTCCCAGAAACCCTCGCTCCGCGCCGAGCTGCTCTTCAACCTGGCGTTCCTCGCCGGCGCGGCCCTGCTGCTCGGCGTGGGCACCATCATCACCATCGGGGCCCTCACCCCCACCCTCACCCCCAGCGCCGGCTCGCTCCTCCTGCTGGGCATCGTGGTGCTCGATCTCACGATCTTCATCCTGTTCGGGCGCTATCTCGTGACCCGCCTTGTGCTCCGCCCCGTGAGCCGGCTGGTGGAGGCGGCGGACGCGGTGGCTGCCGGGGACGCCACGGCCCGGGCGCCGGATGCGGAGACGCGCGAGCTCGCCACGCTGGCCGAGCGCTTGAACCGCATGACCGACTCGCTGCTCGATGCGCAGGGGCAGCTGGTGCGCTCCGAGAAGCTGGCGAGCGTGGGTCGCCTCGCCGCGGGCGTGGCGCACGAGATCGGGAACCCGCTGGGAGCGGTCGGGACCTACCTCGAGGTCCTCGAGCGCCGCGGAGCCGACCCGGAGATCGGCGCAGGGATGCGACGGGAGCTCGAGCGCATCGACCGCATCGTGCGCAGCCTGCTGGACTTCGCGCGACCGCGCGAGGAGGCGCTCCAGCCGGTGGACCCGCGGTTTGTGGCCCAGGCGGCC
>DATGDT010000261.1:0-6493 GCA_035310725.1 Gemmatimonadales bacterium
CGTGAACAGCGTCCCGCCCATCTCGTGCACCAGGGTCTTCTTCGCCTCGAGCAGGTTGTCGATGTAGGCGTAGTTGCCGTTCCCATGGTCGGCGAGCTGCTCCATCTTCGAGTCCTTCAGGTTCCCCATCCCGAAGCCGAGCACGGTGAGGAACACCCCGCTCTTGCGCCTGTCTTCGATCAGGCGGACCAGCTCGCCGTCGCTCGAGACGCCGACGTTGAAGTCGCCGTCGGTGGCGAGGATGACGCGGTTGTTGCCGCCGCGGATGAAGTTGGCGACCGCCTCGTCGTAGGCGCGCTTGATCCCGGCGCCGCCGGCCGTGCTGCCGCCCGCCTCGAGCCGGTCGATCGCCTCGAGGATTTTCGCCTTCTCGTCACCGGGGGTGGATGGGAGGACGAGACCCGCCGAGCCCGCGTAGACCACGATCGCCACCCGGTCTTCGTGCCGGAGGTTGTTCACCAGCATCGTGATCGACGCTTTCACCAGCGGCAGCTTGTTCGGCTCGTCCATCGAGCCCGACACGTCCAGCAGGAAGACCATGTTCGACGGTGGGAGGCCGCGCAGGTCGACCTTTCGCGCCTGGAGCCCGATGCGCAGCAGCTGGTGCTGGGACTTCCAGGGCGCCGGTCCCAGCTCGGTGTGGATCGCCACCGGGTCGTCCCCGGTCGGTCCGGCGTAGTCGTACGGGAAGTAGTTCACCAGCTCTTCGATCCGGATCGCATCCTTGGGCGGGGCCTGACCATCAAGCAGGAAGCGCCGCACGTTGCCATAGGCGGCGCGATCCACGTCGATGGAGAAGGTCGAGAGCGGGTGGGCCGAGACGGCGAGGAAGGGGTTCTCCTCGGTGTGCCCGTATTCTTCGGTGTTCCAGGGCTCACGGCGGACGCGATACGGTTCGTCCATCGGGCCGGCGTAGCCTCTGGCGACGGTGGCGGGAAGGCTCTGCCGGCCCTGCACTTTGGCAGCGCTGCCGGTTACCACGACGGCCTCGAGATTCATCGTCGACGGTTGCAGTACGATGTCCACCGCAACCGCTTGGCCGGCCCTGACCTGGATGTTGGGGAGGACGGCCGGCGTGTATCCGATGAACTGGGCGCGGACGGTGTAGGTGCCGACGGGGACGGAATCGATCGAGTACGCGCCGGTGACGTTCGTGACGGCGCCGAGCGACGTGCCCACGACGAACACCTGCGCGTGGACGATGGGCGCCCCCGAGGCGTCGCGGACGTGCCCCCCGATACGGCCGGCGGGACCGGAGGAAGTGAGGCTCGGAGCCGCGAGCAGCGCGGCCAGAGCGAGGAACGGCCGGATCGGTAGGGTGAACATGGTCTCTCCCGTTTCGTGGGTTTCGAAGAGAGACGCGCACCGCGCCCGGAACTACACACCCCGGGCGGACATCCCGGAGCCTGCCTCGTCTTCATCCACTATCTGACCATCAGCGAGCCCACTCCGCGGGTGCGGATGCACTGGCCTTCCCAATCCGGCGCGCGCCGGAGGGGAGGGGCCCGGAGTCCAGTTTGAGAGTCCATTGACACTCCATTGAGGGGTTGCTGCTATGGTGCACCTCCCACGGTACGTGGTCGTTCGATTCCACAGCGAGGTGGGCCATGAGGATTCATCCGGCAACGGCAATAGTCGTAGTGACTCTGGCGAGTGGATGTGCGGAACGAGGAGGTGGTGTTCTCGCTCCGAGGACAAAGACGTCTGACGTCTCGGCCCTTGGCCAGATGGAATCGGTCGCTCGTGCCTTGGCTCTTGGCATGAGCCGACAAGTGGTAAGAGACGGCGTGAGAGATGCGATGCGGGCTTCTCCTTGGACTGAACACAAGCTTTCCTTGCGAGCGTTTCTGACCTCAGGACCGGGAGGGGTATTGCTTCGTGAAGCGGCAGCCGCCGCGGGACTAGCTCCCGAAGTCCTTAGCGCTAGCGTAGCTCAACTCCCCGATTTGGACTTCTACATTCCTGCTCGTCAGCACCGTTTGACCTGGAACGCGTCGAAGGACTATATCATCGTCGTGAGCTTGAACGGCGAGATGTCCAAGTTTGGCTACAACGCTGCCGGTCATGCAACGCCCGTCGACCTATCACAACTCGAGCCCCCGCCACAGACGGTGTTCATGCTCCAAACGGCAGAGCTCAAGACGCGTCGAATACACCCACAACACAGATTCTCCGGCTCTACGATCCAGGACTTGGACGACGGTGAACTCGGGGGCGTCCTCCTATTGACAGACTCGTCCGGGTTGACGAGAAGTATCGAACTCGCTGACCTACCGGACCACGGAGGCCTCGTGCAATGCTATGAGAACTGCGGTACTGGGGGTGGTGGTGGCTCTCCAATGCCTGAGACGTTCCTCACGTACCTCGAAACCAAAGGTATCGTTGACAACAACAACCCATTCGAGTCCAACGAATTCGAATTCAACGCCACCGCATGGGACGGGTCGACTGGTTTCCTGCGAATCACTGGAGTCGGGAGCAGGTCAATCCTTTTACTCCGGGACCACATCATCTACGCGGTGCCGGTCAACGAATCGAGTCGCATCGACATCGCTGTCAAGGAAACTGACGGCTTTCTGAATCCAGACGATCACTTCTACTACGCGGCCGACTACTACTGCGGACCGGTTCCTTTTGGGTACAATGAAAGAGGGTTCTACTGGGACCTAACCGAAGATTCGTGCAGTCCGGAAGTCTCGGCCAACCTCCGTGTGCAGTTCACGTGGTTCTAGATGCGATCCTGAATTAGGAAGCAGCCCTGGGTTTGGCGCTTCTTGCTTCTCCGTTTGAGGAAACGGATTGGGGTCACGGTAATGATCAAGTCCTCATGGCGTCGGTCCGTACCTTTGGCGATCGGTCTCTGTGGCTGCGCCGCGGAGACCGAAGCACCCTCTGCATCACTAGTGCCCGTGATTCAGACTCTCCTCGTCGCCGGAGATTCGCAGCAGATTTCCTGGGTCGAGTGGCGCGTGCCGTCAGACTCGGCGTTCGGGCGAGAGGTGCGCCCGGTCGATCCTGCGGTCGTGCAGATATCGCTGATCCTGCCGAACGGGGCGTCCATTCCATTCCTCCCCACCCCGGGTGTGCCTGGGCGCTTCGTGGCTGCGGCACTGGTGGTGCCCGGCGGGCGCTACGCCCTGAGGGGCGCGGTCGCGGGCCTTACCTTCACGGCGGAAACGTCGGTTCCGGACTCCCTCGCCGTGCTCGTCCCTGCTGGGGACACAGTGGATGGGGCGACTTGCGTCGGAGGTTCGTTCTTCTGCGACCTTCCCTACCGGTGGTCTGCCTTCGGAGCCGTCGCCTACATGTATTTCCAGTCGCAACACGACACCCTCCAGATGCAGACCTTTGGGTCTATGAGAGACCCATCCGGAGTGATGACGCTCCTTCGCGATACAGGAACGGTGCGTCTCACCTTCCTTGCACTGGAAGAGAACGCCGCTGCCTTCATGACCGTCCGGACGCCAAAAGGCAGCGTGAGTGGAATCTTCGGGATGTTCGGCGCTGCGACGCGCGCGGAACGCTGGATCGTCTGGCCGTGACCGGCGTGGCGGGGACATTCCTTCTGTACCTTGTCGTGGCCCAAGGGGGGGGAGTCGAGGTCGGCGCACTCAGGTTCGTGCGTGGCATCGTCGTCGACGCCCAGACGGGAGGACCGATCCAGGGGGCGCTCGTGACCGCCCGCAACGCGGCCCGCGCCGTGACAACTGACCGGCTCGGCGGGTTCACGGTCTGGATCGCGCGGTTCCCGGACACGATCACCGTGCTCTGCATCGGTCGCAAACGCGCCACTGTACCGGTCACAGCACCGTCGTCAGACGTGTTGCGTGTCCCCCTCGAGGCCACGCCGCTCGTGCTGTCGGATGTGATTGTCATAGCGCCGGCGAACGCCGCCCGGCCGGTCGAGGATGTGGGACGGTGGCAAGTACCGATGGCGAGTGCGCGGGCCCTTCCGCCTGCCGTCGAGACCGACGTCCTCCGCGCCCTCGCCCTGGTGCCGTCGGTGACCTTTTCGACGCCGCTCTCCGCTCGTCCTGTGATCCGTGGACTCGATGCGAGCCAGTCGAGCGTGCGGATTGACGGCTTCGAGGTGCTGAACCTGTATCACCTGGGACGGATCTTCTCGGCTTTTCCCGCCGACGCCGCGAGCCAGATCACGCTGGGCACGGCCCCGCCGGGGGCGACGACGGGAGGCACGCTGAGCGGGTCCGTGGACATCAACGGTCAGACCGCTCAATCGGGCCACCTGAACGGCGGCCTGGACCTGAGCCTGGCGTCGCTCGCCGCTTGGGCAGGGGGCGGGAGCCCGTCGACCCGAGGTTTCGCCGCGTTCCGCGCCATCCACTTCTCCGTCGTCAACGCCATCAAGCCGGGGATCGTCCCCTACGACTTTCAGGACTTTTACGCGAACACATTGTTCTCCCTTCACGGGCGCCCGGCCGGGCGGATCACGGCCTTCGCATCGCGTGACCATCTCTTCGACCGCGATCTCGGCACGGGGATGGACTGGAGCAATCTCCTGTTGGGCGGCCGCTGGCAGGTGTTGGACGACGGCCGCCACGGCCTGAATCTCTGGGCCAGCGCGAACCGGTTCGCCGAGGACGCCGCGGACGTTCCGGCGCGGGACACGCGCCTCGACGTGCGCAATCGCTTCGAGCGGGTTGCCGCTGGCGCCGACGCGACGCTGCAGGGACCGGCGGCGCGGGCGACTTTCGGTCTCTCCGCCGGTACGCGCTCCATCGCCAACCGGATCGCGCCGCTGTCCGGTGTCGAGTTCGCGGCCACGGATGTCGACCTGCGACGCTTCGAGTGGAGCGGCTATGCCGAGCTGACCGGAGCGTTGGGGCGCGCATCGTTCCAGGGAGGCGTTCGGTTGGACGCCGCCGGCCCGACGAGCGTCTGGCAGCCGCGGACGCGGGTCACCGTTCCGCTCCTGCCGGGCGCCGTTCTCGGGGCGGCCGTCGGACGGACGGCGATGCTGTACGACCTCGTGTCGGACCCCCACTCGGAGCCCGATCTGGCGTTCTACGACTTCTGGCTCAACGCCGGGGAGGGTGGCGTCCCCGTTCCCGTGGTCGATCACGGGACGGTCGATCTCGACGTCACTCACGGGAGCCTGGCGGGTCGCGTGTCGCTGTTCGCCTCCCGCGGCCGCGGAATCGTGGAGTTGCGGCCCGTTTCCGATCAGCGCGCCGAGGTGACGGCGCCGTTCCGTTTCGGCCGATCACGCGGCGGCGGCCTCGAAGTGCAGGTGGCGTTCCGTGGAGACTCGGCGCGAGCGAATGCCGTGTCGGTCTCGTACGTGCTTTCCCGCTCGCAGCGCGATTGGGGCGGGCAGTGGGTGCCGTGGTCGCTCGATCGGCGGCACCTCTTCCGTCTGGACGCGGGCCGGGCATTCGGTAAGCACTGGTCGGCCTCGATCGCCTTCGAGGCCATGAGCGGCGCGCCGTTCACGCCGGTGGACGGGGTGCTGCTGGTAGGTTTCCCGGACCCAACCGGGCAAGGCGTAAGGCGGGATTCCGGCCCGGTTCGTCCTGCATATGTCTACGGGGAGGAAAACAGCGCGAAGAGCTCGGGCACGGCCCGGCTGGATCTCGCCGCCCGTTACGCGTTTACGGGGCCGGGCAAGAGCCGGATGACGCTCGGGTTCTCGGTGCTGAACGCGGGATACGGCCCGGTGGCGCCACTGCGTCCCAACGACGCCGACTTCGATCCGTCTGCAACGGGGGTTCTGCAGGGGCGTGTGCGGTATGAGCGGATGTTCAACTTACCACCCGTGCCGACACTGACTCTGCGAATCGAGTTTTGAGCAGGGGGGCGCTGTGCGCTAGTGCTGCCGCTCCTCCCGCACCCCGCCCGCGAGGGTGGGCGCCTGGTCGATCGCCCTGCCGTCGCCGCCCTCCCAGGGCGGGAGCACGCGCGTCGGCTCGGGCCAGGGAATCTCGGGGAACGCTGTGGGACCGACCCTTCCCGCTTCCCCCTTCCCCCTTCTCCGAAGGGCTTTGAGGACCTTCTCCGGGGTAATCGGGACTTCGTCCACCCGCACGCCCACCGCGTCGTACACCGCATTGGCGACCGCCGGCATCACGGGGAGCAGCGGACCCTGGCCGACCTCCTTGGCGCCGTAGGGTCCGTTGGGATCGGGATCCTCGACGATGTAGGTGACCACGTCGCACATCTCGAGCGTGGTGGGACTCTTGTACTCGAGCAGGCTCGGGATCTTGTGCACCACGTGGCGGTTCTCGCGGTAGGCCATCTCCTCCATGAGGGCCTCGCCCAGCCCCATGTAGATCGAGCCCTCCACCTGCCCGATCACCGTCGCGGCGTTGATGCAGCGGCCGACGTCGTGGGCCACCCAGATCTTCGGAACCCGGACGATGCCCGTCGCCGCATCGACGTCCACTTCCGCCACGCACGCACTATAGGAATACGCGGGGGAGGGGCCCACCCCCGCGCCGCGGTAGCGAGCCGCGCTCTTGGGCGGCGTGTACGA
>DATGDT010000262.1:0-3785 GCA_035310725.1 Gemmatimonadales bacterium
TCCTGGCGTTCCCCGTCGCGGCCCAGTCGGGCGGCAGCGTCCTCCCCGAGCTCGCCGGGTCGACTCGCTCCTCGGGTCTCGGCGGCGCGGGCGTCGCGCTGATCGGCGACGCGGGCGCCCTGTTCGCCAATCCGGCAGGGATCGCCGCGGTCCGTCACCTGGCCGTGGAAGGCTCGCTCGAGCCCTACCTCGCCGGCTCGACCTACAGCGCCGCCGCGCTCGCCCTGCATGCCGGGCACCTCGCCGTGGGGTTCGGCGCCCAGGCGCTGGACTACGGCTCCGAACCCCTCATCCTCCCCGATTCCGCGGCCGGCGGCCGCCGCGGCATCCCGACCGGCGGCACCTTCACGGCGGCCGATCTCCTCGGCACTGCCGGCCTCGTGTACCGCCGCGGGTTCCTAGCCTTCGGCGGCGCGGTGAAGTACGCCCGGATGCAGATCGGTGACTGGGCGGCGGATGCCTGGGGCGGCGACGTGGGACTCGCGATCGCCGTGTTCGACATCGCGGCGCTCGGCGTGAGCGTCCAGAACCTCGGCGGCGACTTCGGCGCCTCGGGGCAGGGCGCCCGGTTGCCGCGACGCACGCGCGCCGGCCTCACGATGAACTATGTCGATCCCCAGGGGACCTTTCGGCTGCTGACGACCCTGGAGGGGCAGTGGCCGGCGGGGGCGCCGGCCCGATTCGCGACGGGTGTGGAAGGCGGTGTGGTCGCGCGCGGTGTCGGGTTGGTCGGACGCATCGGGTTCGTGACGCGCTCTCCCACCAGCGCGGCGTCGCGCTGGAGCGTGGGCGGCGGCGTGGAGCTGCGCCGGTTGCACCTGGACTACGCCTATCAGGGGTACTCTGTCGTGGGAGGCGGGACGCACCGCTTCGGGATCCGGTGGGCGACCTAGTGGAACGCCGCCGGCCCCGCTGGGGGCGCGTGCTGAAGCGGCTCGCGGCGTGGGTCGCCTTGGGCGTGCCGACCGCCCTCGGCGTGGCGCTGCTCGTCTCGGCCGATGCGCGTTACCTGGCCCGGGCGGCGATCGAGGAAGCGCGCATCCTGCTCAAGCGCCGGGCGATCGCGACGCTCGTCGCCGATTCGTCGACCGCTCCGGCGCTGCGCGAGCGGTTGCGCCTGGTCCTGGACGCCCGTGCCTTCGCGGCCGACTCGCTGCAGCTCGCGGTCGGGGAGACCTACACGACGTACGTGGACGTCGGCCGGGACACCTTGTTGCTCGTGCTGTCCGGCGCCTCGCGAGATCGCCTGCGCGCCTATACCTGGACCTACCCGATCGTCGGCGTCGTCCCGTACAAGGGATTCTTCAGTCCCCGTCTGGCCCGCGCGGCGGCCGCGGAGCTCGAGCGCGAGCACTACGACACCTACCTGCGGCCCTCCGGCGCCTTCTCCACCCTCGGCTACTTCTCCGATCCGCTGTTTTCCACGGCGCTGGACCGCGACACGATGGAGCTCGTGGCGACGGTGATTCACGAAGTGGCGCACAACACGCTGTATGTGAAGAGTCAGACGCCGTTCAACGAGAGTTTCGCGAGCTTCGTGGGCTATCGCGGTGCGGAGGCGTTCTTTCGGATGCGGGGCGATACCCTGGACGCGCAGCGAGCCGCGGCGCGCTGGGGTGACGAGCGCACACTCGACGTCTTCTGGGCGGAGCTGGCGCGCCGGCTCGATTCGGCCTACACCGGCGCCCGGACGATCGAGGCCGTGGACGCGGCCCGGGCATCCTTGTTCGGCTGGGCGCGCGAGCAGCTCACGGGGCCGGTCGGGCAGAGTCTGGAAACCTACGACTGGCGCTGGTTCGTCGAGGCGCCGCTCAATAACGCGGTGGTGATCGCGCAACGCATCTACCGGCAGAACCTCAACCTGTTCGACGAGCTGTACGCGGCCACGGGCGGGAACCTGGCCGAGACGATCCGGGCGGTGCAGGTCCGGGTGTTCACGCAGGCGGACGGGGATCCCTACCGGGCGCTCTACTCGCGGGCGGGGGCACCCCAGGACTGAGGCCATCGTGGAGCTGACGCGGAGCATCGACATCCAGGCGCCGCCCGCCGCCGTGTGGGTCGTGTGGAGCGACGTCGAGCGGTGGCCGGAATGGACCGCGAGCGTCTCGCGCGTGGAGCGTTTCGAGCAGGGGCCGCTGGCGACCGGGCACCGGGCCCGTGTGCGCCAGCCGAAACTGCCGGCCGCGGTGTGGCAGGTGACGAAGCTCGAGGCGGGTCGGGGCTTCGAGTGGGAGTCCGTGAGTCCGGGTGCCCGAGTCACCGGGTATCACTGGATCGAGCCCCAGGGGAGCGGCAGCCGGGCGAGGCTGGGAATCGTCTTCGCGGGCCCGATCGCGCGCCTGGTCGGCTGGCTGACGCGGTCGCTGAGCGAGCGCTATCTCCAGCTCGAGGCCGACGGCCTGAGGGCGCGCAGCGAAGCACGGGCCACGCCGAGTTGATCAGTCGGGCACGCCGACCCGCCTCCTGAGGGTGGCGAACCTCGGGTCGTCGCGGATCGGCGCCCACCGCAGATCGCGGTTGAGCCAGAGGAGCCAGTGGGTGCGCTCCGCAACGGCCCGGTCGAGCCACGCGAACGCCTGATCCTTCTCGTCCAGGGCGGCATAGACCAGCGCCACCGCGTAGGCCGTGACGTACTCCGTCCGTGCGAGGGAATCGAGCCGCGCGAGCACGTCGTGCGCATCGTCGCGGCGGCCCAGTTGGGCGTACACATAGCCTTCGCCGGCGACGTTGGGGATCCAGGACCGCAGCGGGCCGGTTCGCGCGAAATGGGCCAGTGCACTGTCATACTCGCCCTGGAACTGCAGCACGCGGCCGAGATACAGGTGGCCGACGGCGAATGTGGAGTCGGCGCGGAGCGCGGTGCGGAGCGTTGCCTCGGCCGCTTCCTGTTGTCCACTGTAGTGCAGCACCCACCCCGCCGTGGCGGCAATCGCCGTGGACAGCGGGTCCAGCTCCAGCGCCTGCCGTTCCTGCGCCTGGGCTTCCCTGAAACGGCCCATGGCGGCGAGGAACAGGCCGTACCATTCGTGCGCCGTGGCGTAGCTGGGGCTGCGCGCGATCGCCAGTCGGTATTCGCGCTCGGCGGCGGGCCAGTCCCAGTCGTAGTACATCGTCGCGAAGCCCAGGGTCGCATGCGGTGCGGCCAGCGTGGAGTCCAGCTCCAGCGCCTTGCGTGCCGCGGCTTCGGCTTTCGGGAACGCGTCTTCGGGTCGGAGAAACCCGCCGTAGCCGAGTTGCGCGTACACGTCCGCCAGGCCGGCGTACGCTGGGGCGAAGGTCGGCTCGATCTCGAGCGCCGCGTTGTAGGCGTCGATCGCCTTGAACAGGTTGGCGCGGCTGCGGCGGTTCCACCAGAACCGGCCGCGCACGTAATCATCCTGCGCTTCCGGAGCGATGCGGTGAGCCGCAGCGAGGTCCGCTGGCTTGCCCCTCAGCTGCTCGGCGATCTGGCGTGCGACCTCGCGTCGCATCCGGAACAACTCGTTGCGACTGCAGTCGAACACTCCGGTCCACGCCGCTTCATCTGACCCGGCCGGCACGACCTCCGCTGTGAGGCGGATCGAGTCGCCGCGCGGTCGTATCGTCGTGAGCACAACCCAGCTCACCCGTCTGGCCCGCATCACGTCCTGGGGGGTCGAGTCCCGATACCGCTGCATGGTGGACGTATTGATCATCCGCAGCGTGCGGACCTGGGCCAAATCGGCGATCAATTCGTCGGTCAGCTCGTCGGCGAGAACGCGGGCTGCCGAATCCCCCGGGATTCCCCTGACCGGGAGCACGGCGAC
>DATGDT010000263.1:0-3898 GCA_035310725.1 Gemmatimonadales bacterium
ATGCCGCACGTGTGGTGTCCGGGGTGCGGCCACGGCCAGGTCGCGCACGGGCTGGCGACGGCGCTCGAGCGCGTGGCCGTGCCGCTGGACCGCCTGGTGCTGGTGGGCGGGATCGGCTGCTCGGGGCGCACGCCGTTCTACTTCAACGCGAACGCCATGCACACGACGCACGGGCGGGCGCTCGCGTTCGCCACCGGGATCAAGCTCACGCGGCCCGACCTGACCGTGATCACGACCATGGGAGACGGCGATACCGCGGCGATCGGGGGCAACCACTTCATCCACGCCTGCCGGCGCAACATCGACGTCACGGCGATCGTCTACAACAACGGCATTTACGGGATGACAGGCGGCCAGCACGCGCCCACGACGCCGCTGGGCGCCAAGTCGGCCACGACGCCGCTGGGCAGCCTCGAGCCGCCGTTCGACATCGTGCAGCTCGCCCTCGCCGCGGGCGCCAGCTTCGTGGCGCGGACGACGACCTTCGACTTCGAGGAGATGCCGGCCCTCATCGCGGATGCGATCCGGCATCCCGGGTTCGCCGTGGTGGAAGTGCTCACCCAGTGTCCGACCTACTTCGGCCGCCTGAACCAGCTCGGTGACGCCGTGGCCATGCTCGATTACGAGCGCGACATGACCCTCCCCCAGGAAGAGATCACCAAGGAGAGCCTCGCGGGCCGGATGCCGCTCGGGGTGTTCCGCCGCGAGGTGCGGGCCGAGTACACCGCGCAGTACGCCGCGTTGTGCGCCCGGCAGAAAGCGGGGAAGGCGGAGGCCGTGCCATGACGCGCACCCTCGCCGATCCGATTCAGGTCCGGTTCGCCGGCGCGGGCGGCCAGGGCGTGATCCTGGCCGGCGTGCTCATCGCCGAAGCGGGGATGCACGACGGGCTGCACGTCGTGGCGACCCAGAGCTACGGTCCCGAGGCGCGCCTCGGCGCGGCCAAGACCGAGGTCGTGCTGTCGCACCGGCCCATCGTCTTTCCCGAAGTGCGCGTCCCCGACCTCATCGTGTGCCTGTCGGAGGAGGCGTACCGCAAGCACGCCCGGCCGCTCGCCCCCGGCGGCGTGCGGCTGGTCGAGGAGACCGCGGTCGCACCGGACGCGCGGCTCGAGCCCGGCACGGTCACGGCGCCGCTGCTCGCGACGGCTCGCGGTCTCGGGCCCAACGGCGTGGTGGCGGCCAACGTGGTGGCGCTCGGGGCGCTGGTGGCGCTGTCGGAGGTCGTGACCGAGGAGAGCCTGCGCCGGGCGCTGCGACAGCGCGTCAAGCCTGCGCTGCTGGAGCTGAACGAGCGCGCGTTCGAGGCGGGGCTCGCGCTGGGGCGGCCCGCCGCGACGCCCGCGAAGTGATCCTCTTCGCCCTGGGTTCGAGCAGCGAATTCGGGGCCGCGGTTTCGCGCGCTCTCGGCGTGCCGCTCGCGCCCCATGAGGAACGGCTGTTCGAGGACGGCGAGCACAAGTGCCGGCCGCTGGCGAGCGTGCGCGGCCGCGACGTGTACGTCGTGCAGTCGCTCTACGGCGAGACCGGCGAGAGCGGCAACGACAAGCTGTGCCGCCTGCTGTTCTTCATCGGAGCGCTGAAGGACGCCGCGGCGGCTCGCGTGACGGCGCTCGTGCCCTATCTCTGCTATTCGCGCAAGGACCGGAAGTCCAAGCCCCGGGACCCCGTCACCACCCGCTACGTCGCCACGCTGTTCGAGGCGGTGGGAACGGATCGCATCGTCACGCTCGACGTGCACAACCTCGCCGCCTACCAGAACGCGTTTCGCTGCGGTACGGACCATCTCGAGGCCCGGCACCTCTTCGTGGACGCACTCGCGCCGCGCGTCGGGGACGCAGCGGTCGCGGTCGTCTCGCCCGACGTCGGGGGTGTGAAGCGGGCGGACGCTCTGCGTGACACGCTTGCCCGGGCGCTGGGACGCGAGGTGCCGCTCGCCATCATGGAGAAGGCGCGCAGCGAGGGAGTCGTGACCGGCGACGCGCTCGTCGGAGACGTCGCCGGGCGGATCGCGATCCTCATCGACGACCTGATCAGCACGGGGACGACGCTGGCGCGCGCCGCGGCCGCCTGCCGCGCCCGTGGGGCCGTGCGGGTGATCGCCGCGGCCACCCACGGGCTCTTCACCGGAGACGCGAACGCGCGGCTCGCCGAGCCCGCACTCGACGATCTGCTGGTGACCGACAGTGTCCCGCCGTTTCGGTTGACCGATCCCGCGGTTCGCCAGAAGGTCACGACGCTCGACGTGGCCCCGCTGTTCGCGGAGGCCGCGCGGCGAATCCACGAGAACGGATCACTCGTCGCTCTGCTGGGATCCTGAGCGGGATCTAGGGTTGTCGAGCGTAGCGCTCGGCCAGCGTGAGATAGGCCTGCGCCCGGTTGAACCACTGTGACGGATAGCGCACGGTGCGGTCGTCCAGATGCCAGGCGGCGAGCTTGGCGCGCAACAGCGCGCGGAAGCTCTTGTAGAACCCGACGAGCGCGGCGGGTGGCTGGTCCCCCGTGAGCACGCCGTAACGGGCGAGCAGCTTCGGGCCGATCTGCTCCGCGCCGAGGCGCTCGCATTCCATGCCGAGGTAGGCGAGCTCGTCCGCCGGATCGAGCAGCCGGAATTCCCGCTTGAACTCGACGCAATCGATGATCACCGGAGGCGGCCCGAGGCACACGTGCTCGGGGCGGAGATCGCCGTGCCCCTCGACGATCCGCCCGGCGGCGGCGCGGGCTTCGAGCAGGTCCGCCCGTCGCAGCAGAAAGCGCCGCTGCCCGGCGGCGGTCGCGGTGATCAGGGCGGGCGGCAGGCCGTACCGCGGCTCGGCGGTCGCGCGGGCATTCGCTTCGATTTCCTGCTCGAACCGGCGTCGGTAGCCCCCGGGAGGGAGCGCGACGCTGCGCGCCGTGCCGTAGAACGCCGCGAGCAGCCCCACGACGTCGTCCAGTGCTCCTTCGTCCATGCGGTGGGAGGCGATGGCGAAATCGAGCATGCGCTCGCGCGGCAGACGGCGCATCTTGACGAGCCACTCCACCGGAATGCCCTCGGCCTCGAGTGCGAGACGGCCGTCGTGGCCGAGCGTGAGGGGCACGACGCCGAGGTACACGCCCGCGGCGAGACGACGATTGAGCCGCACTTCTTCCTGGGCGTCGCGCCGCCGCGCGGCGAGCGTGCGGAAATCGACGTAGGAATAGTGCACCGGCTTCTTGAGCTTGTAGGCGAAACGGTCGGTGAGGAACACCCACGCGAGGTGGGTTTCCAGCGCCTCCACGGCGCTCGGAGCTTCGGGATAGCCCTCCGGGCGCCTGAGGAAGGCGACCTTGTCATCCAGCCCGATCGCGGGGACCGTCGCCGTCATGCTACCGCCCGCGTGCGGAGCGGGGTGGCCCTAGTGGGCCGCCGCTGCTGCGCGCCGGCGACGGGCCCGGGCGGCGGCTCGCGCCGCCATGATCGTCGTCGCCGTTGCCGCGGCGATCGCGGCCGCCCGCGTCGCGGTCTTCAGCACGGACTTGACGGCCCGCCCCCGCTGCCGCTGCTCGGCGGCCTTGCCGGCATCGACCAATACCTCGTCCGTTTTCACCGCTATCCGGTGCGCGGCGTTACGCCCCGCGGCCCGCGCCCGCGCAGCGGCCTGCTTGACCGCCGCCGCGAGTTTCTTCCTGGTCGTCATGATTCCGCCTCTCGATTCACCCGGGGCCGCTGCGTTCGTGGCCCCGTCAGTCCACCTCCCGGAACTCCTCCACCTCGACCTTGAGGTTCCCGATTTCCCGCCTCAGATCGTCCAACTCGGCCGTGTGCCGCTCCAGGCTCTTGACCCGATCCGACAGGGTCTCGAGGCGACGCTCGAGCCCCTCGAGCTTGTGCAGCAGCTGAACTCCACCGGTCTTCGTCGTGGCCATGGTCTCCTCC
>DATGDT010000264.1:0-26242 GCA_035310725.1 Gemmatimonadales bacterium
TGGCGGCGCCATCGATGACGGTGAAGTTGTTTGGGCTCACAACGACGACCAGATTCCGAGGCTCGTCGATGGCCACAGCGTATGACCCGAGCATTGGGAGGACATCAATCACGCTTAGAGTGCGCCCGTCCACTACAGCGACGGCTCCGTCGCCTGCGGCGGCGACGTAGACCTCGTGCGTCAACTGGTTGACGGCTATTCCACGAGGATCCAGGCCTACCGAGACGGTACCCAGACTCCTGTAGATCTGGTCATCAAGAACTTCCACATCCCCCGACGCGCCAGCGTGTGTGATGTAGATCCGGTGAAGACTGCTATCGAGCGCGATAGCCCATGCAGCCCCAGAGAGCGCCGATGGCAGCAGAGGTATTGGTAGTCCCGCCACACTATCGGAAGCGCCATCTATCACAAACATGCAGTTGGTGTTGGAGTCGAGCACATAGACTCGTTCGTTCGCCTCGTCTACGGCTACCCCACTCAGGAACCCCACTCGGACAACAGCGGCCGAAACCGCGTCGAGTGCCCCGTCGATCACCAGGACGGCGGAGACAGAAGCAACAACAGCTGCGTATGCACGATTCGTGGAGGGATTGGCCACCACCCCTTCGACCGGCCTTCCGGTAGGAACTCGAACCACGATGCCAGTTGCTCCGTCCATGACTGCCACGAGAAAACCAGGCACCTCGGTGAAGGGGCGGTAGGCCGTTGCATACACGCGGTTCCTGATCTCATCCAAAGAGATATCAAGCACGACTTCCGGTACCAGTGGGTTCTCGAAAAGGGGTACACTATCAACCCACAACCCTGCAGCTCCGTCAAATACCTCCAGCCCGAACTGCGACGACGCGTAGATGCGATTTGTCAATGG
Source organism: Gemmatimonadales bacterium (assembly GCA_035310725.1). Classification (GTDB taxonomy): domain Bacteria; phylum Gemmatimonadota; class Gemmatimonadetes; order Gemmatimonadales; family GWC2-71-9; genus DASTHG01. Next base: position 869 of record DATGDT010000264.1, read on the forward strand.
ATTGACAGCTATATTCGAGCCGTCGAGTGGCCTCGGGATCATTGTGACGGTGCCGAAGCTCGCGTCCACCACCACAAGGCCGCTGGAAGTGGTGACATAGACTCGGTCCGTCGCCGGGTTGGCAGCAATTTCACCAGGATCCGGGAGTGAAATAGATCCGAGAATCTGAAGGCTTGTCCCGTCCAATACGAACAGGCTATCCACGGAACCCACCGCCACCCACACATGGCTCACCTTCGTGAATCGATTGGGCAAAGCCACCACGCCGGTTATGCCACCCCGCAATGTCGCCCTGGTGAGGCCTGACAGTGTCCCACCATCATAAACAGCGAGCGTATCGGCAGTGGCAACGTAGATCCGCCCAGTCACGGAATCCACAGCGATCAAACTGGGATTCCCGCCTGTGCTCACCAGATGATTCGCGGTATCTGCACGGGCGTCGATAACCGAAAGCCCTTCGGACCCCAACACGTAGATACGGTCGCGCGGGGCGTCGATAGCCAACCGGCGAGGGGACTGGACCAACAGGCTGTTGCCAAGCCGGATCTCGGCGGCCACAACCGGTGTCGTGCCCATCGCCGTAAACCGTACGACCGTCGCAGCAGATCCCGCAGCGGCAGTTAGAGTGTTGTTACCAGGTGTCGTCCCCAACAACCACCACCCCACTGCCGCGACCCCGCTCGAATCGGTCGGTACCGATGTCGTCGGATACACAACGCCGCCACCACCCGTGACGGTGAAGGCCACCGCGACCTCCGGCACCGGATTGTCGTTCACGTCGACTACTCGCACCTTTGGCGCCACCCCCACTTTCGTCCCCACCGTCGCCGACTGGCCATCACCCACGACGTTCTCGAGTCCTGCCGGTGACCCCGGCTGTACGGTGACGGTCGGCAGAGTGGAAGTCACCCCCTTTTGATTAATCGTTGCATGAATCGTGGTAGGGGTGCCGGCGCGTTTCCCGACACATGTCGCAGAGTAGGTACCGTCGTGGTGATCGGAGGTTGAGTCCGTCGTACAGGTACTGGTACCACCGGCGTTCGTGAACAACACGGTATCGCCGCCGGTCGTGAGATCGTGGCCGAACTTGTCGCGCGCGCGGAGCCAGAGGGACACGGAATCACCCGAACGAACCGATTGGGGCACGGCGGTGACTTTGGAGGAGTCCGGCGATGCCAACTGCAGAACCTGGATCGGATGAATCAGGGTCGTGTCCATCTCCGGTGTGACCAATCGGAGCCGGATGGTGTCGTTCCCGAGCGCGATCCCGCGGACCAGGCCGGTCGAATCGACCGTGGCCACCAGGGGATCGCTGGAAGACCATTCCACCCGGCTCGGGCCGGCCACGAGCCGAGCGGTCGTGGCTCTGAGTCTTGACGTGTCACCCAGAGAGACGAAACTCGGGCCGCTGACCGAGAACACGATGTGCCGCGACTTTGGGCCGGACAGCTCGTCGAGAAAGCAAGCAGTTGCCAGGAGTGCAAGGGCGATGGCCAACCAACGGAATGGCACCTGATGGCTCAGCGGGTATGATCCGCTCAGCCCTCGCTCAGCGCGCCTATTGAACGACACACGCCCCTCCCCGCACACGATTTCTTGGGCGACCGTGGACTGTGTCTAAGAATCCTCACGCCGCCACTGAAGTAGGCCGGATCCGCACCAGAGTTGCCGAGTGTGTTGCTCTCCGATTCGTGAGAACGCTTTCATCAATTGCCTACCCAATCCTCCGGCCAGGCCCTTGGCCCTGGCTCACCCGCCGACCCGCCGGGCTTCTCCCTAGCACGACTGAAGTACATCCCGACGGGCGACCGGTGACCGAGGAGCGGTCACTCGTCGTAGTGACGTTGCCGAACCCGCCGTCTATCGTCCGTCAAATGCCTCAGAGACACGCGCTTCAACCTCCTCGCCGGGCCTGTCTCCTGCACCCTCGTTCTTCGGTTTACGCTGTCTGAGGCCAAGGAAATTCTGGGATCACACAAACAATCGGGGGCCCCTTTCGAGGCCCCCGATCTCACTGTACACCACCCTGCATTACTGACTGCAGTGTCCCGGCCCGATCAAACCGTTGTTGTACTGATCGAGCGTCGCCACCCAGCTCAGCACCAGATTCTTCTGGGGCTTGGTCAGCCCACTCCAGTCGGTCGAGTTGTGCGTCGCCAAGAAGGCATCCGCGGCGGTGATGGTCGACGCCACGGCCGAGCCGTCCGACCCGTTGGCGATGTCCAGCTTCGCGCCGAGCAGCTGGGCGTAGAGCTTGTTGATGCCGTTGCTCCCGTCGAACACGTTATTCGAGCCGTTGAAGCTCAGGAGCTGCACGGCGAGAGAAGCAGTCGTGACCTGGATGCTCTTCGCGCCGCCAACTGTGCCAAGCTGAATCGGCAGCAGCGCCGTCACCATGTCAGCCTGCGGCCCGAACCCGGCGTGGGTCTTCCAGTAGCCGATGGTGAGCGAGCAGCCAACGCCAGGAACGTTCACGTTGACCGTCCAGGAGTCGTCGTCGGTCGTGCCCTGGTCGTTCGTCACGAAGGAAGCGGTGTTGTCCACCGTGTAGGTACCGGGCGTCGCATACGGGCCGATCGTGCGGCTGTAGGTGAAGGTCTTGGGAGCGTCAACGGCACAGACAGTCCCCAGGTCGCCCGCGTAGGTATCGCTCACGACAATGCACTCGTCGGTCTCGCTCGACGGTGTGCCGAACTTCACATCTGCGGTCCCGGTGAAATCGGTGGTGCCGCTGGGCGTGTTCTGCAGCGTGGCGGTGGCCGTGTTCGTGCGGCTGGTGATATCTGGCAGTGTGATGCTGTAGGTGCACTTCAGGTCGCCGCCCGCCGCCAGATTGTAGGGGAACGTGACGCCGCAGTCCACCGTCGCCGCGCCGACTCCGGAGACCGCGTCCGCGACCTTGGTGAGCGGTGCCGCGATCGGTGCCGGGTTGTGCACCGTGATGTTTCCGCTCGCCGCGATGTTCGCGTCGGCAAACGTCTCGCTGACCACGATCGAATAGTTCACGACGAATGACTGGTTCAACGCCAGCGTCAGCGACGACTGGTCCGCCGACTTGTCGATCTTCCAAGTGTAGGTGCGATCGTAGGTCGTCGAGGCGTCCTTCGTTACGCTAAGCGCGTAGCAGTTGACCGTCACCGAGGCACCGTCACTCTGGCCCGTTTCCCGAATGGTGGCGGTGTTGTTGTGCGCGCCTTCGTCTGCATCGCACGTGAAGGTCTTGTTGTAGGTCGCCGAGCCGCTCGCGCTGAAGGCCCACGAGCCGCCGTTCGTGTCGTCGACGTTGATATTGTTGTTGATGAGTGTCACGGCTGGAAGTACAGCCGTGGCGCTTGGGTTCGGGCCGAACGGCGTGCCCAGATGCCCGGAGTGATTGGTGATGGTGATATCCGCTGTGTTCTTGTACGTGGCCCCTACAGTCACGTCTGAAGATGGAATGTCAACCCGATAGTCGTAGCATCCGGTCTCGCCCGGGTCGAGTACGGGATTCGCACTCACGTTGACGTTGACAGAGGCGAGCTCGTCTCCGGATGGCTTAGATAGTCTGTCGACGATCGCGAGGTTCTCGGTCGCCACCGCGCCGCCGTTGGTGACGCAGATCTGGCCGTCCAGCCATGCTGCGTCCACTCCGGCACCCTTCGTCACCGAGACCGTGTACTCCGACGTCCCGGCATCACCGCGAAACAGGTCCAAGGTCGCGGGATCTACTGACTTTGTGATCGTCCAGGGAAAGGTGCGCGTGTAGTGGGCCGTTGCCGTCTTGGAAGCCGTGAGCGTCGTGCCGGCCTGACCTTGGTCCGTGAAGAAGGCTACTCCCCCCTCGCCGTAACCGGTGACCGTGAGCTTGAACAAGACTCCGAGATCGGCTGTCTGCACAACGTAGTCACGGTTGGTGAAGTTGCCCTTGGCGTCCACAACCGCCGAGAGAGAGATGGGATCGTGGGTACGCGGGTCGACCTCGAGCACCATGCTCAGGTTGCTGCCCGGCTTCCAGCCTTGCCCAGTAATCACCACCGTCTCGCCAGGGGAATAGTCCGACTTGTCCGTTCTCAAGATGATGGGAGGTGGCCCGCCCGGCACTTGGGAGACTTTGGACGCGAACAGTGAAGGTGATGTGGCAGGAGCGGCGGCTGTTGGCGCGCCACTGCGGTCGTGCATACAGCCGACCGCGACCAGCAGCGCCAGGGGCAGCAGCGCAAGGTGTTTCGTCAATGCTCGTTGCATTTACGCGTCTCCTTATGAGTTGGCCTCTCGGTGCATTTCATGAAGGTTGTGAACGGACCATGTGTGGCTCCGGCACCACGAACTCTCAGGCCCCAACCCCCCGGCCACGCCTCTTGGCGCCTTGCTGACCCGTCCGCCCGCCGTAGCTTCTCCCTAGCGCGAGTGAAGCACATCCCGACGGACGATCGGTGACCGAGGGGCGGTCACTGAGCCGCACAAAGCTGGCGAACCAATCGTCTATCGGGCGTCAAATGTCGAACGGGCAAGCACTTCAACTGAGCGTCCACGACCGGCTCGTCCTCACCACCCTCGGACGAGCGTCGCTCGAGTGCGTCTCCGAATCCGGCAGCCGCCACGAGTTGCTCAGCACCGGCAAACCGCTCGGCCTCGTCGCCTACCTCGCCTGCTCCCCCGGCCACTCCGCCAGCCGCGAGCACCTGATGGACCTGCTGTGGGCCGATCAGGACATCGAGGCTGCCCGTCACTCCGTGCGTCAGGCCGTCTGGTTCCTGCGCCAGCGCCTCGGCGAGCACGCGATCACGGCGACGGATGACCAGGTGACGCTGTGCGCAGCGATCGAAGCGGACCGCGAGGCGTTCCTCGAGGCGATCGAGCACGTCGAGTTCGAGCACGCACTCGACCTCTACGGCGGCGACTTCCTCCCCGGCTTCGCGGCTCCGGGAGGCGCCGATTTCGAGCAGTGGGCCGATCTCGAGCGGTTCCGGCTGCGCCGGATGTTCCGCCGGGCGGGCGAGACCGTCGTGCGTGACTGGATGACGCGAGGGCGGTTGCGCAAAGCCAAGGACCTCGCGGTCCGGCTGCGCGCCACCGACCCCGACGACGAGAGCGGCTGGCGGCTCGAGCTCGAGACACTGCTCGCGGCCAATGATCGCGTCGGCGCGGAGCTCGCGGCGCACCGCCTCGAGGAGGTCCTCGCGCGCGCCGAGCGTCCACCGGAGCCCGCGACCGCCGGCCTGCTCGCGCTGGTGCGGCAGGCCGCGCCCGACGATCCGGCCGCCGCATCGAAGCAGTCGCTCACCTCGGAGCTGATCGGGCGCGAGCGCGAATTCGCCGCCATCCTCGCCGCCTGGGGTGCGGCGCGCGGCGGCCTGGGGCAGCATCTCCACATCACCGGTGCCGCTGGGCTCGGCAAGAGCCGGCTGTTGGCCGACGTGTACGCCCGGCTGCGCTCGATGGGCGGCCGAGTGGTCGTCGTCCGCCCCAACCCGGGGGAGCGATCGGTACCCTACGCCCTCGCGTCCGAGCTGGCACTCGCGCTGGCGCACCTTCCCGGCGCCGCGGCGGTCTCTCCCGATTCGGCGGCCGCGCTCGTGGCGCTGAACCCGACCCTGTCGTCCTGCTACGGTGTGGCACCCGATCGCGCATTCGACCTCGAGGCGCTGCGCCGTCGGACGATCGCGCTGGGCGAGCTGCTGCGGGCGGTCGCCGAGGAGCACCCGGTGGCGCTCCTGATCGACGACGTGCATTGGGCCGACGAGGCGTCGCGCCAGATCCTGGACCGTCTCCTGTCCCTGGCCCTGAAGCACGCGGTGCTCGTCGTCACGACCGCTCGTCCCGGCATTGCCGGTATGGTGGGTCGCGTCTCAGTGGAGCCGCTCGCACTGGAACCGTTGACCGTGGACATGATCGGCGCGCTGCTCGCGAGTCTGGGGCGACTGCCGGCCGAACCCTGGGCCGCTCGATTCCCCGTCGCGCTCTACACGCCCACAGCCGGAACGCCGTTGCTGGTCTTGGAAACGCTCAACTTGCTGCTGGAACAGGGAACCTTGACGCTCGCCGACGGGGCGTGGTCGTGTCCCGACGGCGTCGAGCTCGACGCCATGCTGGCGCAAGGCTGGCCCTTGCGGCGCCGTCTCGCGGCCCTTTCGCGTCGGGAATCCTGGCTGCTCGTGTTGCTCGCGACCGCCGGCGCGCCACTCCCGGCGGATGTGCTGGCTCGAGCGGCGGGCCGGGACCGCGAGGCGGTGCAGGCCGACCTGCAGGGGCTCGACGTGCGCGGGCTCGTGGCCCGCGACGGCAGCGAGTGGCAGCCGGCGCACGACGAGATCGCCGCGCGCGCACTGGACGGTGCCACGCCGGGGGCGCTGCGCTCGGCCAACGCCATCCTCGGTCGCCTGCTCGTGGCGACCGGACGGGACGATCCGGGAATTCTGCAGCGGGCCGGACGCCACCTCGCGGCGGCGGGAGAAGACCAAGAGCTGACTCGCGTATTCCGGCGCCGGCTGCTGCTGCAGCGACGCCGCGCGGAGCGGCGCCCGGCCAGGGCGGTCGCCGCAGATCTGCTCGGCGAGATGGCCACACCGCAGCGCGTGTCACGGCTGGTGCACTCGCTCCCGGTGCACGTACGGCTCGGCCTGGTGACGCCGCGACGCATGGCGGCGGCCGCGCTGGGCATTCTCGCGGTCGGCGCAGCCTTGACCGCATGGCAGCTCAGGCCGGCCGCACCGCCACCCGACATCAACCTGGTGGTGATCCACACCGTCGGCGATTCCCTCGAGGCACGGACCGTGGCGCTCCGGCGCGATGGCTGGGAGTCAGGAACCGCACTCGACGTCAGCCGCCTGGGGACCCCCTACTGGTCGCTCGTCGCGGCCGGCCGCAACCGCAGCATCGGGTGGGTCCCGAGCCCCGACGGCCTCGCGTGGGCGTTCGCTGAAGTGAGTGGTGACTCGGGGGAAATCGACCTGTTCCTGACGAGTCCGGACGGCACCATTCGGCGTCTCACGTCCTCGCCGGGCGATGATGGCGCGCCGTCCTGGTCGCCGGATGGTCGCAGGCTCGTCTTCTCGACGACGCGCGGCAATCCCGATCGCTACCCGCACCTGGCACTCCTCGATGTGGCGACCGCCGGCCGCACCGCATTCACTCAGGGTGAGCCGGGAGACTGGAATCCGCACTGGAGTCCGGATGGGACCCGCATCGCGTACAGCCACCTTTCACTGCAGGATGGTCACGGTGCCCCACGCATCTGTCTCCTCACCGTCGATGGAACCATGCCGCAGTGTCACGCATGGGGGCCGTACACGCTGCTGGGATGGTACGACGCCGATCAGCTCCTCCTGGCGATAGATACTTCCGGCGCCCAGCAGATCGTCCGCTTGAGTCTGAATACGGGAGAAACGGTCGTCGTTGATGGAACCTGGGAAGGAGATCGGATTCTGAGCCCCGACATCCGGTGGGAAGCATGCCGGTGCACCCGAGCGGGTCTCGACCGCGCCGACTGGTACGTGTACCCCACCGAGCGACCGGACCTGGCGCGACGGGTGCTGCTGGGACCCGATGGGGACCAGCGTTACACGCTCCGCTGGCTGCCGACCGGCAGAGACTCTCGGTATCTCGACCACATCGAGATCGCCGCCGCCTTCGACACGGTTGCGGCTGGCACCGAGCACCAACTCATCGCTCGAGGGCTCGACCCGTCCGGCGCCCCCGCGCCACTCAACGCCCTGTCATGGCGCTCCGATGACACGACGATCGCGACGGTGGCGCCGTCGAGCGGCCTCGTGTACGCGCGCCGAGGCGGAACCGTCACCGTCCGGGCTTCCGCCGGCGGCTGGCGGGAGACCGCCGTCACCCTCGTGATCGGACAACCACCTCCACCCCACGTGGTCCTGAAGGAAGACTGGTCGGGTCCGCTCGATGCGCAGTGGGTGCCGTTCGGCGACCCACGGCCCGAGATCACGGACGGCCCGGGAGGAACCCGGGCGTTCTGGAACCGCGGCGACGGCTGGTACGTCAGCGGCGCGTACGCACGCCGTCGCTTTCCGCTCGCACATGGCCTCGCGGTCGCGCTCCGGCTCTCCACTCCCGTGATCGGACCGCGCCAGCAGAGCGTACACGTCGCCTTCACGGCGAATCTCGATTCGGCTGAGCTGTCGCGATGGGACCACCGCACCGGCAATCTGCCGCCGGCGGGCTTGCGGTCGCGGGAATGCGGGTTTCAGTACGCTCCCGGCGACGGCGTGTTCGCCCCACCCTGGACGTACTTCGACCGCGGCACCGTGCCCCTTCCGGACTCGGTGAACTCGGGAAAGTGGTATTCCCTCGTGGTCCAGCTGTTCCCGGATGGGCGATGCGGCATCGCCGTGGACGGGAAGCCGCTGGGGATCACTCACGAAGTCATGCCTCCTGCGGAGCGCTACTGGCTCGTCCTGGAAGGCAACTCCGTTGGAAACCGGATGCTGGCCGGGCCGCTCGAGGTGTGGAGCGGCGTCCGCGACGACGTCGACTGGGCGGCGCTCCGCTCCGGCGCTACGCCACCCCCAGCACCTTCGCCGCCTTCTTCACGTCTCGCGGCTTCACCCACAGGATCGCCCCATACCGGCCCATCCCGGCGCACACCGCGTCGGTCGCCGTGACGTTGATCTTCGCCGCGGCGAGCTTCTCGTACAGCCCTGCCACCGCGCCCGGACGATCCTCGCCGCTGACGAGAAACACCTTCTTGGGACCGGTGAGCTTGATCTTGGCCGCCTTCGCCGCCGCGACAAACGCCGCCGCGTTTTCGGGCACGAAGTCGATCTGGGTGCGGCGCGCTTCGGGGAATCCCGAGTACGCCAGGAGATTCACTCCGGCGTCCCGCAGCACGTTCAACACCCGTACGCCCTCGCCGGGCTTGTCGGGGACCATCGTGTAGTAGTATTCCGTCAGCGTGATCGTGTCGGGCATGGTCGCCTCGCGAGCGGGGATCCCGGAAGCTACCGTAAATCCGCCCCGGTGCCTCGCGACGTCCCGAATGCAACGGAGGTCATCCCATGCGGCGCAATCCCCTGGTGTTCATTCTGGTGGCGGCTGTGGCGGCCTGTTCGGGATCAACCATGACGGGCTTGAACGGCGGTGGGGGTGGCGGCGGAGGGAACGGAGGGGGAACCAGCGCCTCGGTGACGATTCGAGACTATGCGTTCTCGCCGGCGACGATCACCATCAAGGCCGGCAGCGCCGTGACCTGGACGAACGATGGCCCCTCGAGTCATACCGTGACGAGTGATTCGACGGGGGTGTTCGACAGCGGGATGCTGTCGCCGCCCATGGCGAGCATGGATCCCTACGGCGGGACGTCGTCGGGCCAGACCTACAGCATGGCGTTCCAGACCCCCGGCACCTACAAGTACCACTGCACCAATCACGCGACGATGCACGGCACCGTGGTGGTGCAATAGGTCAGCGCCAGCGGAAGATCTTCACAGCGACGACGAAGCTCAGCGCCCCCCACAGCGCGACGACTCCGACGGGCGCCGCGACGCCGGCGAGTGACGCCCCGTCGATCATCACGCCGCGCAAGGCGTCGTTCAATCCGGTGAGCGGCAGCGCCTTCACGAACGGCTGCAGCGCTTCGGGAAACCGGGCATAGGAGAAAAACGTCCCCGAGAGGATCCACATCGGCAGCATCACCAGATTCATCAGGCCCGACACCGCCTCGACCGTCTTGGCCCGGCTGGCGACCAGCAACCCCAGCCCGGCGAACGAAAACGCGCCGATCAGCGTTACCAGGCCCACTACCGCGATCGACCCCCGCACGCCGACGTCGAACACCAGCCAGCCGAACCCGATCAGGGCCGCCACCTCGATCACCAGAAAGACGAGACGCGACAGCATGTACGACAGCAGGTACTCGCCCTTGCGCATCGGCGTGGCGAGGAAGCGCTTCAACAGTCCCTTGGTCCGCGCCTGTACGACCGTGAATCCCACACCCCACAAGCCGCTCCCCATCAGATTCATGCCGAGCAGGCCCGGGATCAGGAAGTCGATGTAGCGCGACCCGGGCTCGGTGGTGCGATCGTCGCGCACCAGCGCGGGGTCGGCGCGCCCGCGGTCGCGCTGCAGCGCCTCGTCCACCTCGAGGCGCGCGAGGCGGCTCTCGGTCCGCGTCGAGTCGTAGCGGTACACCATCGGGTCGCCCGGCACCACGACGAGCGCCACCCGGCCGGTGCGCAACGCGGCTCGAGCCGCCACGCTGTCCAGCACCACGGCGGCGAGACCGGGCGCGGCCTCGAGCACGCGCGCCGCCGCACTGTCCCCCGCCCCGCGCGCCACCCCGACGCGCAGCTCGCCCGGGCCGCGGTTCTTGAAGGCGATGCCGAGCGCGAACGCGAGCACGATCGGGAATCCGAATACCCAGAAGAGGGCCTCGGGCTCCCGATAGAAGCCCCGCATCCAGGCGAGGGTGAGCTGCGCCAGCGGGCGCTCAGTCATCGCGAATGCGGCGCCCCGTGAGCGACACGAAGACGTCCTCCAGCGTGGCGTGGTGCGTGGTAAGCGACGCCAGCGCGCGGCCCTGCCGCTCCAGCATCGCCATGAGCGCGGGAAGCGTGTGGTGCAGCTCCGCGACCGTGAGCGACACGACGCCGTCGGTGGATCGCACCGCGCGCACGCCAGGGAGCGCGCGCAGCTCGCCGTCCAGCGCGTCGGGCTGCCCTCCCGCGAGCGTGAATTCCACCACGTGCTCGGCGCCGAGCCCCGCGATGAGCTCGCGCGGCGTACCCAGGGCGATGACCCGGCCGTGATCCATGATCGCCACGCGGTCGCACAGCCGCTCCGCCTCCTCCATGTAGTGCGTCGTCAACACCACTGTGTGCCCGTCGGCGCGGAACGCCGCCACCACGTCCCACAGCTGGCGCCGCGACTGCGGGTCGAGACCCGTGGTCGGCTCGTCGAGGAACAGCAGCTCCGGCCGGTTGACCAGCGCGCACGCCACCGCCAGTCGCTGCTTCTGACCGCCCGAGAGCTTGCTGTACCAGGCGCGCCGCTTCTCCTCCAGCCCCACGAGCGCCAGTACTTCCTCCACCGTGTGGGCACGGGAGTAGAAGCTGGCGAACAGCCGGATCGTCTCCTCCACCGAGAGCTTCTCGGGGAGTTTGGTCTCCTGGAGTTGAATCCCCAGCCGCTCGCGCAGGCTCCGATCGGCCGACCTCCCGCTCCAGGAAGCCCCGAGTACCTCCACCAGGCCGGCGTCGGCCAGGGTGAGGCCCTCGAGGATTTCGACCGTGGTGGTCTTGCCGGCGCCGTTGGGCCCGAGCAGGCCGAAGCACTCCCCGGTTGCCACGGTGAGGTCGAGCCCCGCGACGGCTGTCACATCGCCGTAACGCTTCACGAGGCCGGCGCAGCGAATCGCCGGCCCCTGTGTCGCCGGGGAGGTCATTCCGGGTGGTTGGGCTCGGGCGTCGTGGCGGCGGTCATCGCGCGGTCGAGCTGAAAGCCGATGCTCGCCACACCGTCATTCAACGTCCGGAGCTTCATCAGGAGTCCCGACGAGCGGTTGGCGGCGACCGAGAGCTGTCCGGCGACATCGGCGACGGTTCCGATGTTGGCGCTCACAGCCCGGGCCCGCAGCCGCGAGCACTCCCGCGCGATCTGGCCGCCGATATCCTGCAACACCTGTGGCCGGGCCGCACGGCTGGACTCGAGGTCGCCGATGAGCTTCCGGATGCGGGCCAGACTCCTCTGAAAATCCCCGATCTGCTGGACCCGCTCGGCCTGGAGGGGGGTGAGCTTTTTGTCGGCCATGTCCGGAAGATAGCTTTTGCACGCGCACGTCGCGTGTAGCATATTCTACCGGGGCGTGGGATGTGGGCGGTGGGACGTGGACGGGCCGTCACCTTCCGCGATTCTACCTCTTCACATCCCACGCGCCGTTTTCTTCACGGGGACGCCAGGGCTTCGCCGAGCACCCGCCCGTCGGGAATCGACAGCGGCGCGAGTCCCAGCAGACGCGCCAGCGTCGGCGCGATATCCACGGTGTTGACGCGCGCCCCGTAGGTCCCCGCGCGCACACCCTTTCCCGAGATGATCAGCGGGACGTGGGCGTCGCGATCGCTCGGCTGCCCGTGGGCCGCGTAGCGCACGCCACCGGCGTAGGCCCAGGCATCCCAATCGTCCAGCGTGACGACCAGGCCGATCCCGGCGTCGGGCGCAACGGCGTGGCGCCAGCGCCGCGCCACGGGATCGGCCGCCGTGTCGGCCGCGGCGAGCGAATCCGGCCGGTCCACGCGTCCCACCCCCGGCACGGCGAGGAGGCGACGCGTCACGTCGGCGAGCACGCTGTCGATGCGGATGCCGAGCGCCGCGAGCCGCCCGTTGTCCTTCACGAACAGCAATCCCGTGTCGAAATCGAGCCAGCCCCGCGGCGTGGCGGTCGCGGTCATCCGGTCGAGCTGTTGATTGACCGCGGCGATCAGCGTATCGACGCTCACCCAGCGCGCCTCGGGATGGCCGTGAGCCTGGGAGAATTCCGGGAACGGCGTCACGCCGTGATCCGCCGAGAGCACGATGAGCAGGTTGTCGCGACCGTAGCGGTCCGCCAGCCGGCCCAGGAACCACCCCAGGTTGCGATCGAGGCGCAGCACCTGGTCGTGGATCTCGCGCGAATCGGGGCCGAAGCTGTGACCGATGTAATCGGTGGCCGAGAGACTGACCGCGAGCAGCTCCGTGGCGCCGCGCCGTCCCAGCTGGAGCGCCTCCACCCCGGCTAGCGCGAACGCCAGCGTCAGCGAATCCATGAGCGACGTCGTCATGTAGGCGATGGCGGCGCGGTTGCTGTCGGTCGGCAGGCGATGGGGGAAGCTCAGATCGTGCCCGCCGTTCTCCCAGGGAACGCTGTCGGGCTCAGCGTAGGCCGAATCCGGCAGCAGCGTGCCGATCTCCCGCCCTGCGGCGCGGAACGGCAGCCGGAGGGCGTTGAACGACCGCACCCAGGGCGGCAGCGAATCGCGGTAGTAGCGGCTTGTCGTGAAGATCCCGTCCTGGTACCAGTACACATCCTGCCGGGCGGTTCCGATGGGAAGGATGGCCCCTCGGTCCTTGCGCGAGACCGAGAGCGCCCGGCTGACCGGCTGCGCGGCGACGAGCCAGTCGTAGAACTCGGTGCCGCGAAATCGCCGCGGCGACGCGCCCGGCCCCCTCACCTCGAGCAACGGTGCCGTCGAATCGCCCACGCCCAGGGTGTTCGTGATGATGCCGGTGTGGGCCGGCCAGCGCCCCGAGAGCACGGTCGAGTGCCCTGGCGCCGTTTCCGTAATGGCGTGATCCTGAAACGCGTTGGAGAAGACCGCGCCGGACGTCAGCAGCTGGGCGAGCCCACCGCTCAGCTGGGGGCGCCAGCGCATCAGGTAGTCGCTGCGCAGCTGGTCTACGGTGATCATCACGACCAGCTTGGGCTTCACGGGTGCAGCCGGACGAGCCGGAGTGGCCAACCCGAGCAACAATGGAACGATGACGGCGAAGATGGGTGTCACTCCGAAGCAGGGGCGTCCAATCTAGCGCTCTTCACGCGTCCTTGCGTATTTCTTCATGCCGGCCCCGGCAGTCTTCGGCCGGGCACGACGCACCAGGAGATCGATTGACGAGACCGGCACGCACCGTGGGCAACCGCGTGATCGCCACCCTGTTGGCGGTCACGGTGTTGTGGCTCGCGCCGTCGTCGGCGTTCGGCGCCATGCCGTCCTCCCACGGCTGCGCCATGCCCCCCGCGTCCGGCGGGGTCCTCTCGTCGGTCGCACACCACGCCGGGGCGCCGTGCCAGCACGCCGAGCAGCCGGGCTGCCCATCCGGGATGTGCACCGCGACCGTCGCGATGCAACAGGAGCGGGTCGTCGCCGCCCCCGAGTCGCCCCGGTCCGTGCGCGAGTATCCGGTGAACATCGCCGGCCCGTCCGGCCCCCGCTCCGCTCCACCGACACCTCCTCCCAACCGCTGATCCTCGTCGCCTGACGGCGACCACGTGCGGGCTGCGGACTCGCTGTAGCCCCTGAACGTCGTCTTGTCTCCGCGTAGTTGGGAGACAAGGAGGATTCATGAAAGCGCTACTGGACATCCGGGCGCTGGCCATTGCCGGCGCGATTGCGAGCGCGGTCATTACCGCCCTCTGTTTCGGACTGTACGCCGTCCTGGGCCGCCCCGACCCGTGGATGGAACTGTTCTACGGATCGGGACCTAGCGTGCTGGGCTGGATCGTCGGCATGGTCGAAGGGGCGGCCGTCGGCGCCGTCGCCGGGGGGATCCTCGGCGCGGCGTACAACCGGATGGCGCGCCCGGCCACACAGGCCCGCTGATGCACTCTTCCACACTTACGATCGCGGGAGCCGCGCTGCTCGTCGGAGCGCTGCTCCCCGCGCGGGCACCTGGCCAAGGCGGCTCGTCGGATACGCTCACGCTTGCCGCGGCGATCGACCTCGCGACGAAGGCAAATCCCATGTTGCGGGCGTCGCGCCTCGCCGCCGACGCCGCCGCGCAGCGCGTGGGACCGGCCGGAACGCTGCCCGACCCTCAGCTCCAGTTCGGGCTCATGAACCGGATGATCCGGCAATTCGGGTCCACCATGGACCCGATGACGATGAACCAGCTTCAGCTGATGCAGATGCTCCCGTGGCCCGGGAAGCTCGGGAGCGCGCGCCGTGCCGCCGAGCATACCGCAGGCGCGGCCCGGGCAGATGCCGAGGACCAGGCCCTGATGCTCGCTGCCCAGGTCCGCATGGCCTACTCCGAGGTGGGCGCGGCCGACCGCTCGCTCGACGTGATGCGCCGCACCCAGGGCCTGCTGCGCGACTTCCTCCAGGTCAGCACGACGATGTACGCCGTGGGCGACGCGGTGCAGCAGGACGTGCTGCGGGCGCAGGTGGAGGTCGCACGCATGGGAGAAGAGATCACTCGCATGGAGCAGGAGCGGGTGGCCATGGCCGCGCGGCTCAACGCCCTGCTGGGCCGCGAAGCGGGCGTCCCCATCCCGGCGGTCGAATTACCGGAGCCAGGCGGGGAGCCACCGCCAGCCGATTCGTTGATCGCCCTCGCTCTCACCCATCGCCCCGCACTCCGCGCCGGCGCCGAGCGCGTCTCGGCCGCGGACGCCGCCCTGGCCGGCGCGCGACGCGAGCTCTATCCCGACCTGCAGGTCGGCGTCGCCTATCAGGCCCGGCCCGCCTACGACAACATGGTCAGCCTGATGGTGGGCATCACGCTGCCGATCTTCGCCGGCAGCCGCCAGCTGCCAATGCGGCGCCAGATGGCCGCGATGCGCGATATGTCGTCCGCCGAGCTGCTGAACCTGCGCAACGAGACGATCGCCCGCGTCGTCGAGACGCGGGCGCGCGCGGTGCGCGATCGCGACCTCGCCCAACTGTACCGCAGCAGCATCCTGCCGCAGGCGCGCGGCGCGGTCCAGGCCGCGCTCGGCAGCTATCGCGTCGGGCGAGTGTCGTTCATGCAGCTCGTGGACAATCAGATGACCGTGAACCGGTACGAAATCGAGACCATTCGTCTGCTCGCCGACTACCAGCAGGCTGTGGGCGAGCTGATCGCGTTGACGGGGGGAGAGCTATGAAGCGCGTCGTCGTGGCCGGCCTGGCCGGCCTCCTGGTGGCCGCGGCATGCCGCGCCAAGCCGGCTCCTGATGGCATGACCGCCGAAGAACACTCGCGCATGAGTGCAGGAGGGGGCGCCACGGACACCGCCTCCGCGGACCGTCAGGCGGTGCATCTGACTGCCGACCAGGCCCGGGCCATCGGCGTCCGATTCACCGTCGTCACTCGCGGTCCCCTCTCCCGTGAAGTGCGAACGGTCGGACAGGTGGTGCCGGCGGAGCCGAATCTGGCCGACATCACCCCCAAGATCGAAGGATTCGTGGACCGGCTGTTCGTGGATGCGACCGGGGTCCCGGTCCGTCGCGGCCAGCCACTGCTCGCCATCTACAGCCCGATGCTCGTGTCGGCGCAGCAGGAGTTGCTCACCGCCCTCCACCTCGCCCAGTCGGTCGATTCCACTGCGCCGGAGGCCTGGCGCAACGCGCAGGATCTGGTGGCCGCCGCCCGGCGGCGCCTGGCGTACTGGGACATCTCCGCCGAGCAGATCGATCGCCTCGAGCGCACCGGCGAAGTGACCAAGAACCTGACCCTGGTCGCGCCGTTCGACGGCGTCGTGATGGAGAAGATGGTGGTCGCGGGTCAGGGGGTCATGCCGGGGATGAAGTTGTATCGCCTGGCCAATCTCTCGACCGTTTGGGTCGAGGGCGAAGTGTTCGAGCAGGACCTCGGCCTGATCCGGACCGGGGCGCCGGTTCACGTGGAGATGGCCGCCTATCCCGGCCGCTCGTTCGCGGGACGCGTGAGCTTCGTGTGGCCGATGGTCGAGACACAGAGTCGCACCGGGCGGGTGCGGGTCGTGCTCGCCAATCCGAAGGGACTCATCAAGCCCGGCATGTACGCCACCCTGCTGTTCGAGGCGACCCTGGGAAGGGACCTCCTCAGCCTCCCGGCGGAAGCGATCGTCCAGACCGGCGAGCGGAACCTCGTGTTCGTATTGGCCGGCGATGGTGCCCTCGTGCCGCGCGAGGTGATCGTCGGCGGGCGCGCGGACGGCCGCATCCAGATCCTGGGCGGAGTCGCCGAGGGCGACCGGGTCGTGGCGTCCGCCAATTTCCTCATCGACGCGGAATCGCGCCTCGGCGCCGGCGCCCCCATGGCCGGCATGCCCGGGATGGAGCACAAGCCATGATCGCGAACCTGATCGCATGGTCGCTGCGGAACCGGTTCCTCGTGGCGCTCGGCACGCTCGCCCTCGTGCTCGCGGGACTGTGGGCCGTCCGGACAACTCCCGTGGACGCCCTGCCCGATCTCTCCGACGTACAGGTCGTGATCCAGACCGAATTCAGCGAGCAGGCACCGCAGATCGTGGAGGACCAGGTCACCTACCCCATCGCCTCGGAGCTGCTCAAGGTGCCCGGGACGCGGGCGGTGCGCGGTTTTTCCTTCTTCGGCCTGTCGCTCGTGTATGTGCTGTTCGAGGACGGCACCGATCTGTACTGGGCGCGCTCCCGGGTGCTCGAGTACATGAACGGCCTGCGGCAACGGCTCCCGGCGGGCGTCGAGCCGACCCTGGGGCCCGACGCGACCGGCGTCGGCTGGGTGTTCGAATACGTGCTCGAAAGCGACTCGCTCGACCTGGCCCAGCTCCGGACGCTGCAGGACTGGTACCTCCGCTACCAGCTCACCGCCGTGCCGGGCGTATCGGAGGTGGCGAGCCTCGGCGGCTTCGTGAAGCAATACCAGGTCGAAGTGGATCCCGAGCGGTTGCGCGCCTTCAACATCCCGGTGATGCGCGTCGTGCAGGCGATCGGTACGCACAACGCCGACGTGGGTGCGCGGGTCATCGAGATGGGCGGCCGGGAGTACATGATCCGGGGGCTCGGCTACCTGCGGACGGTCGACGACATTGGGAACGTCGCCGTCGGCTCGACCATGAGCGGCACGCCGATCCGCGTCTCCGACGTGGCCACCGTGCACATCGGGCCGGCCCCGCGCCGCGGCGCCGCCGACCGGAACGGCCGCGGTGAAGTCGTGGCGGGCATCGTGATCATGCGATTCGGCTCGGATGCGCTGAAAACCATCGAGGCGGTGAAGACGCGCATCGCCGAGATCCAGCGCACGATGCCGGCCGGGGTTCGCCTCGTCCCCGTGTACGACCGCTCCGACCTGATCCATCGCGCCATCAGCAACCTGCAACGCACGCTGCTCGAGGAGTCGCTCATCGTCGCCGCCATTGCCGTGCTCTTTCTGCTGCACCTGCGCTCGGCGCTGGTCGCGATCGTCACGTTGCCCCTCGGCATCTTCATTTCGTTTCTCGTGATGCGCGCCATCGGGGTGACCGCCAACATCATGAGCCTGGGTGGGATCGCGATCGCCATCGGGGCGATGGTGGATGCGGCCATCGTGATGATCGAGAACATGCACAAGCACCTGGAGCGCGGGGAGGGCCGGCCGCGCTGGGACGTCGTGCTGGAAGCCACGAAGCAGGTCGGGCCGCCGCTGTTCTTCTCCTTGCTCATCATCACCGTCTCGTTCCTGCCCGTGTTCTCGCTCGAGCAGCAGGAGGGGCGGCTATTCAGGCCGCTCGCCTTCACCAAGACGTTCGCGATGGCCGGGGCGGCCCTGCTCTCCGTGTTCCTCGTGCCGGTGCTGATGGGGTATCTCGTGCGGGGCAAGATCCGCCCACAGGAAGCCAACCCGGTCAACCGCTGGCTGATGCGGGTGTACCGCCCGGTGATCGGGTGGGTATTGCGCTACCCCTGGCGCGTTCTGGCCGGCGCCGGCGTCGTGCTCGTGGCGACCGTGCTCCCCTGGAGCCGGCTCGGCAGCGAGTTCATGCCCCCGCTCGACGAAGGGTCGCTGCTGTTCATGCCGACGACCGTCCCGGGCGTATCCATCGCCCAGGCGCAGGAGGTCATGCGTCACCAGGACAGCGTCCTCGCTTCGTTCCCGGAGGTGGCCGCCGTGCTCGGCAAGGTGGGCCGCGCCAACACCGCGACGGATCCGGCGCCGCTCGATATGTACGAGACGACGATCATCCTGAAGCCCCGGGCGCAGTGGCGACCGGGGATGACCACGGACCGCCTCGTGAGCGCGATGGACCAGGCGGTGCGCATGCCAGGCGTGACCAACGCCTGGACGATGCCCATCAAGAACCGCATCGACATGCTCGCCACCGGCGTACGCACACCCGTCGGCGTGAAGGTCTATGGACCCAACCTGGACACGCTGCAGCGGCTCGGCGAGCGCGTCGAGCGGATCCTCCAGAAGGTTCCCGGCACCCGCAACGCGTTCGCCGAGCGGAACGTCTCGGGATACTACGTGGACGTGGACATCGACCGGGCCCAGGCCGCGCGCTACGGGCTCAACGCTGGCGACCTGCACGACGCCATCATGGCGACCGCCGGCGGCATGACGGCGGCCATCACCGTCGAGGGGCGCGAGCGCTACGAGGTCAACGTCCGCTACCCGCGGGAGCTGCGCGACGACCTCGACAAGCTCCGCGCCATCGTCATCCCCACCATGACCGGGATTCAGATCCCGCTGGGGCAGGTCGCCGCCGTCAACGTCGTCCAGGGACCGATGGCGGTGAAGACCGACAACGCGTTTCCCGTCACGACCGTGTCCGTGGACATCGCCGGCCGCGATCTCGGCAGCTATGTGCGCGAAGCGCGGCGCGTCGTCGCGCAGGAATTGACCCTACCGGCCGGCTATCGCCTCGCGTGGAGCGGGCAATTCGAGGCGATGCAGCGGGTGCGCGAAAAGTTGAAGCTCCTCGTGCCGTTGACCCTCGGGCTCATCTTCCTGCTGCTGTATCTCAACTTCCACAGCGTGCCCCATGCCCTGATCGTGATGCTCGCGCTGCCGTTCGCCCTGGTCGGGGGGGTCTGGTCCATCTGGCTGCTGGGCTACAACACAAGCGTCGCGGTGTGGGTGGGGTTCATCGCGCTGGCGGGCGTCGCCGCCGAGACCGGGGTGATCATGCTGATCTATCTGGACGAGGCGTACCACCAGCGGCGCGCGCGCGGGCAAATGAACGATCCGGCAGGTGTCGCGGCCGCGGTGCACGAAGGCGCGGTGGAGCGGCTGCGGCCGAAGATGATGACCGTGGTCGCGATCATGGCCGGCCTCGCGCCGATTCTGTGGGGCGGCGGCACCGGTGCCGACGTGATGAAGCGGATTGCGGCGCCGATGGTGGGCGGGATGATCACCTCCACCGTGCTCACGCTGGCCGTGATTCCGGCGATCTACTACCTGTGGCGCCAATGGCAGCTCGGGCAGGAGCTCAGACGTTCGTGACGGGCTCGTGGTACGGAACGAGAGGAGTGCCACCTGGGCACATCATCTCGGCGCGATTCACGTCGTCGTGGTCGGTGTCGTTGACGGCTTCGCTACGGCCACGTGAACTGGTCCCGTTAGGTGGTCGTGAAGGAGAACGTCATGCCGTACATCCCGTTCGACCCTTTCCACCCCGGCCCCATCATGCCGGAGTCGCCCATCATGCCGCCACCCATCATGGTCGGCGTCGCCCAGGCTCCTCCCATCCGATTCACGCAGGGCTGGTAGTCGACAGGCGTCCCGCTCGCATCGAGCATGCCGCCACCCATGTGCAGCGTGTAGGCGGTGTGCGCCTGCAGCGGCATGGTTGGCGTGAACGTGAGCTGCGTCCGGTCCGCCGACCACATCCATGATCCGGGGACGACTGGTCCGGTGACACTGCCCTGGTGCAGCGCAGCGTACATCTCCATCCCGCCCCGCATCGGTCCCGAGAACGTCACGGTCATGGACGAACCAGTGGACACCCCGGTGGTTCCGCCTGCCGGCACAACGCTGGCCACGGCGGTCCGCCCGACAGGAGAGGTGGAATTCGCATTGCAGGCGACGACACTCAGGGCGACGGCGCCGAGTATGAATACGGAACTACGCATGCGTCCTCCAGACGATGGCCGGTAGTGCGGGAGTCCGAACGGGTTGCACGCTAGTTCGGCGGCGTCCGGAGAGTCGTGAAGATCGGGTGAAGCCGCCTTCAGGTTGGCGTGAGTGGAGCCTCAGCTGCGACCGGCCCCACCCGCCGCTCGCGCGCCGCAAGGACCCCGGCGTACGCCACGATCGCCGCGGCCATGAGAAACGGCACGCCGTGGCCCAGGCCGTCGAACGCGGCGGTCGCCCCGATCGGACCGATGATGCTCATGATCCCGCGGAACGTCTGTTGCGCGCCCATCACGAGACCGAATTCCTGACGCTCGACGCGTTGACTGACGAGCGAGGTGGAGGCCGGGAAGAGCAGCGCCGTCCCGGCCGGCTGGAGGATGAGACACAGAATGAACAGGGGCAGGGCGGCCGACGGCGGCAGCACCGCCGCCGGCAGCGGCATCAGGACGAGGCCGACCATGAGCAGGAGGATGCCGAGCTGCATGGTGCGGACTTCACCGATCCGGTTGTTGATCCAGCCGACGAGCGAGGCGCGCATCAGCACGCCCACCGCGCCGAAGATCGGGAAGAAATAGCCGATCGTCTTCTCGGTGACGCCGAAGGTGTCCTTCAGGTAAAGCGCCAGCACGCCGATGACGATGTTCAACGCGAGCATGCCCACCACGTAGATCCAGATCACCCGATGGGCCGGGCGATTCGGATGATGGACGATCTCCAGCAGCGCCTGCTTCACCGTGCGAGTGCCGGGCGATCCGGCGAAGTGCCCGCTCGCGGTACGCGGGTGGCCGACGCGCGATTCGGGCAGCCACTTCCAGGCGAATGCGACGTTCACGAGCACCAGCAGCGCCGCGACGATCCCGGGCGCCGCCGTGCCGAAATTGGTGGCCGCCGACCCGATGAACGGCCCGATGACCACGCCGGCGCTCGTCGCGGCGGAGAGCCAGCCAAGGGCCTTGGCCCGCTCGCTCGGCTCCATCGTGTCGGCGACGTAGGCCTGGGCGACGCCCGTCGTGCCACCGCCCAGTCCCTGCACGATGCGCGACGCGAACAGCAGCCACAGGCTGTTGGCGAATCCGAAAATGACATAGGCGAAGGCCGACGCCGTGAGTCCGATCATCAGCGCGGGCCGCCGGCCATAGCGGTCCGAGAACTTCCCCCACACCGGCGACGACACGAGCTGCGCCACCGCAAAGGCCGCGATCAACGGACCGACCAGCCATTCCGGCGCGTGGAGCCGCAGGGCGTAGAAGGGCATCAGCGGCGCCACCAGCATCAGCCCCAGCATGTCCACGAAGCAGACCGCCATCAGCACCGCGAGTCGCTTCACCGGCGCGCTCCGATCGACAGGACGACCGCGCTCACCACCATCAGCACGACGCCGAACGCCGCCGCCACGCCGATCTCGTTCACCCGCAACGCCGCGTTGATCTCCATCGAGATGGGACGGTTGCGATAGGTGTAGAGCAGGATCGACGTCACGAACTCACCCAGCGCCCCGACGAATGCGAGACTCGCCCCCGCGGCGAGCGCCGGCCGCAGCTGCGGCAGCGTTACGCGCCGCAGCGTGCGCCAGGGGCCTGCCCCGAGACTCGCCGCCGCTTCTTCGAGCGCCGGGTCGAGCTGCCGGTACCCGGCGAGAATCGCCCGGCCGGTGACCGGGAGATTCCGCACGAAATACGCGAGCGGCAGGATCGCCACCGTGCCGACCAGGATCCAGCGCAATTGCAGCGGGGCCGACACACTGAACGCCGTCGCCAGGGCGATGGCGAACACCGTGCCGGGCAGCGCCCACGGCAGCGCGAGCAGCCCTTCGATCCAGCGGCGCAGTCCGGTCCGGCGCCGCACCACGAGCCACCCCGCCGCCAGCCCGACGGCGACGGCCAGGCTCGTGCTCAGCGCCGCCATCCAGAACGAGTTCACCAGCGGCTCGAGCCGCTCGGGCTCGGCGAACAGACGCCCATAGTTCACGAAGCTTAAGACGGGCGGCAGCGTCTCGGTCGTCCAGGTTGCGTAGGGAACGAGGGAGACGAGCACCAGGGTCGCGTGCGGCAGCAACAGCAGTACCGCGAGCCCCCAGCCCACGAGCGTTGTCGCGGCTCGCACCAGCGGGCGGCGCAGGGTGCGCCGCCGCGGAGCCGTCCCCTTGCCGAGCCCCGCGAGGATGGCGTCCCCCTCGGTGCGACGCAGCAGCGCGAGACCCGCCAGGGCGACGAGGGCCAGGGCCACGGTCTCCACCATCGCCACTCCCAGCTCGCCGTTCTGCTTCGAGGCGAAGATCTGGGTGGTCATCACCCGGAACCCGCCGCCGAACACGTACGGCGCGCTGAACGAGCCGAGCGACGTCATGAAGGTGAGCAGCGCGGCACCGGCGAGCGACGGCCGGATCAGGGGCAGCACGACCCGGGTGATGGTCCGCCACCGGCCGGCGCCGAGCGCCTGCGCCGCCTCGAGCGTCGCGGCGTCGAGCCGGGCGAGACCGGCGCGCGCGAACAGGTAGAAGTACACATACATCGAGTACGCGTGCACCAGGAGAATCGCCCCGGCTCCCTGTAGGTGCCACGGCGCTTGCTGGAACCGGAACAGGAACTGGAGGAAGCGCGCTGCGAATCCGGACTCGCCGTACAGGAACAGGAATGCGATGACGCCCACGAAGGGCGGCAGCACGGCGGGGAGCGCGATCAGCGACCCCAGCAATTTGCGCCCCGGGAACTCGAACCACTCGAACAGGAATGCCAGCGGCACGCCGATCACGGCGGCCAGGGCCACGCTGGCCAGCGAGATCCACACGCTCGCCCACAACGCGTGCCACTCCCCGCTCCGCTCGACGAACGTGCGCAACGCATCGCCGTGCAGGCCGTCCACCACCAGCAGCACGATGGGATAGAGCACGAGCCAGGCGAGCAGCAGCGTGAGCACCACGCCCGCCGGCCCACTCCGTCCGCTGCCCCGGCCGCCCGTCACCCTCTCTCCTGCCGATCCGCGAAGCGCAGCGTACGCACCGCCCCGATCCGGACGCGGTCGCCCACCCGCGCCGCCTGCGGCTCAGCCGCGACTTCCACGCGCTCGCCGGTCTCGAGATCGACCTGAAAGAATGCCGCGGCTCCGGTGTAGCGCCGCTCGGCCACGACACCACTCAGCCCGCCGCGTGCTCCCTCTGCGGCGCCGAAGCGCAGCTGCTCGGGACGCACCAGCACCACCTCGCCGTCGGTGGCCCCGAGGGCGCGCGCCGCCGCACCACGCAGCACGTTGGCCCGGCCCACGAACGTCCCCACGAACAGGTCGGCCGGCCGCTCGTACAGATCCTCCGGCGTGCCCACCTGGTTCAGACGACCGGCGCTCAACACCGCGATCCGATCCCCCAGGTCGAACGCCTCGTCCTGCTCGTGGGTGACGAACACGGCCGTGATGCCGATGCGCTTGATGAGCTGACGCAGCTCGCGGCGGGTGCGCTCGCGCAAACTGGGATCGAGATTGGAGAGCGGCTCGTCCAGCACCAGGACGCGGGGCGCGGGAGCGAGCGCCCGCGCCAGTGCTACCCGCTGCTGCTGCCCGCCCGACAGCTCCTGCACCTTGCGCCGCTCGAACCCGGCGAGATCCACGAGGGCAAGGGCCTCCGCCACGATCTCACTCGTCCCCCGTCCCTCGTCCCTCGTCCCGTGCAGTCCAAACGCGACGTTCTCCCCCACATCGAGATGGGGGAACAGCGCATAATGCTGGAACACCATCCCCACCCGGCGGCGCGCGGGCGGCACTGCCGTCACGTCCTCGCCCTCGACCCGTACCCTGCCGCCGTCGGGCCGCTCGAACCCCGCCAGCATTCGCAGCAGCGTGGTCTTGCCGCCCCCCGACGGCCCGAGCAGCGCGAGGATCTCCCCCCGTGCGATGGTGAGGGAAACCGGTCCTATCGTGACGGTGTCGCTGAAGCGGACGCGAAGCTCGTCAAGCGAGAGAAACGCCTCCTCAGCGCCCACCCTTCCCCCTTCCCCCGTCCCCCTTCCCCCGGACGTGCTCGTCCCAGTACCGCATCCACGCCCCGCCCTGGCGCGCCAGCAGGTCCCAGTCCATGTCGGCGGTGACGAGGCGACTGCGCACCTCCCGCACCCAATCGGGGAGCGAGTCGACCGGCAGGTCCTCTCGCGCCGGCAGCCGGTACGCTTCGCGCGCGGCGGCCAGCTGCGCCTCCATGCTCCCCACCCATTCCACGAAGGCGCGCGCCGCGTCACGGTGCGGCGCGTTGCGGATGACCCCGATCGCGTCCTCGATCGCCGGGGTACCGCTCCTCGGGAAGACGTAGCCCAAAGGCAGGCCGTCGCGCTTGTTGATCTGGATGTCGGGGAGATCCCAGATCGTCACCAGCCCTTCCTGGCGGACGATCTTCTGGTCCAGCAGCGGCCCGTTGAGCACGTATTCCTTTGTTTGCGCGTCGAGACGCCGCAGCCAAGCGAACCCGGCCGCCGTGTCACCGGTCTGCTTCAGGCCACGCTCGATGATCATCCCCCACACGGCTCGCATCGTCCCCGAGGCGATCGGGTCGCGAATCAGGATCTTTCCCTTCCACTTCGGATCGAGGAGATCGTCCCAATCCTGCGGCGCCTGCGCCGGCGTCAGCGCCTGCTCGGCATAGACGATCACGGCGGGCGTCTCGTAGGCCGAGAAGTACAGGTCGCCGGGCCCGTGCCCCTCGTCGCTGATATGGTCCACCCAGGACGGCCGGTACGGCTCGAGCAAGGAATCGCCGGCCCCGAGTGCGAAGATCGAGGCCGGTCCGCCGAACCAGACGTCTCCCTGCGGATTGGCGCGCTCGCTGCGGACGCGGTCATACACTTCCTGCGACCCCATGTCGAGCCACCGGAGGTCCACCTCCGGATGCACTCGCTCGTAGCGCGCCTTCAGCAGCGTCAGCAGGTCG
>DATGDT010000265.1:0-17081 GCA_035310725.1 Gemmatimonadales bacterium
CCATCAACTCACCTCCCTGAGGTCCCGTCCCGTCATTTCCGCCGGTGGCTCGACGCCCAGCAAATTGAGCAGCGTCGGTCCGACATCCTGCAGGCTGCCGCCGTGCCGCAGCTCCCGCACGCCCTCCGCGCCGATCAGGAGAAACGGCACCGGATTGGTCGTGTGCGCGGTGTGCGGCCCGCCCGTGGACGGGTCGATCATCAACTCGCAGTTTCCGTGGTCCGCGGTGATCAGCAGCGTGGTGCCGGCGCGCTCGGCGCTGGCCAGCACCCGCGCCAGCGACGCGTCCACCGTTTCCACCGCCTTGACCGCCGCCGGTAGTACCCCGGAGTGGCCCACCATGTCGCCATTGGCGTAGTTGCACAGAATGAAGTCGTGGGTGCGCTCCTCGAGGGCCCGGCACAGCGCATCGGTCACCCCCGGCGCACTCATCTCCGGCATCTGGTCGTAGGTGGCGACGTGTTTCTGCGAAGGCACGAGGACCCGCTCCTCCCCCTTGTAGGGCCGCTCGACGCCGCCGTTGAAGAAGTACGTGACGTGCGCGTACTTCTCCGTCTCCGCGGTGCGCAGCATCGTCTTGCCGTGGTCGGCGAGCACCTCCGCTACGATCCGGTGCAGGACCATGGGGCCGAACGCGACGGGGAAGGAGAACGTCTCGTCGTACTGCGTCATGGTGACCAGCGAGACACGCGGCCGCTCCGCATCGGCGAAGCCGTCGAACGGGTCCACGGCGAGGGCCCGGCACATCTGGCGCACCCGGTCGGCGCGGAAGTTGACCACGAACACCCCGTCGCCCGAGCGAATCCGGGGGGCGCCGGCGATCACCCGCGGCTTGATGAACTCGTCGGTCTCCCCGCTCTCGTACGCCCGCTGGATGGCCGCGATCGGATCCGGCGCTTCGATTCCCCTGCCGTGGACCATCGCGTCGTAGGCGAGCCGCGTACGGTCCCAGCGCTTGTCCCGGTCCATGGCGTAGTAGCGGCCGCTCACGGTGGAGACAACCGGTGTCCGGGCCCCGGGTCCCGGATCCCGGGCCCCGATCTGCTCCAGCAGCTCGCGCATGAACCCCAGCGCCGATTGGGGCGGTGTATCCCGTCCATCCAGCCACGCGTGAATCGCCACGGGGACTCCGGCGCGCCGGCCGAGCTCCACGGCCGCCAGCAGATGCTCGTCGAGCGCGTGCACGCCGCCCGTTCCAATGAGCGACAGGAGATGGAGGGTGCCCTTGCCCCGTCGCACCGATTCGCACAGCTCCACGAGCGGCGGTAAATCGAAGAATTCGCCGGAGGCGATGGTCTGGGAGATCCGCACGATATCCTGGGGGACGACGCGGCCGGCGCCCAGGTTCAGGTGACCGACCTCGCTGTTGCCCATCTGTCCTTCCGGGAGGCCGACGGCGAGGCCCGAGGCATCGAGCAGGGTGCGCGGGGCGCGCTCCCACAGGCGGTGCCAGACCGGCGTACTGCCGAGCTCGATGGCATTGCCTTCGCGGCCGGGGCGGAAGCCCCAGCCGTCGAGAACGATCAGCGCGACCGGGGTGCGCGACCCGTGCCTCTTGTTCATATTGAAGGGGATGCAATCTATCCGCACGCTGTGCGTCCTACCAGTTGTTGCCTGCCTCGCGGTCCCGCTTCCCGCTCAAGCACGGGTCCGCGTCGCCCGGGCGGGCGAGTGGTTCTACCAGGCGGCCGAGGGCAAACGCCTCGCACAGCTCGAGGCCGGCGCCGTGGTGCAGCAGGGCGCCGTGCAGGGCGACTGGGCGGCGGTCACGCTGGACGGGTGGATCTTCAAGACCTCGGTCGGCCCTACCAGCGTGAGCGGGTTCGATCTCGCCGTGTCGAAAGCTCCCTCGGAGAACCTGCGGACGGCCCCCGCCGGCAGCGTCGTGGCGCGTCTGATCACGGGCTTCGCGCTCGACAAGGTCGATGAGCAGGACCGCTGGGTGCACGTGCGGCGCCAGGGCTGGATGCGCCGCGCGGCGCTCCAGGCCGTGACCGAGAGCGCGTCTTCGGCGCCGGTCTCCGCGAATCCGCCGGGTGGGGGGCGTCCGACCCGGACGACCCCTGCCGATACCGGGTCGACTCCACCCCCGATCGACGCGTCGCGCGTGCAGGTGACCCGCGGCACGACGGTGTATCGCGCGCCCGACAGCGCGGCTGCGGGCGACGCGAGGGTCGCCTCGGGCGCTCCGCTCAGGGTCCTGGGGCGCGCCGGCGAGTGGACGCGCGTGCAGCTCGATGGATGGGTCCGGACGGCGGACGTCCAGGCGGCGCCCGCGGGAGTCCTGGTCGGGGTGAGCGCGGCCGAGCTGCGGGCGGAACCCGAGCGCTACGTGGGCCAGGTGTTGCGGTGGACGCTCGAGATCATCGCGCTGCGGACCGCGGACGATCTGCGCCCCGACATCCCCGATGGCTCGGCCTACCTGCTCGCCCGCGGCCCCGTCCCCGAGCGGAGCTTCATCTACGTCGTGGTGCCGGAGTCGAAGCGCGCCGCGGTGGACGCTCTGTCGCCCCTCGCCACGGTGCAGGCCACGGTGCGCGTGCGCACCGGCCGGAGCCGGTTCGTCGGCAATCCGGTGGTGGATCTCGTTTCCCTCGAGGTACAGCCATGAACGAGGTGCTGCGCGAGCGGATGCTGCGCAAGCTGGAGACGCTGTCCGAGGAGAAGGTCTACCAGGTGCTCGACTTCGTCGAGTTCCTTGAGTCCAAGTACGCCGAGCGGCCCGCGGGAGCCGCGCCGTTCCAGAAGGTCGCCGAAACGCTCGAGGACACGATGCGGGCCGGCCGGGTGCCCGTGACCATCATCAAGGGGACGATGGACGCGGTGGGCAAGGCGGGGAAGTTCTTCGAAGGCCTGGCCGCCGCGGGAAAGGCCGCCGTGGACGAGGTGCGCAAGAAATCGGGGGACGGCACGCCGCCGCCCCCGCCGCAGCCCCCGGCGCCGGAGACGCCGCCATCCGAGTCCTGAGCGCCGTGCTCGCCCTAGTCGTCGCGGGCTGCTCCCGCGGCGGGGACCGTGGCAATGAGGCCGCGCCGGGCGGGCCCGCCACCGCCTCGCCCGGCGGACCTGCGGCCGCGCCGGTCCGTGGTTGTGCGTACATCACCGAGACCGAGGCGTCCGTCGTGCTCGCCCAGCCGTCGCGCTACCGCCGCGCGCAGTCCAGTGCGCAGCTGTGCACCATCGAGCCCGTGTCGGGCGATGCGTTCCACGGGACGACGGTCAGCTATCGGGTCGCCCGCGGCAACACGGCGCAATACGACTTTTTCGCCGCGCAGAAGAGCGCCCAGCCGGTCTCCGGCCTCGGCGACCGCGCCCTCTGGCTCGCGGCCGGGGGGACCCGGGGAAATCTGGTGGTGGTGACGGACACGAATGTCGTCTCCCTGGCGATCAGCGACTTCAGCGGCCGCAAGGATCTCCGGAAGCGGGCGGAGGCGTTCGCGAAGAAGGTGCTGAACCGCCTCTGAGAGCGCCCCGGTTGAGGAACAGCCGGGTCCGGCAGTAACTTCCGCTATGGGAACCTTCCGCCAGGACCCCGCCCTCACCTTCGACGACGTCCTCCTCGTGCCGCGGCATGCGACCGTGCATCCGCGGAGCGTCGACATCGCGAGCCGCTTCACCCGCGACATCCCGCTCAACATTCCGCTCGTGTCGGCGGCGATGGACACCGTCACCGAGGCCGAGATGGCGATGGCCATCGCCCGGGCCGGCGGCATCGGGGTGATCCACAAGAACATGCCGATCGACCGCCAGGCGGCCGAGGTGGACCGCGTGAAGCGCAGCGAGTCGGGCATGATCTTGAACCCGATCACGCTGGGGCCCGACCGTCCGCTGCGTGAGGCGTCCCAGCTCATGGCGCGCTTCCGGATCTCCGGCGTGCCGATCGTAGACTCGGCCGGGAAACTGGTCGGCATCATCACCAACCGCGATCTGCAGTTCGAGCGCCAGCTCGAGCGGCCGATCCGCGAGGCGATGACCAAGGACGACCTGGTCACCGCGGCCGTCGGCACCACCCTCGACGAAGCGGAGCGGATCCTCGGCGCCCACCGCATCGAGAAGCTGCCCGTGGTGGACCAGCAGGGCGTGTTGCGCGGGTTGATCACGATCAAGGACATTTTCAAGCGCCGTCAGCATCCCATCGCCAACAAGGACCAGCACGGGCGCCTGCGCGTCGCCGCCGCGGTTGGCGGGACGCCCGACGCCGTGACCCGCGCCAAGGCGCTGCTCGATGCGGGCTGCGACGTGATCGTGGTGGATTCGGCCCATGGGCATTCGCAGGGCGTGCTCGACACGGTCGCCTGCCTGCGGGAAACGTTCCCCGAGGCCCAGCTCGTGGGCGGCAACGTGGCGAGCGAAGCGGGCGCGCGGGCGCTGGTGGAGCGGGGGGTGGACGCGGTGAAAGTGGGCGTCGGGCCCGGCTCGATCTGCACCACGCGCGTCGTCACCGGCGTCGGCGTCCCGCAGATCACCGCGATCGTGGACGCGGTGCGCGGGGCCGGGGACATCCCGGTGATCGCCGACGGCGGCGTCAAGTATTCGGGCGACATCGTGAAAGCGCTCGCCGCTGGCGCCGAGAGCGTGATGATGGGGTCGATGCTCGCCGGCACCGAGGAGAGTCCGGGCGAGTCGTTCCTGCTCGAGGGGCGGCGGTTCAAGGTGATCCGCGGCATGGGCAGCCTCTCCGCCATGGAGGAGGGCTCGGCCGACCGTTACTTCCAGGAAGGAGAAGTGAGTCCCTCGAAGCTCGTCCCGGAAGGCATCGAGGGACGCGTGCCCTACCGCGGACCGGTCGGGGACGTGCTGTTCCAGATGGTCGGCGGGCTGCGCAGCGGGATGGGCTACTGCGGGGTCTCGACCGTCGCCACGCTGCGCACCGAGACCGAGTTCATCCGCATCACCTCGGCCGGGCTGCGCGAATCGCATCCGCACGACGTCGTCGTCACGCGGGAAGCGCCCAACTACAGCCTCTGATTCGCCTGCCGCCCGGCCTCACGCTTGACACGCTGGAGGGCGTGGTCTACTCTAGCGCCCGATTCCCGTCCGATCCCAACCACGCCAGAGGGTGCGCATGGATCTGTTTCGACGGAAAAGCGTCACCGATCTCCAAAAGGAAGCGGAGACCGATCACAGCCTGAAGCGCGCGCTGGGCGCGCTCAACCTGACGGCGCTCGGCATCGGGGCCATCATCGGCACCGGCATCTTCGTGCTGACCGGCACGGTGGCGGCGCAAAACGCCGGCCCCGCCGTGGTCCTGTCGTTCGTCCTGGCCGGTGTGGCCTCGATCTTCGCGGCGCTCTGTTACTCCGAATTCGCGTCGCTCGTCCCGATGGCCGGCAGCGCGTATACCTACGGCTACGCCACCCTGGGCGAGCTGGTCGCGTGGATCATCGGCTGGGACCTGGTGCTGGAGTACGCCCTCGGCGCCGTCACGGTGGCGATCGGCTGGTCCGGCTACGTCGTCTCGTTCCTGAAGGACATCGGCATCAATGTCCCGTGCGCGCTGTCCGCCGCGCGGGGTATCGCCGTCCAGTGTGCCGATGGCACCACGACGACCGCGATCTTCAATCTTCCCGCCGTCGTCATCATCGCGATCGTAACGACGCTGCTGGTCGTCGGCATCAAGGAATCGGCCAACGTCAACAACGCGATCGTGTTCGTGAAGGTCGCGGTGGTGCTGCTCTTCATCGTCGCCGCCGCGCACGCCATCAACCCGGCCAACTGGCACCCCTTCATCCCGGCCAACACCGGCAATCGCGGCGAATTCGGCTGGACCGGGGTCATGACCGGCGCCGGAGTGGTGTTCTTCGCCTATATCGGCTTCGACGCCGTATCCACGGCGGCGCAGGAAGCGAAGAACCCCCAGCGGGACATGCCCATCGGCATCATCGGGTCGCTCCTCATTTGCACGGTGCTCTACATCATCGTGTCCGGGATCGCCACGGGCGTCATGTCCTACAAGGATCTGAACGTGCCCGATCCGATCGCGGTCGCCGCCGACCATGCGGGCCTCGGCTGGATGTCGACCCTGATCAAACTCGGCGCGATTGCGGGCCTCTCGAGCGTGATTCTGGTAATGTTGCTCGGGCAGTCCCGCGTCTTTTGGACCATGTCCAAGGACGGCCTGCTGCCGCAGTTCGTGAACAAGATTCACCCGAAGTTTCAGACTCCCTGGATCACGTCCATCATAACCGGTGTCGCCGTGGCGTTCGTATCGGCGCTGCTGACCGTGCGCGAGGCGGGCAGCCTGGTGTCCATCGGCACGTTGCTGGCCTTCGTGATCGTGTCGATCGGTATCATGGTGCTGCGGGTCCGCGAGCCGAATCTGCCGCGGGCCTTCAAGACACCGGCGGTGTTCATTGTGGCGCCGCTCGGCGCGATCTCCGCGCTCTATCTCATGATCTCCCTGCCGTGGCGCACCTGGGAGCGGCTGATCATCTGGTTCGTGGTGGGCATCGTGATCTACGCGGTGTACGGCGTGCGCAAGTCCAAACTGGCGCAGAAGTAAGTCGAGGGCGCCGGAGCGGTACCAGTGGGGGGAATCGCGGCAGCGGTTCCCCCCGCTGGCTTCTATACTTCCTTTTCATGCGACGGCGCTGGGGTCGTGCTTCGGTCTGGGCGGGGTTCTGGACCCTCCTGGGGCTGGTGTTCTCCACGCAGCTCTATCTCGCCGAGCAGCGCTTCGCGCCGCACCCCTCCACCTGGTGGCAGGCGCTGCGCGCCGAGCTGCCGGACTGGTATCTTTGGGGACTCCTGGCCCTCGTGGTGCGGGCGTTGGCGCGGCGCTTCCGGATCGACCGCAAGAACTGGGAGCGCGCCGTGCCGATTCACTTCGGCGCGAGTCTCACCCTGGGGTTCCTGCACCTCGTGCTCGCGACATCCGTGCAGGCCGTCCTGCGCGGCTCCGAGCCATATCCGTTCCTCCCGAAGCTGGTCGACAACTTCGCCGCCTCCTACCACTGGAATCTGCTGATCTACTGGGCGATCCTGGCGCTGATGCACGCCCGCGACTACGCCCGGGACGCCCAGGAGCACCGTGTGCGGGCGGCGGAGCTCGAGACCGGCGTGGCGGAGGCGCGCCTCCAGGCGCTGGCGATGCAGCTGCGGCCGCACTTTCTCTTCAACACCCTCAACGCGATCGCGGAGCTGATTCACGAGGACCCGGACGCCGCCGAGCGCATGGTGGGGCGGCTCGCCGACCTGCTGCGCCGCACCCTCGAGACCGACGGCTCGGCCGAAGTGCCGCTCGCCACCGAGTTGGAGCTCGTGGATCGCTATCTCGATATCCAGGCGGTCCGCTTCCAAGACCGGTTGCGGGTCCGCTGGGAGGTGGCGGGCGATGTGCGCGCCGCGTGGGTGCCGGCCATGATCCTGCTGCCGCTCGTCGAGAACGCGGTGCGCCATGGCGTATCGGCTCGTCCCGGACCGGGAGAGGTGGGGATCCGGGCGCGGCGTGAGGCCGACACGCTGCGGCTCGAGGTGTGGGACGACGGGCCCGGTCTGGACCCGTCGGCGCAGCGCGCTCCGCGGCGCGGCATCGGCCTCGCCAATACGCAGGCACGCCTGGCGCAGCTCTACGGAGCGACGCACCGCTTCGAGCTGGTGGACGGCGCCCCCACGGGGCTCGTCGTCCGCGTGTCGCTGCCGTTCCGGGCGGAGCGCGTCGCATGACGATCCGGACGCTGCTGGTGGAGGACGAGCCCCTCGCCCTGCGGCGCCTGCGCCGCCTGCTGCGTGACGAAGCCGATGTGAAGGTCGTGGGGACCTGCGGCGACGTGCCGGCCGCGCGGGCCGCGATCGCGACGTCGAATCCCGATCTGCTCCTGCTCGACGTGCAGCTGCCCGGCGCCGATGGGCTGTCGCTGCTCGACGGACTGCCCGACGGGCGGCGACCCGCGGTCATCTTCGTGACGGCCCACGACCGGTACGCGGTCCCCGCGTTCGGCCACGAGGCGGTGGACTATCTCCTCAAACCGGTGGACCCCGAGCGATTCCGGGCCGCGCTGGCGCGCGCCCGGCGACGGCTGGCCCGGCCGGAGCGCGCGGAGCACGGCGCGCCGCTCATCCGGCTGCTGGTACGCGAGCGCGGCCGGGCGTTCTTCGTCCGCGTGGATGAGGTGGACTGGTTCGAGGCCGCGGGCAACTATGTGCGGCTGCACGCGGGACGGGCCACGCACCGGGTGCGCCTGCCGCTGGCCCGACTCGAAGCCCGCCTTGACCGGCGTACGTTCCGCCGCATCAGCCGGTCGCACATCGTGCGGCTCGATGGGATCCGCGAGCTCCAGCCGTGGTTTCACGGCGACGGCCTGGTGATCCTGGCGAGCGGTGCGAAGCTGCGTTTGAGCCGGCGCTATCGCGACCGACTCTACGACCCCGCCTAGTTCTCGATCGACGTCAGCTCGTTTCGGACGCCGCCGCCCTTGGGTTGCAGCTCCAGCACCAGGCCGACGCCCGGAGCGTAGAACTTCGCCTCTCGATCCCCCGGCTCCAGCGGTGTCCACTCTTCGGTCTTCAGGCATCCCGTGAAGGCTCCGTACGCCACGTCGGCGGTCGCGGACAAGGACAATACCTTGGCCATGTCCTCCGCGACGCCCTCGGCAAACTCCTGCTGATACTGAGTCCCCACCGTTGGATGGGCGAGCATGATGAGGCCCGCCGAGGCTCCATTCACGCCGGCTTCCCAGGAGCCTTCGGTCCCGACGACGACGCCGTTCTGGATCTGCCTGGAGTCCTCCCCCAGGTACCAGACGTTGCCCTGGGTGTCCTGCGCGTACCAGTCGAACGTGTCCTCCACGAGCACGCCGTCGAGAAATACCTGATCGTGCACCACGGTGGCCGCGATGCCGAGGATGCGCTTGGTCTGGGTGGTCACCTCGACCACGTTCGTCTCCAGCCCATCCGCGGTTTCGCTCCGGTACCGAAACACTCTCCCGGGCGCGAACGCGAGGTACGGGTTGTCGATCTGGGATACGAAGCCGCTGGGGTCGGAAGGGAAAGTCGGAAGCTCGACGTTTGAGAAGGTGGGTGCCGTGGCCTGATCGGGCCCGCAGCCCGCGCCAAGCGCACCGGTGAGAGCGGCGATGATGACGGGCGAGGTACGGCGGGACATGATGCACCTCCATCTATAAGTTCACGGGGATCCGGCCCCCGATGTTCGTGTGCGGGACTGCCGCACGGATTGTCCTGGGGAAGACACCGTCCGTTCAGCGAAGGTCCCGCCCGGCCCCCCAATCCTCCCGCCCGCCCCGCAACCGGTTACTCGTTTCGTCGCTCCCGGCAGATTCCGGGCACCACCGGCCAGGAATCCCTGCCATGTCCCTCTGGGCCACCAAGTCCATCACCGCGCTGCGCGCCGAAGCCGAGGCGACGGGCGACAAGTCTCTCAAACGGACCCTCGGTCCCTTCAACCTCGTGACGCTGGGCGTCGGCGCCGTCATCGGCGCGGGGATCTTCGTGCTGACCGGCCAGGCCGCCGCATTGTACGCCGGGCCGGCGGTTCCGATCTCGATGGCCCTGGTCGGCATCGCCTGCGCGTTCGCCGGGCTCTGCTATGCGGAAATGGCGAGCGCCGTCCCCGTCGCGGGAAGCGCGTACACCTACGTCTACGCCACGATGGGCGAGTTCGTCGCCTGGATCATCGGCTGGGATCTGGTGCTCGAGTACGCGGCGGGCGCGGCGGGGGTGGGCGTGGGCTGGTCGGCGTTTTTCGTCTCGCTGCTCAACCAGTTCGGCGTTCACCTGCCGGACGCGCTGGCGGGATCGCCCACGGTGTGGTGTACGGCCGCCCAGGTCGGCACGATGGCGGCGCCCGGATGCGCGCACGCGGGGCTCAACTGGACGGGGGCCATCGTCAATCTCCCGGCCGTCGTCATCGTGGCGCTGATGTCCACGGTGCTGGTGGTCGGGATCCGCGAGTCGGCGCGCGTCAACAACCTGATCGTGATGCTCAAGATCGCGATCATCCTGCTGGTCGTCGTCGTGGGCCTGTCGCACATCACCCCGTCCAACTGGAAACCGTTCGTTCCGCCGAACAGCGGCGAATGGGGCACCTTCGGCTGGTCCGGCGTGCTGCGCGGGGCGGGGCTCGTGTTCTTCGCTTATATCGGGTTCGACGCCGTATCCACCACGGCCCAGGAGGCGAAGAATCCCCAGAAGGACATGCCGATCGGCATCCTGGG
The DNA here is from genome assembly GCA_035310725.1 of Gemmatimonadales bacterium. Lineage (GTDB taxonomy): Bacteria > Gemmatimonadota > Gemmatimonadetes > Gemmatimonadales > GWC2-71-9 > DASTHG01. Next base: position 10,173 of record DATGDT010000265.1, read on the forward strand.
CTCGCTCGCGGTCTGCACGCTGCTCTACATGATCGTCTCGGCGGTGCTCACCGGCATGGTGCCCTACACCCAGCTCAACCTGCCCGCGCCGATGGCCTACGCCATGGAGCAGATCGGCGCGCCCTGGCTGGTGCGCGTGTCGGTCGACATCGGCGCGGTGCTCGGCCTGGCGTCGGTGATCCTGGTGATGCTGCTCGGACAGTCGCGGGTGTTCTTCTCGATGTCGCGCGACGGCCTGCTCGGGCCCTGGGCGGGCAAGGTGCACCCCAGGTACAGCACGCCGTATCTCTCCACCATCTATACCGGGATCGCGGTCGGGCTGGGCACCGGGCTCCTGCCGCTGCAGCTGTTGGGGCAGCTCGTGAACATCGGCACGCTGCTCGCGTTCGTCCTGGTGTCGGCCGGCGTGTGGATCCTGCGAATCAGGCGCCCCGACCTCGAGCGTCCGTTCCGGACTCCGCTCGTGCCGTTCGTCCCGATCATGGGGATCCTCACCTGCTTCGGCCTGATGCTCACGCTGCCCGCCGATACCTGGATCCGGCTCGTGGTGTGGTTGCTGATCGGATTCGCGATCTACTTCGGGTACAGCCGGAAGCACTCGAAACTGCAGCAAGAGCGTCAAGCAGAGGCGTCGTTGCTTGACGCCTCTGCTTGACGCCTCCGCTCGACGTCTCTGCTCGACGCCTGTTATTCTTGTGCATGCCTTCCTCCGTCGTTCCGATTCCCCCCGAGCGGGCGGCCGCGGCCCGTGACATCGCCGCGATCCTGAAGCCGGGTAACCGCGTCGCGCTCACCACTCACGTCAATGCCGACGGCGACGGCGTGGGGAGCGAGCTCGGTCTGTGGCACCTGTTGCGCGACCGCGGCCTCCGCCCGGTCATCGCCAACCCGACCGGAATCCCCGACCGGTTCGGATTCCTCCTGCCCCCCGGGGCCGACGCGAGCGACCGTGCGGGCCGGGAGATCGCCCAGGCGGACGTGGTGATCGTGGTGGACATCTCGGACCTCGGGCGCCTGGGAGATCTGGCGACGGCGGTGCACGACCGGCGGGCACCGGTCGCGTGCATCGACCACCACATCAGCCCGGGGACGCTTCCGCCGGGACCACGCCTGGTCGCTCCCGAGGCGACCGCGACGGCGGAGCTGGTGTTCGATTTCGCCGCGGCCCTGGAGTGGCCGCTGTCGGCCGAGGCGGCGCGCGCGCTCTACGTCGGCATCCTCACCGATACCGGGGGCTTCCGGTTCTCGAACACGACGCCCCGCGCCCTGCGCGTGGCGGCGGCCCTGCTGGAGCACGGAGTGGAGCCCGAGTCCATCTACGAGGCCGTCTATGCGAGCGCGCCGGAGGGACGGGTGCGACTCCTGGCCGAAGTGCTGCAGACGCTCGTGGTAGAGCCGGAGCGGGGCCTCGCGTGGGTGACGGTGCCGGCCGGCGCGCTGGAGCGGCACAGCGTCACGCCCGACGACCTGGACGGGGTCGTGGAGCACGCGCGCTCGATCGCCGGCGTCCGCCTGGCGCTGCTGTTCCGCCAGATCGCGAACGGACGGATCAAGGTGTCGTTCCGCTCGATGGGCAGCGTGGATTCGGCGGCGCTGGCTCAAGAGTTCGGCGGGGGCGGGCACCACAAGGCGGCCGGCGCCTCCCTCGCGGGGTCGCTCGCCGAGGTCCAGGAACGCGTGCTGGACGCGGCCCGGAGCTACCTCAACGGCGTGAAGGTCTGAAGCGGCGGGCGGCCGCGTTCCCGCTCCTCACCGCGCGAGCCACAACCCGATTCCCATGGCGAGTGCGAGCCCCGCGAGGCCGGGCACGACCCGCGAGCGAAACGGTGTCGAGCCCAGTGCGGTCGCGACGCATAGCTTGAGGACCGTGTTCGACAACATCGCCACGGTGACGGCTTCGGCGGCGAGCGCGGCTCCGGCCCCGTCGGGTCCCGCCATGCGGCACATCGACAAGGTGATCGCGTCGGTGTCCGTGAGTCCGACCAGCGCCGCGGAAGCCAGCACACCCGGGGTGCCCCACAGCTCGCGCACGAAGGGTATGGCGGTGAGCACCACCTGGAACGCGGCGGCCATCTTGAGCGCGGACCACAGCCCCAGCGGTGACTGCTGCGCCTGCGTGTGCTCGGCGTCGGGGGAGGAGTGCCTGAGCGCGAGGATCACGAGCGCGGCACCGACGAGCAACGGGGGCAGCAGGTAACGCCACAGGGCCCAGGTGACCGGTGGGTTGAGGATCGTCGTCAGGATAGGCACACGCAGCAGCAGCACCGTGCAGGCCGCCAGGACGCCCTGCGCCAGCGCGCGGCTGAGCGCCGGCTCGCGCCTGCTCTGGCGCGCAAAGCTCCATGTCACCGCCGTGGACGAGACGAGGCCGCCCAGCAGTCCGGTGAGGCCGAGTCCCCGGGTCTCTCCGACGGCGCGGCGCGCCAGGTAGCCCAGGAAGTTCAGTCCCGAAAAGAGCAGGACGACCATCCACAGCGCGCGCGGGCGAATGCTGTCGAACGGCCCGTAGGGACCGGCGGGGAGCAACGGGAGGATCACCAGCGCCAGCACCGCGAACTGCAGCGCGGCTGATATCTCCCGTTGTCCGATGCGACCGATGAGCTCCTGGATCCGGGTCTTCTCCACCAGGGCGAGCACCATGATGGCGACGCTGGCACTGGTCACGAGCGGAAAGCCGAGGCCCGAGATCGTGCCGAGCGCGAGGACCGTGAGCGCGGCGACTTCGGTCGTCCCATCCACCGCCGGCCCTCCGGGACGCGCGGCGGCGACGTACGCGGCGACGGTGAGCGCCATTGCGCCGCCCAGGATCAGCGCCGCGAGGACCAGCAGGTCGCCGGTGACGAGCCAGCCCGCGATTCCCCCGAGTGTGCCGAGCAGCAGGAACGTCCGCGCGCCGGCGAAGCGTGCTTCGGGGCCCGACGCGTGGCCCGACCACTCCCGCTCGATCCCCACCGCGAGGCCCGCCAGCGCGGCCACCCCGAGGCGGCCGGCGATCTCCACGTCGAACGTCAGGTCGATCACAGCGCGCAAGATGCGCTGGAAAGGAGGGGCTGGCTACTGCACGAGACAGAGCAGGGAGCAGGGAGCCGACCGCTCCCCACTCCCCGCTCCCCGTCCTACCAGTCGAACCAGTGACTGACTTTGACGAGGAACGTGTTGTCGGGGTGCTGGTGGAACAGCTCGTCGAAGTCGCCCCGGAACGAGCGGGTTCCGTAATTGGGCTCGAAGTCCTCGCGGCCCTGACTCCAGACGAGGTAGATCGTCGAGCCGGGCTTGTACTCCCAGCGCAGCACCATGTTGGAGCGGAACTGCTTGACGTTGAAATCCTGCGCCACCGTCGGGTCGGCATAGGGCTGGAAGCGGTCGAGGTACGCGGCGGCACGCGGCGTCGCGGACAGCTCGCGCACGTTCGAGTAGTGGCCCTTGGACACGAAGGGTTCGGCGTAGAGCTGGACCGTCAGGTTCGGGGTGGCCGTGAAGTTGATGCGCCACTGGAGGCTCATGGTGCGCTGCTCCAGATGGGCGAAGGTATAGTGCGTCACGTCGGCGGCGTCGGTGACGTTCCCGGTCCACTGGGTGTTGTCGGCATTGCGCGTGGCGCTCAGGGCGAGCGATGCGGTCCAGCGGGACGACACGCGCAGGTCGATTTCGGGGCTCAGGTTGAGCGACGACGAGCGGCCTTCGTCGCCGCGCCAGTAGTTCATCCAGAGCAAGGGCACGACCACCTTGCGGCCGTCCCCCTCGATCCCCGCCCAGGGCGCGATGTAGGGGGACGCGCGGAACGCGGGGCCGCCCCGGGTGCACCGGTCGCAGAACGCCGTGCCGAGCTGCCCCAGCGTGCCGCCGGCGTGGAGCCACCAGTGATTCCACAGCTCGGTATGCACGTTGGTGTTCACGGCGTGCTCGAGCGGCAGACCGGCCGTGGTCCAGTCGTTCCATTCGTTGAAGTTCCAGAACAGGCGCTGAAAGACGCGCGTCGGCTTGTTCCAGTGAACCTGCGCCCAGGTGGCCTGCTCCTGCCAATCGGCGCGGCGCAGGAACCCGAGGTCGTTGATCTCGTAGCCCGGCGAAACGCGCTGGACGCTGGTTTGGAAGTACAGGCGCTCGCCGGCGATCTTGCCGAATCTCACCTGCTCAGTGTGACCGGCGAGCGACGTGCGCGTGGGGTCGAACTGCAGCGCGCCGTCGGGGCGCTGGAAGTAGTGCGTGCTGTTCTGCTGGGTCGCGGCGATCGCGGAGGGCGATCCCGTCACGCGGCTCGCCGTCACGGAGGCGTCGAACTCGTAGCGGCCGCGTTGAAACCGGTGCGCCAGGTCCACACCGCCCACCAGCGCACCGGAGCGCAGGAAGCCCCGGGACCATTGGTCGTTCGCGCGCGTCACTCCCGTGGCGATGACGCCAAGCACCGTCGCGCCGCCGCGGAAATCCTGGGTCGCCCGCATCACGGCGAAGTTCGTAGCGGGCTCGATCGTGCGGTTGCCCGTGCCGGCCTGGCGCTCGGTGACGGCGTCGATCAGGCCGAGGGACAGGCCGCGCGGGGTGCGGCCGGTCAGCTTGGCCGCGCCCAGAATCGTCGACGCGGTCGGGGACGTCGCGTCTCCGTACAGGCCGGACAGCTGCGGCGCGCGGCCGATGCGCCGGGAATAGAACAGGTTCTCGCGGCCGCAATCGTTCACCGCGTTGCAGTTGACGTTGAAGGTCAGGAGCCCGGCCCCCTCGATGAAGAACGGGCGCTGTTCCCGGAAGAACGTCTCGAACGCGCCGAGGTTCAGGACCGCGGGATCGGCCTCGACCTGGCCGAAGTCGGGATTGATGGTGCCGTCGAGGGTCAGGTTCGACGTCACGCCGTACTTGAAATCGGCGCCGGCGGTGATTCGCTGGTCGCGGTCGAACCCGCTCGGGACCGGCACGGACACGTTCTTGGTCACGACGTACGGCGCCGCCTCGAGGCGGCGCGGGGAGGATATCCCGTCGATCCCGCTCACTTCGCCGAGCTGCGAGGCGAAGCTGTTCAGGTTGCGATGGTACAGCGGCCAGCTCACGCGCTCCTTGAAGCGCTCGATGTCGCGCCATACGGCGAACCCGAAGGTGTGCGTCGTGGCGTTTGCATAGCGCAGCTGCGACAGGGGAATCCGGAACTCCGCCGTCCAGCCGAGCGAGTCCACCGTGGTCGCCACGTCCCACACGCCGTTCCAGGCGTCGTCCTCCTGCACGTCGTTGTAGACGGCGTAATCCCGCTTCACCCCGCTCGGGCTCACGGCGAACTCGTAGCCGGAACGGCGATCGTGATAGGAATCGATGACGATTTTCAGCTGATCAGTGGGCGGCCGGACGTCGCGGCGGGCGAGGATCTGCTGGATCTTCTGCGGCTCGGGGTCGAACGCACGGACGAACGCATAGAAGTTGTGCGCGTCGTAGGCGACCTTCGCGACCGTGGCGAAGCGCGCCGGCTTCCCCTCGTCCGGGTCGAACTCCCAGAATTCCGTGATCGGCTGCGCCAGGCGCCAGACCTCGTCGTCGTCCCGGCCGTCCAGCACCGGCGGGCGCACCGCACGAACGGCGCTCGCCTTGGTGGCGCTGGGACTCGAGGGAGGGCTCGAGGCCACCGCGACGGCCTGGCTCTGCAGACTGACGGCGACGGTCAACAGTACGGTCGATGCAAGCACGCGAGCACCTCGAGGAGAGACGGACCGAGGAGTAAGACAGCATACGAGTCAAAAGGGTTGTCTGCCCGCACTCGCGGAGAGTTCTGACCGTTTGCTTACAGTCTCGCCGGGTGCCCCGACGGACCGGGGGATATCATTGAGCCCCTACACCTTACCTGGTGAGGCCACCGATGTCGCGAGCCCGCGTCGCGTTCCTCTTCGCAACCGCTGCTGCCCTGTCGTTGAGCCCTCCAGCCTTCGCCCAGGGCCGCTTTCCCCCCGATTCCTTCAAGAACCTCAAGGTGCTGTCGAAGTCCATCTCACAGCGCGCGCTGCTCGACACGATGCGCGGGTTCGCCCTGGCGCTGGGGGTGCGCTGTGTCTACTGCCACGTGGGCAAGGAGGGGCAGCCGCTCGACTCGGTCAATTTCGCCTCCGACGACAAACGCCCCAAGAAGGTGGCGCGCGTCATGATGCACATGGTGATGCACATCAACGAGGAGCATCTGGCCGACGTGCCCGACCGGCCAAAACCGGTCGTCGTCGTCCGCTGCGCCACCTGCCACCGGGGGATCGCCCGTCCGCGGCTGCTGGACGACGACCTGGCGCTCATGCTGGCCGACTCGGGGCTCGACGCGACGGTGGCACGCTACCGCGCCCTGCGGGAGCGCTACTACGGCAGGGGGTCCTACGATTTCGGCGAGATGGTCTTGAACCAGCTGGCGCGCGGGGAGCAGGTCGCGGGTCGGCTCGACAACGCGATGGGGCTGCTCCGGCTCAACGCCGAGTTCAACCCCACCTCGAGCCAGATTCCGTTTCTCGAGGCCGAGGTATCGCTGGCGCGCGGCGATACAGCCGCGGCCGTCGCCGGCTATCGCGACGCGCTGGCGAAGGACTCGACCAACGTGGCGGCGCGGCGGCGCCTCGCAGCGCTAACGCACTAGAGACCGTCTAGTGTCTCTCCCCGATTGGGGCCAGGGGCGGCGCGGGCGGTGAGACCGGCGCTTTCGTCGGCTCGTCCCGCCGCGACAGGTACCGCTCGATGTCGGCCGCGGCCAGCTCGCGGTGCGCCTGCGTCTCGGCATCGGCGGCGGCCGGGGCGCGCGCCAGGGTCCGGGCGATCCGCCGCAGCCCCCACTCGGCCGCGGCACGGGCCTCCGGGGTCGCGTCCGGGTCGCCGGCGAGCCGGCGCAGCTGATCCAGCGCCACCCGCTGTGTCACGCGCAGCAGGGCCGGGTGGCGAGTGGGAGACGAAGTCCCCCAT
>DATGDT010000266.1:0-4295 GCA_035310725.1 Gemmatimonadales bacterium
TCCCTTGACGGAACCGATTGTCCCCGTTAGAGTTCGCGCCCTATGAGTTACGCCATTTTCGTGTCGGGCGGGCAGCAGTTCCGCGCCGAGCCCGGCAGAACGATTCAGGTGCCGCTGCTCGAGGCGGAGCCGGGCGCCACCGTCACCTTCGACCGGGTGCTGCTGACCAGCGACGGCAAGAAGGTGCTCGCGGGGCAGCCCGTGGTGCGGGGCGCGAAGGTGACGGCGGAAGTCGTCCGGCACGGCAAGGGCCCGAAGATCAAGATCTACCGCTTTGCGCGGCGCGCGGGGTACCGGCGGCATGCCGGACACCGCCAGCCGTTCACCGAAGTGAAGATCGCCGACGTGACGATCGGCTGAGGACACTATGGCGCACAAGAAGGGCGTAGGCTCCTCCCGCAACGGCCGCGATTCGCAGCCGAAGTATCTGGGCGTGAAGCGCTACGGCGGCGAGTTCGTGACCGCGGGGAGCATCATCGTGATGCAGCGCGGCACGAAGTTCCATCCCGGCCAGAACGTCCGCCGGGCCTCGAACGATTCGCTGTTCAGCGTCGTGGACGGCCACGTCAAGTTCGAGCACAAGGACAAGAAGCGGATGCAGGTGAGTGTGTATCCGCGGCAGGAGACGGTAGGAGGCTGAGGAGACGGGAGGGGTGACAAGAAGGGGGGCGCTAGGCGATTGCCTGGCGCCCCTTCTTGTTCATCGCCCGATAGAGACGCCATACCAGGAAGCCGGTACGGCGCCGCAGCTCATCGAGGCGCAGCCAATCATCCCTCGGTAGGATTTCGAGATCGCGGGCCAGTCGGAACGCGAACGCGAGCTCGGACAGCGACCCGATGCTGATGTCGAGGTATCGACGAAACTCCTTCGGGCCATGTTTCGCCGACCCTTCGGCGATGTTTGCTGCGGCGGAAAAAGCCGCACGACGCGTCTGAGAGGTGAGCCCATACAGCTCATGTCGCGGGAAGCCTTCGGTCGCCCGGTACGTCTCCAGCACCAAGGTGTAGCAGACTTGCCAGGCCGTGAGGCGTTCGTAGGGAAGCACGCCCCAATCTCACGCTGGCTGCGGCCATCTACGGTACCAATCGAGCGCCACCCCGAGCATTCCAGCGCTTCGCCTACCGTCCTCTACCGTCTCCTACCGCCCCCTAGTATCCAGGTGGCAGCTTCTTGTATCTCTCAAACAGCTCCCGCTGCCGGCTGGTGAGCGGAATCTCGCGCCCGCGAATGTAAACGTGCTCGACGCCCGTCGAGAACTCGAACGGGTCGCCCGACCAGACCACCACATTCGCCACCTTCCCGACTTCGAGCGAGCCGTAGCGGTCCGCGACGCCGAAGACCTCGGCCGGCGACAGCGTCACGGCCCGGAGCGCCTGGTCCCACGGCAGGCCGTTGGCGACCGCGTTGCCCGCTTCCTGACGGATGTTGCGCGAGTTGTGCGTGTCGGTCTCGAGCAGCACGACCTTGACGCCGGCGCGGGCCAGGAGCGCGGCGTTCTCGTACCGCACGCCCAGCGCGTCGTAGGACGGGATGTTGTCAAGCGGCTGCACCAGGACCGGGACGCCGGCCGCGGCGATCTCCGGCCCGATTTCCCACGCCTCCTGAGCGCCGGCGAGGATCAGGCGGAGCTTGAACTCGCGCGCGAGGCGCAGGGCGCTCTGGATGTCGCTCCGGCGGTTGGCGATCGCGATGAGCGGCACCTCCCCGTGGAGCACCGGCAACAGCCCTTCGAGATCCGCTTCCGAAGCGGAGAGCGGCTCGATCTGGGCGCGACGGTAGTCCAGCCGGCGTCGCTCGTACTCCAGGGCATCGCGGAAGGTGGCGCGCAGCCGCTGCACGACGGAGGCCCGCGAGCCGCCTCCCTCGTCCTTGGCGTTCTCCGAGAGATCGGCCACGATCCCCACGGGGGACTTCACCAGCATCTGCTCAATGGTCGAGCCGTCCAGGTCGATCAGGACGGCCTGGCCGCTCACGAGGTGGCCGCCGGGGGCGGCCAGCGTGGTCGTGATGCCCTCCACGCGCGTGACGGGGATGACCTGCGATGCCGGGTTGATGCCCTCGGCCACGTTGAACGAGGCGGCGATCGTGTCGCCCTGGACACGCCCCTCACGCGTCCCGGGCACCGCGCCGATCTCCACCAGACCCATCTGCCCCGCGCCGTCGATGAGCCCGGGGGTGATCCATTTGCCGGCGGCGTCGATCCGGGTCGCCTCGGCGGGTACGGTGACGTTCGTCCCGACCGCGACGATGCGCCCGTCGCGGATCAGAACGGTGGCGTGCTCGATCTTCGGCCCCGACACCGTGTACACGGTGCCGCCCGTGATGGCGATGGTCTGGGCCAGCAGGAACGGGATCATCGGACACCTCCCGGCGCCGGCACCTGGCCGAGCTGGAAATCGGTCCGCGGCTGGTGCGCGGGGTCGTTGCGGTCGTACACCAGCCAGCCGTCGTTGTAGACCTGCAGCGCCCGCGCGTACACCGAGAACGGGTCGGCCGACCACACGACGACGTCGGCCATTTTCCCCGGCTCGAGCGTGCCGACGATCGAGTCGATCCCCAGAACCCAGGCGGGGTTCACGGTGATCCAGCGCAACGCCTGGTCGCGCGTCACGGGGACGCCGGCGCGGTTGCCCGCGTACATCGCCTTGCCGGCCTCCTGGTTGAGTCGTTGGATGCCGCCCGGGTCGTCCGAGTGGATCACCACCCGGGCCCCGGCGGCCTGGAGCAGCGCCGCGTTTTCGTGGATGCCGTCCATCGCCTCCTCCTTGAACCCCCACCAGTCGGCCCACACCGAGGCGGCGGTGCCTTCGCGCGCCAGGAGATCGGCGATCTTGTACGCCTCGACCGCATGATGGAACGAGCGGATCTTGAAGCCGAATTCGTGAGCCAGGTCCAGCATCTGCGCCATTTCATCGGCACGGTAGCAGTGATTCTGCACCAGGATGTTGCCGCGCAGCACCTCGGCGAGCGATTCGAGCTTCAGGTCGCGCGCCGGGGGGTCCCCCTGATGCGTGCGATTCCACTTGTCCCAGCGCTGGCGGTACCCCTCGGCCTGGATGAACGCGGCGCGGTAGCCCGCCATGTTACCCATCCGCGTCGAGGGCCCGCGCGTGCGGTACACCCGCTTGGGGTTCTCGCCACACGCCATCTTCAGGCCATAGGGCGCGCCGGGGAACTTCATTTCCTGGACGGTCCGCGCCGGGATCAGCTTCAGCACGGCGCTGCGTCCGCCGATCAGGTTCGCCGAGCCGGGTAAGGCCTGGATCGTGGTGATCCCGCCGGCGATGGCGAGCGGTATCTGCGGGTCCTGTGGCCAGAAGGAATGCTCGGCCCACACCTCGGCGGTCACCGGATTGGTGGCCTCATTGCCGTCGGATTCCGCGTCGGTCCCGGGGGCCGCGTACACGCCCAGGTGGGAGTGGTCGTCGATGATGCCGGGCGTCACGTACTTGCCGCTACCGTCGACCACCACGGCGTCGGCCGGTGCTTCGACCGTCGTGCCGACGCTCACGATGCGCCCGTCACGCAGCAGGATGGAGCCGTTCGCGATCTCCTGGCCCGTGGCCGTCATGATCGTGGCATTGCGGATCAGGACGGGCGGGTTGGGATGACGCCGGTAGGACGAGGGATACTGGGGACGCTGCGCGCTGGTCGTCTCCGCTGCTGCGGCCGGAGCCGGGGCCGGGGCCTGCGCGGCGGGCCGGGCGCTCGCGCTGGCGCACGAGGCCAGGAGCGGCAGCAACAGGATCCAGGAAGATCGCATGACAGGGGTCTCCCGCACGAGGACTATTTGACCAGCTCGAAGACGAACGGAGCGCCGACCAATTCGATCTTCACGATGCGACGGGGCGTGTCCCGGGTCACGTAGAATGCCGTCGGCACCTGTCCACCCGTGATGTCGAGCCGGAAGACCGGGAACGTGCCCGCCGGCACGGTCATGCTGCCGCCGTCGGAGACCTTGATCTGCATGACCTGCGTGACGCCTTTGCCCGACTCGAACACGTTCAGGGCGAAGCTCCGGCCGTCCGCCAGCGGCAGCGCCGGCAGCACGAAGCTGAGCGCGTTGTCGTCGTAGGTGCCGGGCGCTACCGTCGTATCGATCTGCAGGGTGGCGGAGCTGCCGCCCGGTTGAGGCGTCGTGGACGTTCCCTTCACCCGGCCGGCGCCGTAGGTGAGGTGAATCTCGGCGGGCTGTCCCTGTACGCGCCCCGTCTGGTCGACCCGCGTCACCGCCAGGTCCGCGGGGTTGAAGCGCACCGTCGTGCCCTGTTGCACCATCCCGGCGGCGATGACC
>DATGDT010000267.1:0-2966 GCA_035310725.1 Gemmatimonadales bacterium
CCCAGGAGGGTATCCGGAATGACCGGGGCCATTGGAGATGCGACGAGCCCGGCCAGCGGTTCGAGGTTGCGACGCGGCGCGGTCAGGGCCGGTCGCGGCGGCAACGTCGCGCCGAGCGCGGCGACCGCTCGTGTGAGCGCCGCGGCCGGGGACGCCGTGGCGGGAAAGTTGCCGACCAGGAGGCTGAGCGCGTTGACCGGATCGGATTGGAGCGCACTGTCGAGCGCGAGCAGATCCCGGATGGTCGCGGCGGGATTCGAAACCGTCGCCGGCCCGCTCGAACTGTCGCTGCAGGCCGCGACGGCGATGGCGATGGCGACGCCGGCAATCAGTCGCCGGCGCGGCGCTCGCGTAGGAAAGGCCATGAACCCTCCGGACTGGTGATAGACCGCTGGGAGGGCCAAATGTGGGAGGGGGCGAGGCGGGGCTCTGTGACCCACGCCACTGGGTCGAGGGAGGTCGGCTACCGGGTTGCGGGTGGCCCGCTTACAGGATGAGGCCGCCGCCCAGCACCCGTCCGGCGTCGTCGTACAGCACGCCGGACTGTCCCGGCGTGATGGCGCGCACCGGCTCGGCCAGTCGCAGGTCCACGCCATCGGGCCGCAGGTTCTCGATCGTGCCCGGGACGGCGCGCGCGCGGTAACGGCACTGCACCAGCACAGGGTCTCCGGCCACGAGCGGCTCGGCCAGCCAGTTGACGTCGGTGAGGGTCACCGCGTGTCCGAACAGGGCGTCGCCCGGCCCGATGACGACCTCGCGGGTCTCGGGCCGAATGTCCACGACGTACATGGGCTCGGCGTACCCGCCGGGGAGCCCGCGCCGCTGGCCCACGGTGTAGCGCGCGAACCCCGCGTGCTCGCCCACCACCTCGCCCGACACGGTCACGAGCGGGCCGGGCACGAGCGCCGGCGCATCGGCCGGCAAATGGCGCTCCAGCACGCCCACGTAGTCGCCGTCGGGGACGAAGCAGATCTCGACCGACTCGGGCTTCTCGGCCGTCACCAGGCCGAGCTGCCGCGCCACCGCGCGGGTGTCGCGCTTGGTGCGCGTCCCCACCGGAGTGAGCATGCGCGGCAGCACCGCGCGGTCGATGCCCCACAGGAAGTACGACTGGTCCTTCGCCGGATCCTGCCCCCGGTACAGGGCGCCGTCCCGGGCGACGGCATAGTGCCCGGTCGCGAGATACTCGCACTCCAGCGCGTCGGCGTGGTGCAGCAGGTCGCGAAACTTCGTGAACGAGTTGCAGCGCACGCAGGGAATCGGCGTGCGGCCGCGGGCGTACTCGCGGACGAAATCGGCGATCACGTCGTGTCCGAAGCGGTCCTCGAGATTGAGCACGTAGTGCGGGATGCCGAGCTTGTGGGCGACCAGCTTCGCGTCGGTGATCGAATCGAGCGAGCAGCAGGGACGGTCGGGGACGTCGTCGCCGTAGCAGAACAGCTTCAGCGTCGCGCCGATGACCTCGTACCCTTCCTCCACCAATAGGGCCGCGGCGACGGAGGAGTCTACTCCGCCGGACATGGCTGCGAGGACGCGGCCCTTCACAGCTCGCCCACACCGGGGGCGGATGGGCGGATCGGCGGATGGACGGATTGAAAGACGTGCATGTCCATCCGGCAATCCGCCCATCCGACAATCCGTCGATTGACCATCCGGCAATCCGCCCATCCGACAATCCGCCGATTGACCATCCGGCAATCCGCCCATCCGACAATCCGCCGATTGACCATCCGCCAATCCGCCCATCCGACAATCCGCCAGTTCATCGGTGCAGCACCGCCGACAACGACCGCACCTTCTCCACGATCTTCGGGAGCACCGCCGCCAGCGCCTCGACATCCGCCGCGTCGCTGGTGCGGCCGAAGGAGAACCGCAGCGCCGCGACGGCCAGGTCGTGCGGCACCGCCATCGCCGTGAGCACGTGCGACGGCTCGACCGACCCCGTGCTGCACGCCGAGCCCGCCGAGCAGGCGATGCCCGCGAGATCGAGATGCATCAGCATCGCCTCCGAGTCGGTCCCGGGGAACGACACGTTCAACACGTGGGGGGCGCGCGTCCCCTCGCGCCCGTTGACGCGCGCGTCGGGGAACAGCGCCGTGAGGCGGGCCTCGAGGTCGTCGCGCAGCACCTGCAGCCGGTGCGCCTCCTCGGCCTGCTCGGCCGCGGCCAGCTCCGCCGCGCGCCCCAGCGCGATGATCCCCGGGACGTTCTCGGTGCCGGGCCGCAGCCCGAACTGCTGTCCGCCGCCGTGGATGATCGCTTCCACCGCCCGGCGGTCGCGCACCACCAGCGCCCCGATGCCCTTGGGGGCGCCGATCTTGTGCCCGGAAATGGTGAGCAGGGTGGCGGGGACGTCGCGAACGGAAAGCGGAATCTTGCCGAACGCCTGGACGGCGTCGGTGTGGAAGCAGACGCCGGCCGCGCGACATCGCTCGGCGAGCCGGGCGATCGGCTGGATCGTCCCGACCTCGTTGTTCACCCACATCACGCTCACCACCGCCACGCCGCGCGCCAGCGCCGCGTCGAGCGCAGCCTCGTCCACCGCGCCCCCGGCGTCCACGGGGAGCACGATCTCCTCCCCGCCGAGATGCACGACCGCGTGCGCCGCGGCGAGAATCGCCTTGTGCTCCGTGGCGGCCACCGCCGCGCGGAACGGACCGCCGCGCTCGCGGGCGGCGAGCGCCGCGCCGATCACGGCGAGGTTGTCGGCCTCGGTGCCGCCCGAAGTGAAGATCACCTGGTTCGGCTCGGCGCCCAGCGCCGCGGCGACGAGGCGCTTGGCCTCCTCGACGCCGGCGCGGGCGGCGCGTCCGAAGCGGTGCGCCGAGGACGGGTTGCCGAACGCGTCCTCCCCGAGATAGGGGAGCATCGCGTCCCGCACCTCGGGCCGCACCGGCGTGGTCGCCGCGTGATCGAGATAGGTCAGACGAGCGGACATGGAACGCGGAATCTAGAGCTAGAGGCTC
>DATGDT010000268.1:0-3540 GCA_035310725.1 Gemmatimonadales bacterium
GTCGAGCCCCTCGATCCCACCCGTGGTGTCGCGGGTGTAGTTCATATCGATCAGGGCGGCGTCGAAGTCGCGGGTTTCGACGGCGGAGAGCACTCCCCCTGGCGAGGTGGCGGTCTCTACCTGCATCCCTTCGCTCTTCAAGAGGAGGCGGAGGGCTTCCAGGACGGCGGGGTCGTCGTCGGCGACGAGGAGGCTCGGTGAGGGGGTTGGCACGGTGCTAAAGGTGTCGGGTGTCGGGTGTCGGGTGCCAGGGGCGTGCGCGGTATCCGGGGTCCGGGGTCCGGGGTCCGGTGTCTGCGTCGATTTGGCCCAAGGGGCGTAGGACGGGTACTCTGCGGGCATCGAAACTCTCCAACTTCATTGAACTATGTCGCATCCACCCACTTCGGCGATTCAGAGCTACCGAGACTTGCGAGTCTGGGAGCTTGCGATGGACTTGGTTGTCATGAGCTATCGGGTCAGCAAGTCCTTCCCGAAGGAGGAGCGCTACGGCTTGACCGCTCAACTTCGACGAGCCGCCGTGTCGATTCCTTCGAACATCGCTGAGGGCCATGGACGCAAACACCTTGGCGATTACCTGCACCAGCTCTCGGTAGCGAACGGCTCGCTCATGGAGCTTGAAACACAGATCGAAATCGCTCGAAGGCTCAATTACATGCATCCAGCGGACCAGGAAACCCTCATGCGACAGGCGGCAAACGTCGGCCGCATGTTGGCGGGGCTGTTCGCGGCCTTGAAGCGACGGCGCTAGGGGCTGGCGGTGTCCATCGTGAGGTGTCCGGTGCCCGATTTGCACAACCGGCCCCCGGATCCCGGACACCGGGAACCGCCTACTCATAGCGCAGCGCCACCATCGGATCCACCTTCGCCGCCCGGCGCGCCGGAATCCAGCTCGCGAGCAGGACCGCGAGGGCCAGTAGGACCGCCGCCGTCACGAAGGCGACCGGATCGAGCGGGCTGACGCCGTACAGCGACGACTTGATGAAGCGGGTCAGGTAGATCGTGCCGGCGATGCCACAGACGGTACCCACGCCGGCGATCAGGAGTGCCGGACGCGCCGCCGTGCGCAGGATGTCACGGGCCTCGGCGCCGAGGGCCATACGCACGCCGAATTCGCGGATCCGCGTCGTCACGCCGTAGGCGACGAGCGAGTAGACGCCGACCGCGGAGAGCAGCAGGGCGAGTGCGGCAAGCAGTCCCACCAGCTTGAACATCAGGGTCTCACTCGAGACGGCGGTCGCGACCGCTTCGGCGAGCGAGCCGCTCGATGCGATCGGCAGTGCGGGATCGAGACGGCGACCCATCTCCTGGACTTCGCGCTCGAGGGTGGCCGCCGTGACGCGGCTGCGCACGACGAGCTTCGGCTCGTACGGAGTCGCCCGCTGCCCGACCGGGGTGTAGAGGATCGGGTCGATATCTCCACCTCGCTCGTTCCAATGCACGTCGCCGACCACACCGACAACCTCAGCTGTCTCGTTCTTTTGGTAGTCGGGCAGGACGACGATTTGACCGACCGGGTCGGTAGCGCCGAACACCTTGCGCGCCAGCGCGGCACTGAGGATGACCTTCCCTACGGTTTGCGCGGAATCGGGCCACAGGTCGCCGGGCGTGAAGGTCGAACCGCGGAGGAGCGGGATCCCGAGCGTCGAGAAGTAATTCCCGGAGACTTGCTGCGAGGCGGCCCCGATGGCCTTGGAATCACTCGGCGCGCCCGCCCGCTGCACTCGATCGATGTTGAAGATCCCGACGAACGGCGTCAGGCTCGCGAAGGCGACCTCCTCGACACCGGGAAGGGTCGCGATTCGCGTGCGAAGTGATTCCAGGTAGGTCCGCGCCTGGAGCGGAGTGTACCCCTGTCCTGCCGGGTCGACCTCGAACATCGTCACCCGCCCCGGGTCGAAGCCGAGGGGCACCGCCGCGTAGTGTTGCAGGGTACGCGCGAAGAGGTACGTACCGGCCACGAGCGTCAACGAGATCGCGACCTGCAGCGCAGCGAGTCCGGTGCGCAGCACCGGGGCACCGCCGGCCTGGGTCGGGCCTGACGCCTTGAGGTCGCTCGCCAGGCTCGCCCGGGAGCCGAGGACCGCGGGCAGGAGCCCGGCCGCAAGGGAGGCGAGCACGCCGGTCGCGGCGGCAAAACCGATCACCCGCCAGTCGGGCCGAAGGCCTTCCATGGAATAGAAGCGCAGCAGGCGGAATCCGTGAAACAACCCGTTGACCCAGAGTGCGACGATCACTCCAAGGACGGCGCTCCCGAGGCCGATCAATGCGCTCTCTGTCAGTGCAGAGCGTGCGATACGCGCGCGATTCGCGCCGAGCACGAGCCGCACGACGAGGTCGCTGCGGCGCTGCGCACGACGGAAGAGCAGGAGGTTGGCGACATTGGCGCAGGTGACGAGCAACACGAGTACGGCGACCCCGATCACCAGGACGAGCTGGTGGTCGATGATCTCCTTGGCGCCGTAGAACGCCTCGAGCCCGAGGCGGGGGAGTACCGACGCGGTCGCTCTGGGAGACAGTTGCGTGGTATCGGCGAGTGCGAGCGTATGGATGCCGCGCTGCAGCTGAGCCGCCGCCTCGTCGAACGATGCTCCGGGGCGCAGCCGCAGCACATAGCGGTAGTAGGGCAACTGGGTTGGTCGCCGGGCGGCCGAGAAGTGCTGGATGTCCCAATACGTGGCCCCCGGCATCCACAAGTCGGCCGTGTGAAACAAGTCCGGGCCCCGGAACCCCGGGGATGCGACCCCGATCACCGTCACCGGAACCCCGTTCACCCGGACCGACCGTCCCACGACCCCCGCCGGTCCGGTGAACCACTCCTGCCGGAGGCGATCGCTGATCACGGCGACCCGGCTGCCCATGGGCGGGGTGTCATCTTCGGGCAGGAAGCCTCTGCCCTCTTCGGGAACGACGCTGAGCGTCGTGAAGTAGTCGCTGGTCACGAACTCG
Source organism: Gemmatimonadales bacterium (assembly GCA_035310725.1). Lineage (GTDB taxonomy): Bacteria > Gemmatimonadota > Gemmatimonadetes > Gemmatimonadales > GWC2-71-9 > DASTHG01. Next base: position 2,950 of record DATGDT010000268.1, read on the forward strand.
ACGGAGACGCGGCGCGCGTTCCCATTCCCGGAGGCCGCGTTGGTTTCGATGGGACCTTCCCGGCCCGCCAGTCCGCGTACGGCGGGCGAGGCCCGGAGGATCAGGTCCCGCTGCGTCGCCGTGATGCTGCTGGGCATGTATCCCTGGCCGCTGCGTTCGGTGAACGCCACAAAGCCGGTGCGCGAAGGCTCCCGCACTCCGGGCACCGGACGCAGCAGCACCCAGTTCAGGAGGCTGAACCCCGCCGCGGCCGCCCCGATACCCAGCGCGAGGGTGAGCACCGCGGTGGCGGTGAAGCCCGGGCTCCGCGAGAGCGTGCGGAGGGCGTAGCGGATGTCCTGCACCAGACCTTCCATTGTGTTTCCTCTCAGTGGCTGGTGGCCGGTGGCTTGTGGTCAGTGACTTCTCATGATCCTTCTGGCCACCGACCACAGACCACCAGCCACTCTCATTCAGTTCTCAACGCCACCACCGGATCCACCTTCGTCCCCCGCCACGCCGGGATGTAGCACGCGGCGAGCGCCAGCAGAACCACCCCGCCGGTCACCGCCGCGAGGGTGAGGAGATCGACCGGCCGAACGCCGTAGAGCT
>DATGDT010000269.1:0-2415 GCA_035310725.1 Gemmatimonadales bacterium
ACGACACGAAGGACGCGGGCGAGATGGGCGCAGGCCATTCGGTCACTGCGCTGTACGAGATCGTCCCCACGGGCGTCCCGACCGACGTGACGATCCGGGTCCCCGACTCGCTGCGCTACCAGACGGTGCGCACGCCGCGCAACCCCGGCGGGGAGCTGGGCTTCGTCAAGGTGCGCTACAAGCAGCCCGACGGGGACCGCAGCCGGCTCCTCACCCTTCCCGTTTCGGGCGAGCCAGGCCGCACCCCTTCACCCGAATTCCGGTTCCAGACGGCAGTCGCCGAATTCGGCCTGCTGCTCAAGGGCTCGGCGTATCGCGGGGTGGCGAATTTCGAAGAGGTGATCGCAGCGGCTCGGGGCTCGCTCGGCGCCGATCCCGACGGCTATCGCGCCGAGTTCGTGAAGCTGGCGCAGGCCGCGCAATCGCTCGGGCTGGCCACGACCGGGACGCCGCATTAAGGTTTCGGCCATGCTGCGGCTGCCGTCGTTCACGTACCGTCAACCGAAGACCCTCCGGGACGCGCTCGCGATGAAAGCGGACGCGGGCCCGGACGGGTCGTACGTCGCCGGCGGGACGGATCTCTACCCCAATATGAAGCGGCGCCAGCAGGAGCCGCGCACGGTGATCTCGCTCATGGGGGTGCCGGAGCTCGGGGCGGTCAGGCGGTCGGGCGGTCAGGCGATCGGTGGGCTCGAGATCGGTGCATGCATCACGCTCAGCGAACTGACCGCCAGTCCGCCTGTCCGCCTGTCCGCCCATCATGCCATCGCGGAGGCCGCCGAGCTGGTTTCCACTCCCCTGCTCCGCAACATGGGAACGCTGGGCGGCAATCTCTGTCTCGACACGCGCTGCAACTACTACGACCAGTCCTACGAGTGGCGCAAGGCGATCGATTTCTGCATGAAGAAGGACGGCGCGATCTGCTGGGTGGCGCCATCGTCCCCGCGCTGCTGGGCGGTCAACTCGTCGGACGTGGCGCCGGTGATGGTGGCGATCGGGGCCGAGTACGTGCTGGTGGGTCCGGCCGGCGAGCGCGTCGTCCCGGCCGCGAGGTTCTACAACAACGACGGGATCAACTACCTCACCAAACAGCCCGACGAAATCCTCAGCGCGGTGCGTCTCCCCGCCGCCCATGGCTGGGACGCGGTCTATCACAAGCTGCGGCGACGCGGCTCCTTCGATTTCCCGGTGCTCGGCGTTGCCGCCTGGATCCGCTGGGAGGGACGGGGGACGCGGGACGGGGGACGAGTAGTCGACGCGCGGATCGTGCTCGGGGGCGTAGCCAGTCACCCACAGGAAGTGGTCGAGGCCGGGGCGGCACTGAAGGGCTCGGCGCTCACCGACGACGCGATCGCCGCGGCGGCCGAGGCCGCGTTTCACCCCTCCAAGCCGATGGACAACACCGACTTCGACCTTTCCTGGCGCAAGCAGATGACGCGGGTGTACGTCACACGCGCCCTGGAGGAGCTGCGATCCCGCCCCTGAACCTCCACCAACCTCCACCGTCCTCCACCGCCCTCCCCCGACTCACCGTCCTTCCACCAGTTTCCTCACCGCATCCACCACGACCAGCCGCAGCAGCCCCTGCGGCTCCGCAGCACTGTCGAGCGCGGCTCGGGCCGAATCCTGCCATCCGTCGGTCGCGGGCGTACGGCCCTGCACCCGATCGAGCGCCGCGAGCCCCAGGTCGGCGACGCGTCCCAGCGCTTCTGCCGCCGGAACGCCGTCCCGCGCCAGCGGCGCGCCCACGGCAGCGGCGTGCACCGCCGGCACCAGCGCCCGCCACGCCGTGAAGGTCGCGCGCAGCGTGTCGGCGATCGCCGGGGTGCGGCCACTGTCCGCCAGGAACCGCTGAACCAGGGCGAGCGAATTCCACCGCATGGGCGGGTCCGGACGAGCCGCGTCGATGAGGCGGGTCAGGGGGGTCTGCTGCGTCATCCCGACCTGCAGGCGATGGCGCTGGCCGAAGGTGACCGGCTGCGCGACGTCGAGCAACGCGAGCAGCGCCTGGAACGTCGGGCCGTTCCCCACGGCGCGGTGCAGGATGCGCTCGGTGTGCAACCGGTGCGAGAGACCCAGTCCTTCGAGCCGCAGGCTCAGCACGGCGAGGCGGCGGTACATGTCGGGCACGTCGTTCACCGACGCCTGCGACCAGAACTTCTCCGCCACCACGGCGAGCCGGGGCCAGATGCGCGACTCGATCGTCTCGGGCCCGACGTGCTCGCCCCACATGCACGCCTCGCCCCCCAGCACGCGTGCGGCCTCTTCGGGGGTCAGGCCGAGCGAGTCGGGCAGCGGATCCCGGTAGTGGTCCTGGGCGGTGAAGATCTGATCGAGGTAGTAGGGCGCCGAGAGAATCGCGCGATGGCCGGCGCGCACCGTGGTGGGGAGATACTCCACGCCGCGCCATGACTG
>DATGDT010000270.1:0-5365 GCA_035310725.1 Gemmatimonadales bacterium
AGATCCACGTTGAGGTTGGTGAGGACGGCCGCGGCCACCCCCTCCCCCTCCCGGATCAGGCCGAGCAGGATGTGCTCCGTGCCGACGTACTCGTGGTGCAGCCGGGCGGCTTCCTCCCGCGCCATCTGCAGGACTTTCCGCACTCGATCCGTGAAGTTGTAGCCGTTCATCGCCGTTCCATCCTCAAGTGGTCTCCGCGCCGAGCAAACTGCGCACGTAGGTCGCCCGGATGACGGGCAGCTCGGGATCGCCGACCTGCCGCCCCTCCATCGCCGCCAGGTGAGCGGGTTGCGTGTGGATGAGCAGCTTGTTGAGCGTGTATACACTGAGCCCGGTGATCAGATTCAACCCGACGCCCAGCCGAACCCCGCTCAACAGGTTCATCGTCTCCTCGAACGACAGCGAGCGCGCGTAACGTAACAGTCCATACGCCCGCCACACTTTGTCCTCCACCGTCCCCGCCGCCGTCTTCAGCAGCACGTCCCGTGCCTGTTCCTCGTACTCGATCACCTGCCGCACGATACGCCCCAGGTGATCCAACAACTCCCCTTCGGCCTTCCCCAACGTCGTCTGGTTGGACAGCTGAAAGAAGTTGCCGACGACTTCGCTCCCCTCCCCGTACAGCCCCCGAAAGGTGAGGCCGACCTGCGTCAGCCCCTGCAGCACCTTGCCGATTTCCTTGGTTAACACGAGACCGGGCAAGTGGATAAGCACGCTGGCCCGAAGTCCGGTGCCGGCATTGGTGGGGCACGAGGTAAGATAGCCAAACTCGGAATGGAACGCGAACGGCAGCAGCCGCCCCAGCTCGGTATCTATCGACTCCAGCGCGGCATACGCGGCTTCCAGATCGAATCCGGACAGCATCGCCTGCATCCGAAGGTGGTCCTCTTCATTAACCATCACCCCGCCCGGGTCGTCGACGAGCACCGCAGCACCCACCCGGGGCCGGGCCCCCTCGCCGTCCAGCGCCGCCAGCTCCTTGCTGACGAGGTGGCGCTCGTGCAGCAGTTGGCGGTCAGGTCGCGACAACTCGTCGACCCGCAGCAGCACGGCCCGTCGCAGGTGCTCGCTCGCCCCGGCCGCGTCGGTGACCCGCGCCAGCACCGCCCGGCGCTCCGCGTCGCTGGCCCGCTGGCTGAACGGATGCCCGATCACATTGCGCGCCAGCCGGATCCTCGTGGACAGCACGATTTGCGGATGCGGCCCGGACGCGTGCAGCCAGCCCAGCCCGCCGTCGGGGAGCAGCGCCAGGTCGATCATTCGCGCACCCGGATCTGATCGCGCAGCTCCGCCGCGCGCTCGAAGTTCTCGTTTTCCACCGCCCGACGCAGCTGGTCGCGCAGCTCCAGCAGCTCGCTCGCCGCGCTGCTCTCGCCATCGGCGCCCGGCGCCACGTAGCGCTCGCCCACGTGCTGGCTCGAGCCGTGGAGCCGGCGCAGCAGGTCGCGCAGCTGCTCGGCGAACACCTGGTAGCAATTGGCGCAGCCCAGGCGTCCGCTCTCGCGGAAGTCGTTCAACGTGGCGCCGCAGCTCGGACACCGCACCGTGTCGGCGGGCACGGGCAGGTTGGTGCCCTTCCCCATCGCCGACAGGAAGGTGCCGAGGGTCGACTTGAGCGCGGTGGTGCCGGTCTCGATGCCCTTCTCCTGGGCGCACTGCTCGCAGAGGTGGAGCGTCACCTTGGTATCGTGCTCCACCTGGGTCAGGTTGATGACCGCGTCGCGTTCCTTGCAGTTGTCGCAGCGCATCAGGGTATGGCGTCCACCGATCCCACCGCCACCAGCCGTCCGTCCTCCAGCCAGAGGATGCGGTCGGCCCGCGCGGCGAGCTGCCGATTGTGTGTGACGATCACGATCGCCGTTTCGAACTCGCGCGCGAGCCGGAACAGCATCTCGTGCAGGTGCTCGCTCGAGGCGTGGTCGAGGTTCCCCGACGGCTCGTCCGCCAGCACGAGACTCGGATCGTGCACCAGCGCGCGCGCCACCGCGCAGCGCTGCTGCTCCCCCCCCGACAGCTCGGCCGGCCGGTGCGTCATCCGCCCTGCGAGCCCGACGGCCGACAGGCGCTCTTCCGCCCGCGAGCGGGCGTCCCGTTCTCCCACTCCCCCGATCAACAGGGGCATCATGACATTCTCCAGGGCGGTGAACTCGCGCAAGAGATGGTGGAACTGGAAGACGAATCCGAGCTTCCGGTTCCGCGTCTCGGCCAGTCCCTGCGGCCCGAGGTCAGCGTAGCGCGACCCTTCCAGCCAGATGTCCCCCGCCGTGGGACGGTCCAGGGCACCCAGGAGGTGAAGCAGCGTGCTCTTGCCCGCGCCCGACGCCCCCACCACGGCGATCAACTCGCCTCGGCGCACGTCGAGGTCGACGCCCGCGAGCACCTCGAGCGGCCGTCCGTCCCCGCCCGCGAACACCTTGCGGATGCCTCGAGCTTCGAGCAGCGCGGTCATTCGGAGCGGATCGCGGGTACGGGGTCGAGGCGCGCCGCCAGCAGCGCCGGATACAGCGGCGCCAGCGTCGCGATCACCAGGCTCGCCGCGACCACCACGAGGACGTCGACGAGCTGCGTGTGCACGGGCAGGTGATCGATGAAATAGATCGAGGGGTCGAGCGGGATCCATTCCCCGCGGTTGATCATGGCGCCGACGCCGATTCCCAGGATCGCCCCGACCAGCGTCCCGGCCAGCCCGATGAGCACGCCCTGCGCCAGGAAGACGCGCCGCACCGCCTCGCGACGCAGGCCCATGGCCATCAGGATGCCGATCTCCCGCGTCTTGTCCCGGACCACCATCGTCAGCGTGCCCACCACGTTGAAGGCCGCCACCACACAGATGAAGAACACCACCAGGCCCATGCCGAGTTTCTCGAGCTTCAGGGCCGAAAACAGCGACGCGTTCTGCGACTGCCAGTCGACCACACGATACGGGTAGCCGAGCCGGCTCTCGAGATCCTGCCCGAAGCGCTGGGCATGCTCCGGATCGGCGAGGCGTACCTCCACGCCGGTCACCGCGCTGTCCAGCGCGGCGAAGCGCTGGGCGGTGGACCGGGCCATGACGACGTAGGAGTTGTCGTACTCGAACATGCCGGTATCGAACAGGCCCGTCACCTCGAAGCGATGAAACCGCGGCACGTACGCCCCCACGCTCGGATTGAAGCGCGTGCCCGCGAAGGCGATCAATGTGACCACGTCGCCCGGAAAGGCCGACAGCTTGCTGGCGAGTCGGGAGCCCAGCACGATGCCCGCATCGACGTCGGGCCGGGTCGTACGGAACCGCAGATCCCCTCGTGTGAAGTGCCGGGCCAGAGTGGTGACCGCCTCCGACCCGGTGTCGGCATCGATGCCGAACACGATGACGCCCTCGGCGTAATCGTGACCGGCGGTGATCCCCGCCTGGGTGATCACGAACGGGGCGGCCGACACGACGCCCGGCACGCGGCGGACCTGGGCCAGCACCGTCGGCCAGCCATCCAGGCGCAGGCCCTCGCCGTAGGTCAGCACACGCAGGTGCGGACTGGCCACCAGGATCTTGTCCCGCAGATCCGCCTGGAGCCCGTTCATCAGGCCGAGCACGACCATGAGCGCTCCGACGCCCAGCGTGACGCCGCCGACGGCGATGACCGTGATGAAGGACAGCAGCCGCGAGGTGCGGCGACTCTTCAGGTAGCGCAACGCGATGCGCGACTCGAGCCACGACGGCCAGTTCGCCCGGACGAAGATGACCAGGCCGAGCGCGAGCAGGGCGCCGAGCGCCACGAGCGCCGTCTGGCGGACGTTCATTCGGGCCTCAGCATCGGAAACAGGATCACGTCACGGATCGTCGGGCGGTCGGCCAGCATCATCAGCAACCGATCGAGCCCCAGCCCGACGCCGCCGGTCGGCGGCATGCCGTATTCCAGCGCGCGCAGGAAGTCCTCGTCCAGTGGTTGTGCCTCGGCGTCTCCGGCGGCACGGAAGCGCGCCTGCTCCTCGAACCGCCGGCGCTGCTCGTCCGGGTCGTTCAACTCGCTGAAGGCGTTGGCGAACTCGCGTCCCAGGATGAACAGCTCCCAGCGCTCCACCCGCGTCGGGTCATCCCGTTTCCGCTTGGCGAGCGGGGAGAGCGCCACGGGATAGTCGAGCACGAAAGTCGGCTGGACGAGCGTGGGCTCGACGTACGTCTTGAAGACCTCGTCGAGCAGCCTCGCGCCGGACAGCGTGTCGGCTTCGGGCACGTTGCGCCGGCGCAGCGCGGCCCGCAGCTCCGGCTCGCCCGCCGTCGCCAGCTCCACGCCCGCCGTCTCCCGGACCAGCGTATAGAACTCCTTGCGGGCGAAGGGCCGCGCGAACGACAGCGTCGTGCCGTGCCGCTCCAGCGCCGGGGCGCCGAACAGCTCCTGCACCAGGCCCGCCAGCATCGCTTCCGTGAGATCCGCCATGCGGAGGTAGTCGGCGTACGCCTCGTACCACTCCACCATGGTGAATTCCGGATTGTGCCAGCGGTCCAGGCCCTCGTTCCGGAAGTCGTGCCCGATCTCGTACACCTTCTCGAGCCCGCCCACGATGCAGCGCTTCAGGTACAGCTCGTCGGCGATGCGCAGGTAGAACGTGGCGTCCAGCGCTTCGTACCGGGTCGTGAACGGCCGCGCCGCCGCGCCGCCGTACTGCGGCTGCAGCACCGGCGTTTCCACCTCCAGGTACCCCTCGCCGTCGAGGAAGGCCCGGATGTGGCGCGTCACGCGCGCCCGCAGCTGGAACACGGCCCGCACGTCGGGATGGACGGCGAGATCCGCGTAGCGCTGGCGCGAGCGCAGCTCCGGGTCCACCAGCGCGCCGTGCATGACGCCGTGCTCGTCCACCTTGCCACGCGGCAACGCGCGCAGCGATTTGGTGAGCAGCGTGAGCCGCTGCACCCGCACGGTGACCTCCCCCGCCCGGGTGCGGAACAGCGATCCCTCGACGCCGACGATATCGTCCTGGTCGAGCAGCCCCACGACCTCGTAGCCGTCGGCGCCCAGCACGTCGAAGTTGAAGTACAACTGGATGCGGCCCGAGGCATCCTCGAGGTGGGCGAAGGTCGTCTTGCCGTGCAGCCGGGCCGGGCCGAGTCGCCCGGCGAGCCGGTGGACGGTATCGTCCCCCTCGCGGAAGGCGTCGAGCGCTCCTTGCGCCGTGGCGCTGCGCCGGAACTCCCAGGCGAACGGCGCGATCCCGCGCCGCACGAGCTCGGCCAGCTTGTCGCGCCGCGCCGCCTGGACCACGCTGGTCACGCCGCCTTGCTCCCGAACCGCTTCAAGTAGGCCTCGATGAACGGATCGAGGTCGCCGTCCATCACCTTCTGCACGTCCCCGACCTTCATTTCCGTCCGGTGATCGTTCACCATCGTGTA
>DATGDT010000271.1:0-3721 GCA_035310725.1 Gemmatimonadales bacterium
TGGCCGGTGGCCCGCAGGAACGCGCGGAAGTCACCGATGTCGAAGTTCCCGTTCCGGTTGCCCTGCAGATCGAGGAAACGTCGCCGCGTCAGGTCGAGCGGTGCGCCGCCGAGCAGGTCCGCCGCCGCGGCGTCGACGCTCACGGCCGGCACGGTCACAGTCACCGTGAACGCCCTGTACGCGAGCTGGCCGCCGGCATCGGCGCGGACGGCGAAGCTGAACGCGCCGCTCCGCGTGGGGATTCCGGCGATCCGGCCGTCGGGCGACAGCGTCAGCCCCGGCGGCAGCGTTCCAGCGGACACGCTCCAGACTGCCGGCGCGGGCGCCGCGACGAGCTGCAGCGTCTCGGCGTAGTCCGCCCCGACCACGCCGTCCGGCAGTGTCGCATTGGCCACGTGCAGCAGGTCCACGCCGACGCGGAATCCGCCCGCGCGCACCCCTGCGGGGTTCAGCTCGGCGACCACGCCGAGATCGGAAGCCAGGGCCCCGAGTCCCACGCTGCCCGTGACCAGCCGCGACGTCATTGCGCCGGTCGCGTCCCTGAGGAAGGCGAGCGCGCTCGACCCGCCCTGGTAGCTGCGGGCGAAGGGATCCTGGACGACGTGAAAGTCGGGATCGAGCAGGATCACACGTCCCAGGCCAGGATTCGCGACGTACAGGAACCCGTCCCGGTCGAATACGGGGGCGCCGAGGGTGGGGGTCCCCCGGAACGCCAGCTGCGGGACGCCGTCCACGATCCGGTAGATCGCGTCGAGGCCGTTCGTGAGGTAGAGGTCACCCGCGGGGGAGAAGGCGAGGCCCATGTGCAGGGCGATGAACTTCAGGTCGTCGAGACTGACGGCGCTTTTCGGGGTTCCGAGCGGGTCATAGCGGCGCAGCAGCTTCGCGATGGGATCGATCACCCACACGTCGCCGTCCGGCCCGACGGTCAGCGCGACCGCGGAGAAGAGGTCGGCAGCGAACGTGGAGCGCTGTCCCGCGCTGAATCGCTCGATGCGCCCCCCGACGGTGAGCTGGTCCACGGCGACCAGCAGATCGCCGAGCCCATCCACGACCACCCCCGTGGGTGCTTCCCCCGTCGCGTAGCTCGCCACGACGCTGACCGTTCCCGTCGGCGCCACGCGCAGCAGGCGCCGCGTCTGGCCGTCCGCCACGTACAACTCGCCTGCGGGTCCGGCGGCCATCTGGATGGCCTCCAGGCCGACGCCGCTCGCATATGGAGTGGGGGGATCGCCGGGCCCGGCGGGCACGGCCGTGAACGAGAGCGCGTAGTGAGAGTCCGGGCTCCCGAATCCCTCGAATCCACGGATCCGGACGAAATGGCGACCGGTTGTCGTGACGAGGTACTCGATGTGGCTGTCGAGATCCAGGTAGTCGTCGTTGAACGCCAGGATGGTGGTGCCGTCGGTTCCCACGAGCGTCAACTCCGGGTCGAGCGGCGACCCCGCCCCACTGGCGAGGACGTTGAGGGAGAGCTTCGTGCCGGCCACGAGGTCGAGCGCGTAGGTGTCGACGTCGCCCGTGACGCTGATGGTCCCTCCAGCCGTGTCGCCCAGCGTCACGAGGTTGGCCTGCGCGACGAGGTCGTTCGGCTCGGACTCCGTCAGCGTCGCGGTCAGGGTGGCCGCCGGCGCGAGAAGCACGCTCCTACCCGTCCTGCGCTTCGGCGCGTGCTGCGGGAACTGGGCGAGTGCGGGGGCCGGTATCGCGAGCACCGCTACGGCCAGCAGCGCCCGGATGGCGTATGGGGTCATGCGAGGGGATGGCATGGGCCTCCACCAAAGGAGTGAGGGTCCGCGGAGCTCACCGTGCCGCGAACGTCAGGTCGTAGTCGGTGCTCACCGTGTGGACGATGTCGTCCCGTGAGGCCGCCTGGATCACGGTCCCGTGGTACTCGGCGATCCTGGCCGGATCGTCGATGTCCAGGGAGAGCAACGCGCCCGTCGAGAGATCCCCCACCACGAGGATGCGGATTTCGGTCGGCGAGGCCGTGAGCGAGTACAGGCGATAGGACGCACTCGATGGTCGGACGTTGGCGAATCCGGGTCCGAACAGCGCGACCAGCACCGCGCCGTCGTCAGCATTGGGTGTCGTGAGCGACACCGTCACGCTCCCCGCCTTCGGCTTCGGCGCGATGGCGTTGTCGCCGCACGCCAGACCCGTCGAGAGAAGTCCCAGGCTCAAGCCGAGCCCGATCCAGCGATTCGTCTTCATGGTTGCTCCTTTCCCGCCGGGGCGGGGAGCTGGCCGTTCGCCCGCAGGAACGCGCGGAAGTCGCCAAGGTCGAAGTTTCCGTTCCGGTTGCCCTGCAGGTCGAGGAAGCGTCGCCGCGTCAGGTCGAGCGGTGCCCCCCCGAGCAGGTCCGCAGCCGCGTCATCCACGCTCACGGTCGGAATGGTCACGATGACGGCGAAGGACTTGAGCGCGAACCCCTCGTCGGCATCGGCGCGCACGGCGAATGTGAAGCGGCCGGCCTGGGCGGGGATTCCCGTGAGGTGCCCGTCGGGCGACAGCGTGATCCCCGGCGGCAGCGCGCCGGAGGCCAGGCTCCAGGTCGCCCCGCCGCTGGCCGGGGACACGGTGAGCCGCAGCTCGTCGGCGTAGTCCGCCCCGACCACGCCGTCATTCAGGGTCGCGTTGGCGACGGGCAGGAAGTCGATCCCGATCCGGAACCCTTCCGCGCGGATCCTCGCCGGGTTCATCTCGATGATGCCGCTGACATCGGAGGCCGTGGAGCCGAGGCCCGCGTTGTCGGCGAGCAGGCGGGGCGTCATCGCGCCGTCCGCTCCCCGCAAGAACGCAAGCTGCGTCGACCCGCTCAGGTAGCTGCGGGCGAACGGGTCCTCCACCACATGGAGGTCGGGGTCGAGCAGAGTCACCCGGCCGCGCGACCCGTTCGCCACATACAAAAAGCCGTCCTTGTCGAACGCCAGGCCGTTGAGGAATGGATCCGTCTGAAACGCGATCTGCGGTACACCGTCGCTGATCCGGTAGATCGTGGCGAAGCCGTCCGTCAGGAACAGCTCGCCCGCCGGCGAGAAGGCCAGCCCCATGTCGAAGGCGAAATGCGTCAGGCTGGCGAGGTTGACGGTGGCCTTCGGGCCCCCGAGCGGGTCGAAGCGCCGCAGCGCGCGGGCGACGGGGTCGATCACCCAGACGTCGCCGTCAGGCCCGACAGTCATCGTCGCGCCGGACTGCAGCGCGGCGGTGAACGTGGAGACCGTCCCTCCGCGGAATCGGAGGATTCTTCCCGCCGAGAAGGCGGTGTTGACGGTCGACACGAGCACATCGCCGAAGCCGTCGACCACCACGCCGACCGGGAATTCTCCCGGGAATGTCCCCAGCTCAGTGACCTCTCCGGTCGCCGCGACGCGCACCAGGCGCTGGGCGCCGATGTCCGCCACGTAGACCTCGCCCGCAGGACCGGCCGCTATCCCCATGGGGGAACCGAGTCGGTCCGTGTACCGTGTGGGAGGATCCCCAGGACCCTCGGGCACCGATCCGAACGACAGCGCATACGTGGATGTCGGACTGCCGACCCCACTGAAGCCCTGGACCTGAATGAAGTAGCGCCCCGTGGACGTGATGAAGAGCTCGATGTGACTGTCCGGGCTGAGATAGTCGTCGTTGAATGCCAGGACGGTGACGCCGTCGGGGCCGAGGAGCGTCAGGGTCGGGTCGAGGGGAGACCCCGCCCGGCTGGCGAGCACGTCCAGCTCGA
>DATGDT010000272.1:0-4201 GCA_035310725.1 Gemmatimonadales bacterium
TTCTTCAGCATTCCCCGCTTCTCCTGGATCATCACGGAGTGGAGGAACGCCGTCATCGTGAGCCAGGGGAGGAACGAGGCGTTCTCGACCGGGTCCCACGCCCAGTAGCCGCCCCACCCGAGCTCCACGTAGGCCCACCACATGCCGAGGCAGATCCCCACCGACAGGAAGAGCCACGACAGGAGCGTCCACTTGCGGATCGCCACCAGCCAGTCGACGTCGAGCCGTTTGGAGATCAGCGCGGCCATCGCGAAGGCGAACGGGATGGTGATCGAGATGTAGCCGAGGTAGAGCATGGGGGGATGGAACACCATCCCCGGGTTCTGCAGCTGCGGATTGAGGCCGCGCCCGTCGATCGGCGTATAGGGCAGCCGCTCGAACGGATTCGAGTGCCCGAACAGCATCACGCTGATGAAGAAGGCCGCGACCAGGCTGGTGATCGCCCCGACGTACGGCAGGTAGATCCGGTGACGCGGCGCGGTGAGCCACTGCGCCAGCGCGCCGAACAGCGCCAGCACGGTCGCCCAGAACAGCAGGCTGCCCTTTTGCCCGGCGTACAGCCCCGACCAGATGTAGAAGGTCGGCAGGTTGCGGCTGGTGTAGGCGGCGACGTACTCGACGTTGAAGTCGTGGCGGAACAGCGCGACCTCCAACGACAGCGTCGCGACCAGCAGCGCCCCGCACATGGCGTACACCCCGTGGCGGGAGCTCGTGATGAGGTCGTTGCGTGCCCGCGTACCACCCAGAAAACCGGTGATCCCGCTCCAGGCGCCCAGGAGAAAGGCCACCCAGAGCGCGAGATTGCCGAGCAGGGTCATCGTCTAGGCCTTGGGCACCGACTCGTAACGCGAGCCGCACTTCGCCAGCACGTCGGTCGCGTGAATCACGCCGTCGCGCTGCAGGCGGCCCTCGACCACCACCTCGACACTGTCGTTGAACGTGTCGGGCGCCAACCCCTTGTAGATCACCGGGTAGGTCGCGCTCCCGTCGGTGATCCGGAAGGCGATCGTCTGCGTGGCGACGTCGCGCGTGACGCTCCCGGGCACCACGTTCGCCCCGACCTTCATGCCCACGTCGTAGAACGTGGGATCGCTGGCGAGCTTCTGGGACAGCTCGCTGGGCGTGAGGAAATACTGCCCGGTTTCCTTGATCCCGGAGGCCATCAGGTAGCCTACCGAGCCGACGATCAGCACCGCCCCGAGGGCGAACTTCATACCAGCTTTCATGGCCTGATTATACCGCCTTTCGCTCTCGCTGCTCCAACCCTAAAACCCGTGGGAAGTATGGTAAGCTTCCATGAAGGCGAAATGAAGACGCCGTGCGGGCTTCATATAGCCCGCTCCAGGACCCAGGCCACCGCGGTCGCCGCATCCGTCGCGCGAGGCAAGTCGAGCCCCGGAAAGCGATCGTGCAGCCCCACGACGGGGGTGCCGATGCGCAGGGCCAGGGCGACCTCCGACAACGTCCCGTGGCCCCCGCCGATGGCGATCACGGCGCGCGCGGCACGCACGATCAGGGCGTTGCGCATCTCCCCCATCCCGGTCGCCAGCGGCACGTCCACGTACGGGTTGGCCTCGTGCGGGTCGGCACCCGGCAGGACGCCGATGGTGAGCCCGCCGGCCCCGCGCACGCCGCGCGATACCGCTTCCATTACCCCGCCGAGCCCGCCGCACACGACCATCGCGCCCGCCACGGCGAGCCGGCGCCCGACGTCCTCGGCGAGGCCGGCTTCGGCGTCGCTGCAGGTCGAGCCGCCGACGACGGCGATCAACGGTCTCATGTGGCGGACGATCTCCCGGCCGCGGCCCACTGCTTCGCGGCCTGGACCGCGCGACGCCACTCCCCCGCGCGAGCACGCGACTCGGCGGCCTCCCCCCCGGGATCGAAACGGTCGAAGCGGCGACCCGCGAGAAAGTCCTCGGCACGCCGCCATACCCCGGTCGCCAGTCCCGCGAGACCAGCGGCACCCAGCGCGGTCGTCTCGACCAGATCGGGGCGCGCGACGCGCACGCCCAGCAGGTCGGCCTGGAACTGCATCAACCAGTCGTTGGCGGCCGCGCCGCCGTCCACCTGCAGCTCGGTGAGCCCGATTCCCGCATCCGCGGTCATGGCGTCGAGTACTTCCTGCGTGCTGAACGCCATCGCTTCCAGGGCCGCACGCACCAGGTGGGCCCGTCCCGTGCCCCGGGTCAGGCCGACGATCGTACCCCGCGCCCCGGCTTCCCAGTGCGGCGCGCCCAGCCCGACGAAGGCCGGAACGAAGTAGACGCCGCCCGTATCCCGTACGTCGCGGGCGAGCTGCTCCGATTCCGCGGCCGCCGCGATGATCTGGAGGCCATCGCGCAGCCACTGAATCGCCGCCCCGGCGATGAACACGCTGCCCTCCAGCGCGAAGGCCCGGGCCCCTGCGGCATCGCACGCGGCCGTGCTGAGAAGCCCGTGCGCCGACGATACGCGCCGATCGCCTGTGTTGAGCAGCAGAAAAGCGCCGGTCCCATAGGTATTCTTCGCCTGTCCCGCGCCCCAGCACCCCTGACCGAACAACGCGGCCTGCTGGTCTCCGGCTACCCCGGCGATGGGGATCTCGACGCCAAAGTGCCGCGCCGCCGTCACCCCGAAGTCTCCGCTCGAGGGACGCACCTCGGGCAACGCAGTCCGTGGTAGGCCGAACAAGCCGAGCAGCTCGTCACTCCAGGCGCCCGCGGCCAGGTCGTACAGCATGGTGCGGGAAGCGTTGGTATGGTCGGTGGCAAACGCTCCACCGGCGGTGAGCTGGAACACGAGCCACGTGTCTACGGTGCCGAACACCGCGTCCCCTCCCTCGATGCGCGCCCGCACGTCGGGCACATGCTCCATCAGCCATTCCATCTTCGTGGCCGAGAAGTAGGGGTCGAGCACGAGCCCGGTGCGCTCCCGGATCGCGGCGGCCTGGGGACCGGCGGCGAGACTCGCGCAGCGCGGCGCGGTGCGCCGGTCCTGCCACACGATCGCCCGGTGCAGCGGACGGCCGCTTGCGCGGTCCCACACGCACACCGTCTCGCGCTGATTGGTGATGCCGATGCAGGCAGGAGTGACACGGGCGCGCGCGAGCGCTTCCCGCGCCGCCTCGAGCGTCACCCGCAGGATGTCGTCCGGATCGTGCTCGACCCAGCCGGGAGACGGGAAATGCTGCGGCAGCTCGCGGTATCCCCGCCCCAGCACGGCCCCGTTCTCCCCGATGACGAGCGCGGTCGAGCCGGTCGTGCCCTGATCGAGGGCGAGGACCGCCTTCACCGCTCGAAGGGCGGCTGGAGGATGCCGCGGTCGGTGACGAAACCGGAGACGAAGCCCGCGGGGGTCACGTCGAAGGCCGGATTGTACGCCGCAATTCCGGCTGGAGCGATCGCACGGCCGGCCAGGGTCGTCACTTCCTCGGCGGCGCGCTCCTCGATCGGGATCGCGTCGCCGTCCGCGACGCCGGCGTCGATGGTGGAAGACGGGGCGCAGCAGTAGAACGGGACGACGTGGTGACGCGCCAGCACGGCGAGCGGGTAGGTGCCGATCTTGTTGGCGAAGTCCCCGTTTCTGGCGATGCGGTCGGCGCCGACCAGGACCAGGGTGACGCGGCCGGCCCGCATGAGACTCGCCGCCACGCCGTCGGCGATCAGGGTGCACGGCACGTGCGCCGACGTCAGCTCCCAGGCGGTGAGCCGGGCGCCCTGCAGGACAGGTCGCGTCTCGTCCGCGAACACGTGCACCCGTCGTCCCGCGTCATGCGCCAGATAGATCGGGGCGAGCGCGGTCCCGATGCCGCCCGTCGCCAGCGCGCCGGCGTTGCAGTGGGTGAGCACGTTCGCGCCCTCGGGGATGAGCGGCAGCCCCGCTTCTCCGATGCGGTGGCACATGGCGCGGTCTTCATCCCAGATCGCGCACGCTTCGGTGTGGAGGCGCTCCCACAGCTCGGCACCGCCGCCGGGCGTGCTGCGAGCGACCGTGCGCATCCGCTCCAGGGCCCAACGGAGGTTGACGGCGGTCGGGCGGGTGGAGGCGAGGAAGGCCGCCCCCCGCTCCACGCGAGCGAGAAACTCCTCGCGGGAGACTCCCCGCGCGTCGCGCAGGCCGGCCACGAGCCCCATCGCCGCCGCGATCCCGATCAGGGGCGCCCCGCGCACCTGCAACGACCGGATCGCCTCGGCCATCGCCGCGATGTCTTCGAGATCGC
>DATGDT010000273.1:0-7915 GCA_035310725.1 Gemmatimonadales bacterium
GCCGCGGCGATGCGCGCGTGTCCGTCCGGCAAACGCACCTCGCCCTGCGCCCGGCGGTGATGACGCACCTGCTGCGCCTGTCGGGCTCCGGCACCTTCCAGGTCCTCGTCGGGACGGCGAGCTACATCGGCCTGGTGCGCATCATCTCGACCTTCGGCAGCGCCGCCGTCGCGGGCTACACCATCGCGATCCGGCTCGTGATCTTCTGCCTGCTGCCGTCCTGGGGCCTGTCCAACGCCGCCGCGACAATCGTCGGGCAATCGCTCGGCGCGCGCGACCCCGACCGCGCTGAGCGGGCGGTGTGGATCGCCGGCCGGTACAACATGGTGGTGCTGGGCGTCGTGGGGCTGGTGTTCGTCGTGCTCGCCGGCCCGATCGTCGGGCTCTTCACGCAAGATCCGGGCGCCGCCCCGATCGCCGCCCTCGCGCTGCGCACCATGAGCTATGGATTCGTGTTCTACGCGCTCGGCATGGTGCTCACGCAGGCGTTCAACGGCGCGGGCGACACGTGGACGCCCACCTGGATCAACCTCGCCTGCTTCTGGCTGTGGGAGATCCCGCTCGCCTACGTGCTCGCCCGCGTACTGGACCTCGGTCCCTTCGGGGCGTTCCTCGCGATCCTCCTCGGGTACTCCTCGCTCGGGCTCGTGAGCCTGGTGCTGTTCCGCCGCGGCCGCTGGAAGCTGCGCCAGGTGTGACGCGGCGGCCGCTCCTGCCCCTCGCACCCGATCCATGACGAATCCGCGCCAGGCCAGGGCACTCGACCGCTCCATCGTCGAAGGACCGCTGTCCCGCGCCGTCTGGATGCTCGCCTGGCCCACGATGCTGCAGAACCTCATCGGCGGCCTGCAGGGCATGGTGGACCACGCCCTGGTCGGCCATCTCGTGGGGTATGCCGGCAACGCCGCCATCGGTGTGGCGGTCCAGATCTTCATCGTCGTCATCGTCTTCGTCATGTCGGTGTTCAGCGGAATGGGCGTGCTGGTCGCCCGCTTCGCCGGAGCCAACGAGCCCGAGAAGGTCAATCGCACCGTCTATCAGGCGTTCCTCGCCGCGGTGGCCCTGTGGGGCCTGGTCCTGGCGCCCCTGGGCTGGCTGCTCGCGCCGGCACTGCTCGGCGTGGTGCATGCGGCGCCCGCGGTGCGCGTCGAGGCCCTGCCCTTCCTCCGCATCATGTTCGTGGGCAGCCTCGGGTCGCTGTTCTTCTTCATGGTGAGCGGAGCGTTACGGGCGGCGGGAGACCCCCGGACGCCGTTGCGGCTGGGGGTCCTGCTCACCGTGCTGAACGTGGCGTTCAACATCGCGCTGATCACGGGGCTCGGCCCCCTGCCCCGGCTGGGCACCGCCGGCGCGGCCATCGGCACCACGCTGGCTGGATTTGTCGTGAGCGGATTCGCCGTCTACCTGCTGTTCTCGGGCTCGCTGCCCGTGTTGTGGCATCGCGGCATGGACTGGAGGCCGGATTGGAGCATCATCCGGGCGCTGTTCCGCTTCGGGTTGCCCACGGGCGTCCAGGGAGTCGCGATGAACGTCGCCGGCGTGCTGCTGTTGCGCTTCATCGGCTCGCTCGCCCAGAGCGCACAAGCGCAGGCGGCGTATGCGATCGGGTACACCGAGCTGTTCTCGTTCATCACGTGGACCTCGGTCGGGTTGCTGGGCGCGGCCGCCACGGTCGCGGGACAGAACCTGGGAGCGGCCCGCCCGGAACGCGCGGTACGCGGCGTCCACATCGCCGCGGGGATAGGCATCGCGCTCGCCGCCACGATCGGCGTCCTGTTTCTCACGATTCCCCGCCCCCTGCTCGGATTGTTCGGGATGAGCGATCCGGGCGTCGTCGCCGTGGGAACGCAGCTGCTCGCCTTCCTGAGCGTGTCCGGCCTGTTCGTGAGCGTCGCCCTCACCTACACCGGGGGGCTGCAGGGGACGGGCGACACGCGCTCCCCCCTGTACATCTCGATCGTGTCCCAGATCGTGGTGCCGCTCGGCCTCTGCGCCTGGTGGCAGGCGACCCGCGGCCTGCACCCGATCGACGTGTGGACGGCCATTCTGTGCGGACACATCACCCGCTGCGCCTTGAGCGTGCTGCGCTTCCGTCAGGGCAAGTGGCGCAACATCACGGTCGACCTCGGCCACTGATCCCGCCTTGACAGCCGGCGCGAGCGCCGTATACTGGTAACCATATGGTTACCGGTGCAGCGCGTCTCGATGCCGTGTACTCCGCGCTGGGCGACGGCACCCGCCGGGCCATCCTCGCCCGGCTTGCGGCCGGTGACTCCACGGTCGGGGAGCTGGCCGAGCCATTCGCCGTCTCGCGCCCCGCCATCTCGAAACATCTGCGGGTGCTCGAGCGCGCCGGCCTGGTCCGTCGCAGCCGCGACGGCCGAGTGTCGCGCTGCCGGCTCGACGCCCGGCCGCTGGCCGCCGCCGCCGACTGGATCGAGTACTATCGCCGCTTCTGGGACCAGAGCTTCGATCGGCTGGAAGACTACCTGCGTGAGCTGCAACAGCGAGGCAAGCGACGTGACCGCAAGAACTAGCGGCAAGGTCTTCGTGGACGTCGGCTTGTCCCTCGACGGACTGATCGCGGGCCCGAACGGGCGCCCGGGCAATCCCCTGGGGGACGGCGGGACGCGGATCCATGAGTGGCTGTTCGGGCTCGCGAGCTTCCGCGAGCATCTCCAGATGCCCGGCGGGGAGACCGGCCCCGACGACGACATCGTCCGGGCGATATTGGCCCGGATCGGCGCCAATGTCATGGGCCGGCGCATGTTCGACGAGGGCGAAGTGGGCTGGCCCGAGAACGCCCCCTTTCACACCCCCGTCTTCGTCCTCACGCACAAGCCCCGCGACCCATGGGTCAGGCCGGGCGGCACCACGTTCTATTTCGTGACCGACGGCTTCGAGCGCGCGCTAGCCCAGGCGCGCGCTGCCGCTGGCGCCAAAGACGTCCGCATTTCGGGCGGCGCCGACACGATCCGGCAGGCGCTCCGGGCCGGCGTCGTAGATGAGCTCCACGTGCATCTCGCGCCGCTGCTCCTGGGCGAGGGCGTGCGTCTGTTCGACGGCGGCCGCGACCTGCCGGCACTCGAGATCATGACCGTCCGTCCCTCTGCCCAGGTGACGCACCTTTCCTACCGCGTACTCCGATAGGCGACCGATGCCAGGCTCACCCGACGATACCGCCAGTCGTGAAATCACGGCCACGCGACTGGTCGATGCTCCGCGCGAGCTGGTCTTCCGCGTGTGGACCGAACCGGAGCACATCGCACACTGGTGGGGGCCGAATGGGTTCACCACCACGATCTACGAGATGGACGTCCGGCCGGGCGGCGTCTGGCGCTTCGTCATGCACGGTCCCGACGGCCGCGATTACCAGAACAGGATCGTCTACGTCGAGGTCACGCCGCCGGAGCGGCTGGTGTACGATCACGTCTCCGGTCCGAAATTCCACGCGACGGTCAGCTTCGCCGACGTCGGCGGCAAGACGGCGGTCACGGTCCGCATGCTGTTCGACACGGCGGCCGAGCGCGACTCCACGGCAAAGCAGTTCGGGGCCGTCGAGGGGCTGCAGCAGACGCTCGGGCGCCTCGCGGGCTACGTCGCCAAGTCATGATTTTGCAGGCACTTGCACGGTTGTCGATTGGCGGGGCTCCCGTTCGACGTTTCGGTGTAACCCCGGAGAGCTTCAGGTGCCAACCCTAGAACTCGAGGCGATACGGCGATGCGATTCATGATGCTGGTAATCCCGAAGGTGTACGAGAGCGCCGGGGCGGACTTCGAGCCCCCGGCCGAGCTCGTCGCCAAGATGATGAAGTACAACGAGTCCCTGAAGCAGGCCGGAGTACTGCTGTCCCTCGACGGACTCCACCCGCCAGCCAAGGGCACCCGGGTCCGCTTCTCCAGCGGGAAGCCCAAGGTCACCGACGGCCCGTTCACCGAGTCGAAGGAGCTGGTGGGGGGCTACTGGTTGATCCAGGTGAAGTCGAAAGAAGAGGCCGTCGAATGGGCGAAGCGCGCGCCGATGCTCGATGGCGACATCATCGAGGTCCGCCAGATACAGGAGCTGTCGGAGTTCTCCCCCGAGGTCCAGCGGGCCGCAGGCGTGGGCCGCTAGCGGGTGTAAGATTCTGCGGGCTCATCCGTCAGCGGGAGTGCGTGGGCCGGATAGGCCGGCCCCGCTTCCCTGAACGATGAGGAGGTACCGATGCCTGCTTCCCAGATCCCGACGTCGGGCGACTGCGGCTGCGACTGTCTCAACGACCCGCGATGCGGATGCGGCGAGGGGTGCTGCAACTGAACCCGCAGCCTGTACGCGATGCGGTCCTGGAGGCGCTGGTGGCCAACCACCAGCGCTTCCTCGCGTTCCTCGAGCGCCGGGTGGGATCGCGCGACACGGCCGAAGACATCCTGCAGGACGGCTTCGCCCGCGCGCTCGAGCGCGTCGAAACGGTGCGGACCGAGGAATCGGCCGTGGCGTGGTTCTACCGGTTGCTGCGCAACGCGCTCGTCGATCACTATCGGCGCCGTGCGACCGAAGACCGGGCCTTCGCCTCCGCCGCGGCCGAGCTGGAGACGCCCGAGGGAGACGCCGAGATGCGCGAGACGGTCTGTGCCTGCATCCGGGATCTCGTCGAGACGCTCAAGCCGGAATACGCCACCGCCGTGCGTCGTGTCGACCTGGATGGCGAGCGGGTGGATGCGTTCGCCCGCGAGGCCGGCATCTCCGCGTCGAACGCCTCGGCGCGCTTGCACCGGGCGCGTGCCGCGCTGCGGGGCCGGGTGCTCGAGAGTTGCCGGACATGCGCGAAACACGGCTGCCGCGATTGCGAATGCGGGGAGCCGCGGCGGCCCCGTCCGGGCCGGGACGGGACGTCACTGCCGGTCCGCTAGCCTCCTCCCAAGCCTCCGTGTCGATTTCTCCCTGGTTCATTCGACGTCCCGGTGAAGGAATCACGCGACGGACACCATACCTGGAGATGAGGCGACGACAATGAAATTCCTCTCGATCGTGAAATCGGCAGAGAACCAGGGGCCCGCGCCCCAGGCGCTGCAGGACGCCATGGCCAAGCTCACCGCGGACTCGCTCAGGGACGGCTCGCTGCTCCAATCCGGCGGTCTCGGCGCCAGCGCCAGCGGCTTTCGGGTGCGTAGCAAGGGCGGGAAGCTGACGGTGACCGACGGTCCCTTCACCGAGGCCAAGGAAGTCGTCGGAGGCTACGCCGTGCTCGAGTGGGCGACGCGGGAAAAGGCGGTCGAAGCCGCGCTCGCCTTCATGCGGCTGCACAGCGAGCACTGGCCGTCGTGGGAGGGCGAGTGCGAGGTTCGCCCCATCACGTTCTCCGCCCCGTGACGAACGACACCCGTCGCGCCATCGAGGCAGTGTGGCGGATCGAGTCCGCCAGGCTCATCGCCGGCCTCACCCGCATTGTGCGCGACGTCGGCCTCGCGGAGGACCTGGCGCAGGACGCACTGGTCGCCGCGCTCGAGCGGTGGCCCGAGTCGGGCGTCCCGGACAATCCGGGCGCCTGGCTCATGGCCACGGCCAAGCACCGGGCTATCGACGGCCTGCGCCGCGACAAGCTGCTCGAGCGTAAGCACGAAGTGCTCGGGGCCGAGCTAGAGGCACGCCAGGAGAGCCCCGAGACCGAGCTCGCGGGCGCGATCGACGACGACATCGGCGACGACCTGCTGCGCCTCGTGTTCACCACCTGCCACCCGGTGCTCTCCCCCGAGGCGCGGGTCGCCCTCACCCTGCGCCTGCTCGGGGGGCTTACGACGCCGGAAATCGCCCGCGCCTTTCTGGTTCCGGAGGCGACGATCGCCCAGCGGATCGTCCGGGCCAAGCGGACCCTGCGGGAAGCGCGCGTCCCATTCGAGGTTCCGCGCGGGGACGACCGCGCGGCCCGGCTGTCGTCGGTGCTCGAAGTGATCTACCTCGTCTTCAACGAGGGCTACTCGGCGACCGCCGGAGACGACTGGGCGCGACCGGAGCTGTGCAACGATGCGCTCCGGCTCGCCCGGATCCTAGCCGAGCTCGCCCCGGAGGAGCCTGAAGCGCATGGCCTCGTCGCATTGCTCGAGATCCAGGCGTCGCGCCTGCACGCCCGGATCGGGCCGTCCGGCGAGCCCATCCTGCTGCTCGATCAGGACCGCGCGCGCTGGGACCCGCTGCTCGTGCGCCGCGGGCTGGCCGCGCTCGAGCGCGCCGAAGCGCTGGGCGGCTCGCTCGGTCCCTATGCGCTCCAGGCCGCGATCGCCGCCTGCCATGCGCGTGCGCGCACGCCGGAGGAGACGGACTGGACGCGCATCACGGCACTGTACGACGCGCTGGCCCAGCTCACGCCCTCGCCGATCGTGGAGCTGAACCGTGGGGTCGCGTATGCCATGGCGTTCGGCCCCGCGGCGGGACTCGAGATCGTGGACCCCCTGACCAGCGAGCCGGCGCTCGAGGGATACCACCTGCTGCCGACCGTGCGCGGCGACTTTCTCGCCAAGCTAGGCCGCCTGGCCGAGGCCCGGGCCGAATTCGAGCGCGCGGCCGCGCTCACCCGCAACACGCGGGAGCGCACGCTGCTGCTCGAGCGCGCCCGGGTGTGCGCGCGACCGGAGACCGCCTGATGTCGGGATCCCCGACCCGGCGGCCGACGTTCCTGCGGACGATTGCCTCGCAATGGGCCGCAGCGGGCCCGCAGCTCCAAAGCCTTCTGCGCATCGTGGCGGCGTTCATCTTCGTCCAGTCCGGCACGTTGAAGTTGTTCGCCTTCCCGATCGGAATGCCGCCGGACGGGACCACCGCGGCGTTCCCGTCCGAGGTCTGGTTCGCCGGAGTCCTCGAGACCTTCGGCGGGGCCCTGCTGCTGCTCGGCCTGTTCACCCGCCCGGTCGCATTCCTGCTGGCGGGTGAGATGGCGGTGGCCTACTTCCAGTTCTCTTCCCCGCTGAGTTTCTGGCCCGTGGCGAACAACGGGGTGGCTGCCGCGCTGTACTGTTTCGTGTGGCTCTACTACTCGGCCGCTGGTGCGGGTCCCTGGAGTCTGGACGCGAGACGCGGCATGGTCACCGCGGCAGCCGGCCTCGCAGATCCCCGGCCCGGAACGGTCCCGGCTCGGCGATGAGCGCCCGGGCGGGATCCACCTGGCCCCACGTGTTCCACAGCAACACGCCGCGCACCCGTCCCCCCTCGAGATAGTAGACCACGCCCTCGCGAAACGGCTCCTTCCAATCCGCGACCGTCTCGTACCGGGCGTCCAGCTCGCCCACGGCCTCGTACCCGAGCGCGAACAGGTCAGAATAGAAGAAGGGCAAGTGCGTGTAGGGGACGCCCTGCCCCGCCATCGAGCGCCCCGCTGCGGCGCCCATCGTGTTGGCGTTGTCCTCGTGCTCGACACGCAGTCGCTTGCCCAGCGCGGGGTTGAAGAAGTTGGCGACGTCACCGGCCGCGTAGATGTCGGGCACGCTCGAGCGCAGCAGCTCGTCTACGACGATGCCGTTCTCCACGCGCACCCCCGCCTGCTCGGCGAGGGCGATGTCGGGCCGGATGCCGAGCCCGGCGACGATCACGTCCCCGGAGAGCTCGCGGCCCCGCGTGGTCTCGAGGATCACCTTGCCGGCGCGCGGCGTGAGCCCCGCCACGCCCTCACCCGTTCGCACCTCCACGCCCTGCTCGCGATAGTAGTCAACCAGCGACGCGGACAGGTCGGCCGGAAACACGCGGGCGCCGATCCCGTCTTCGGGAACCAGCATTACGACCTCACGTCCCGCCGTCCGCAGCGCCGCCGCGATCTCGCTGCCGATGAAGCCGCCGCCCAGCACGACGAACCGCAGGCTTTCGCCCGCGAGGGCGTGCAGGCGACGGTAGTCATCGTAGGTGCGGAAGTAGATGATCTGCTCCGTGTCGCGCGGCAACCGGCGCGGT
>DATGDT010000274.1:0-2725 GCA_035310725.1 Gemmatimonadales bacterium
CGGGGCGGCGCGGGCGATCGAGCAGGGCTACTTCCAGAATGCGATCGCCCGCAGCGCCTACGAGCAGCAGCGCCGCATCGAAGCGGGCGAGCAGGTCGTGGTCGGGGTGAACCAGTTCGACGATGGCTCGGGCATCCCGACCGTGTCCCAGCCCGATTACGGCGCGCTGGCGCGGGGCCAGCGACGCCGGGTCGTGGAGGCGCGGGCGCGGCGCGACGGGCCGGCCGTTGCGCGTGCGCTCGCGCGGCTCCGCGATGCCGCCGGGACCCCCGATGGCCGTCTCATGCCCCTGATCCTCGAGGCGGTCCGCGCACGGGGCACCGTCGGGGAGATCAGCGACGTCCTGCGCGGGGTGTGGGGCGAGTATCGCCCGACGATCTGAGGGCCAGCCCCGGCTTCCCATTGACTTTCTAGGGGAGGGGCGGCATGTTCCCATAGAACTCCTATGGGAGAAGCCGTGGCGGAACCCCTGGACCTGCTGCGCGGAACCCTCGATCTCCTCATTCTCAAGGCGCTGAGCTGGGGCTCGGCGCACGGCTATGCCGTCGCCCGCTGGATCGAGCGCGCCACGGGTGAGGCGCTGGCGATCGAGGAAGGATCCCTCTATCCCGCGTTGCACCGGCTCGAAGAGCGGGGCCTCGTCTCGGCCGAGTGGGGCACCTCCGAGAACAACCGCCGCGCGCGATTCTACCGGCTCACCGCCGCCGGCCGCCGGCACCTGGGGCAGGAGGCCGACGGGTGGACCCGCTTCGCGCGGGCGGTCTTCGCCGCGCTCGAGGCGCCGGCGAATCCGCAGCCGGTGGGCGCCTGAGACATGGGCGGCCACGAGCCGCTGTGGCGTCGGTACCTCCGGTTTTTCGGCCCTGATCCGGCGGCCGATGCCGACGACGAGATCCGCTACCACCTCGACCGCCTGACCGAGGATTTCCGCTCGCGCGGCCTCGGGGAGCGGGAGGCGCAGCAGGCGGCGCGGGTCCGGTTCGGCGACCCGGGAGCGGTGCGGCGGTCGTTGCAGGCCGCCGGCAGCCGCCGGGTACGCCGCGAGCGACGGGCGGAGTGGCTCGCCGCACTCGCGCAGGATCTGCACCATGCCATGCGCCGGCTGCGACGGGAGCGAGGGTTCACGGTCGCGGTGGTGAGTGTGCTGGCGCTCGGGATCGGAGCCGCGACGGCGATGTTCAGCGCCGTGGACGCGGCCCTGCTGCGCCCGCTCCCCTTTGCGAGCGCCGCCCGGCTGGTCGCCCTGCGGAGCGTGAGCGTACCCATGCGGGCGCGCGATTTCCGCCCCTCGGGCGGCGACGGCACGGACGAGGCCCCACCCCCAGTGAAGTTCGTGGACATCCTCGATGTCGAGGAGCTTTCGGGCGTGTTCTCGCACGTGGCGGCGTATGCCGTGGGAGGCCTCAATCTGGACGACCCCGAGCATCCGTTGCGAGTCCGCGCGGGAGTCGTATCCGCGGATTTCTTCGGGACGTTGGGAGTGCCGCCAGCTCAGGGCCGGACCTGGTTGCCGGACGACGGGACGCCGGACGCGGCGCCGGTCGTCATTCTGTCGGATGGCTTGTGGAAGCGGCAGTTCGGCGGGGGAGCGGTGCTGGGACGCGACCTGCGTCTCAACGGACGTGCGTACCGAATCGTGGGCGTCATGCCCCGGGGATTCGGCTTTCCCGAGGGCAGCGATCTCTGGATCCCCCTTTCGGTGCCCATCACGCCCGCTACGTTCGAGCCCTTTCGCGGCTACCTGCCTTCGCAAGTCGTCGCACGGATGGCGCCCGGAGTCCGCCAGGAGACGGCCGCTGCACGCCTGATGACGCTGTGGCAGGGACGCGCGGCCGATGCGCGCGTACCTGGGAAGCGCTCCAACCTCGAAGCAGCAGTCGATGAGCTGCGGCACCTGGGGGCGTTGACGCCGCTGCAGCAAACGCTCACCGGCGACCAGCGCCACGCCCTGCTCATTCTCCTGGGTGCCACGGGCCTGCTCCTGCTCCTCGCGTGCGCCAATGTGACCAACCTCCTCCTTGCGCACGCGGCCGCACGCCGCCGGGAGATCGCCGTCCGCGCGGTGCTCGGCGCCACGCGCGGACGCGTGACGCGGCAGCTGCTCACGGAGAGCGTCGTGCTCGCCGGTCTCGGCGGCGTCTGCGGCCTGGGCGTCGCCCGGCTCGTCCTGGAGCTGGTCCGGCTCCTGATGCCAGCTGCGCTCGTGACGGTGTCCCCACCGCACCTCGACCTCCGCGTTCTCGCCTTCACCACCGCGGTTGCGCTGCTCACCGGGCTCGGGTTCGGGGCCTGGCCGGCGATCGGGGCGGGGCGCACCGATGTAGGAGAAACGATCAAGACCGGAGGGGGGTGGGGGACGACCGCTCGGGGAGCGCGGCGCGTGCGGCGAGCGCTCGTGGCGCTGGAGCTCGCGGTCGCATTGACGCTGCTCGTCGGCGCGAGTCTCATGCTGCGCAGCCTGGAACGCGTGCTCGCCGCCGGGTCAGGGCTCGACCCTCAGAGCGTCGCGACACTGCAGGTCAGTTACTCGGAGTCCATCCCCGCCGCTGTTCGGATGCAGCGCATCGACGACGTGTTACAGCGCCTCACCGCCGCACCGGGGATCGAAGCGGCGGGTGTCGTGAACGATCTGCCGCTCGAAGGGTCAGCGGGTATTGCTCTGCTCATCCAGACGCCCGGGCAGCCGGCGCTCCCGGGCGACGAGCCGCTGTTCGCGCGGTACCTG
>DATGDT010000275.1:0-4169 GCA_035310725.1 Gemmatimonadales bacterium
GTCAG
The DNA here is from genome assembly GCA_035310725.1 of Gemmatimonadales bacterium. Classification (GTDB taxonomy): domain Bacteria; phylum Gemmatimonadota; class Gemmatimonadetes; order Gemmatimonadales; family GWC2-71-9; genus DASTHG01. The sequence goes on from DATGDT010000275.1 coordinate 6, forward strand.
CTTCGCATATCCGTGCGCCATGAAGCCATACCCGACGATCAGACGCAACGGGATGGGCGCCCAACGGACGATGGCGGTTCGGCCTGGCCGTAGATCCATCATTCGATTCCCCCGGAGGTTGGTCCCCGGAGCAGAAGCGTCGGATCAGCTCGGCAGTTCCAGCTCGCGCGCCGCCGCACAGCCTCCTGACACGCCTGCCATTGGCGCTCCGCGCGATTTGCCATACATTGTAGGACATGGCACGGATCGGGGCCTTCGAGGAGCTGGTGCTGCTCGCCGTGAGCGGACTCGCGGGCGAGGGCTATGGGGTCACCATCCAGGCCGATCTCGAGCGCGAAACAGGCGATACCATCTCCCTCGGCGCCGTCTACGCGACCCTCGACCGGCTGGAGCGCAAGGCACTGCTGCGCTCCCGGATGGGACCCGCCACCGCCGAGCGCGGTGGCCGCCGCAAGCGCCTGTACCGCATCACCCCCGAGGGCGCCGCGGCGGTGCGCGAGATGCAGCGCATCCGGGCCCGGCTCGGGCGCCCGACTCTCCACCCCGCCCGCGCATGACCACGGCCCCCGCCACGCTGGTGCGCTGGCTCGTCGATCCCGCTCGCCAGGAAGAGCTGCTCGGCGACCTGGAAGAGCTCGCCGGCCGCGGTACGGGACGCTTCTGGCTCGATGTGGCGAGCGTGTGTGTTCGCCAGTCGCGCCTCGTCGCTGCGGTCCGCACCCCGTCGCGGCTCGCCGCGGCGCTCGCCGTGGTCGCGGCCCTCACCCTGGGCTCCACCGCCCCGACTCTCAGGACGGTCCGGGCCGTGGATCCGGCGGGAGAGTTCACGCTGGCGTTCGAGGGCGCCCGCGTGGTCCGCGCCACCCTCGACGGCGCGCCCGTGCCGCCCCATCGCCTGGTCCAACAGGCGGGCCGCCTGGTGATCCGGGGCGGCGGCGACGCCGGGAACGACCTGAACATCCGGCTCGCCTCGAACGGCGCCTTCTACTGGCGCGCCCGCAGCCCGAGACCCGCCACGCAACCCTGAGTCCGTGCCCGACCCTGCGACCTTTTGGTCCGCTTATATCTCATACAATGTAGAACTCAACTACGGAGCATATGATGTTACTCGCCCTCATCGCCACGCTCACGGCGAACGCGCCACTCACACCCGACACGGCGCGCCTCGCGCCGGTGTGCCGCCGCTTCATCGCCCTGGACGCCGCGCGGATCTGGCCCGGCTTTCGGCCCGACACCCTCGCCGTGGCGTTCGTGGTGCCGGAGCGCGGCACCATGCTCTGCAACTGGCGCGGGACCCCGCCCGATGGGTTCACGGCGCTGGGTGCCCCCGGGCTCGCCTGGATCGACGTCGCCTCGCGTTCCGCGGCGAACACCAACGCGGAGCTGGCGGGTCGCCACGTGGCGCAGCTCGTGGCGCAGCCGGACGCGACTCCGGCACAGCTCGTCTACCTCGCCGCTCACGAAGCCTTCCACGTGTTCGAGCGCGGCAGTCGTCGTGAGGGCAAGCGGTTCGGCGGCGGTGAGAACGCGTTCCTCGTAACGAGCTATCCCGTCTTCGATCGCGATAATGAAGCGGGCTTCGCGCTCGAAGCGCGGGTGCTCGCGGCCGCGCTCCAGGCGCCCGGCGATTCCGCCGCCCGTGCGCTCGCCTGGGAGTTCCTGGCGCTGCGCGACGCGCGCCAACGCGCCCTCGGCGCCGACGGAGCGGAGTTCGAGCGGATGGCGGAGCTGAACGAGGGACTCGCGGAGTACGCCGGCCTGCGCGCCGTGCAGGTGGGGCCGCTCGATCCCGCGTGGCGCGACGGGGCATCACGAGTGGTCGCGCGGGTCACGGGCAGCCTGGACAGCGTGACGACGCAGTCGCGCAACTCGCTCCGGCTGCGCTTCTACGCGACCGGCCCAGCCCTGGCGCGGCTGCTCGACCGCCTTGCGGGCGAGCGGTGGAAAGCGGACCTGGTGCGCGAGGACCGCACGGTACAGGAGGAGCTCGCCGCGGTGACCGGGTACGGGGTTCGCGAAGCCCGCCTCATCGCGGCAGCGCGCGCGCGCTTCGACTGGCCCGCGCTGGCGCAGAGCACTGCGGCCACGATCGCTGGCCTCGAATCCCTGCGTCGGGCGCAGCGCGATTCGATCCTGGCCGCGCCGGGCATCGAGCTGGTGATCGACGCGAGCGCGGTGGGCGGGATGGGCACGTGCGGCATCGACCCGCAGAACCTGCTCCAGGCAGGACAGGGCGCCCTGTTGCACCGCCGCTGGGTGCGGCCCTGCGCCGGCAAGGCACTGGACGCCGAGTTCACCACACCCGTCGTGCAGGACCAGCAGGCCGGCACGGTGCGCGCCGTGATCGGCGACGAGACGACGCTGCGCTGGACCGCGAGCGGAACGCCGCTCGCCCTGCCGGACGGCGCGCGACTCGGCGACGTGCGTGATCTGCGACTCGACGCACCGCTCGTGACCGTCCAGGCGGCTCACGTCGCCGTGGAACGCAGCGGACGAACGGTGATCGTGCGGCTGCTACCCGCTTCGTAGCAGGGAATCGGATTCCACGGCGACCGCGCGCGGCAGCCACAGCGTGAACGTGCTCCCGTGGCCGAGCACGCTCTCGACCGCGATGTCCCCTCCCTGCAGCTCAGCCAGGAGACGGGCGATCGCGAGGCCGAGTCCGGTGCCGCCCAGCTCCCGGTTGCGGGATTGCTCGACGCGGAAGAAACGGTCGAACACGTGCGGCAGGTGCTCCGGGGCGATTCCTGACCCCGAGTCCTGCACGCTCACGCCGACCCTGTCGCCGTCTTCCCGGATGAAGAATGTCACGCAGCCGCGCGCGGTGTAGCGCACGGCGTTCGAGGCGAGGTTCAGCAGGATCTGCCGCGTGCGATTCGCGTCCCCCAGCGCCGCGACGGGGGCCGGAGCCCACTCGGTACAGCCGACGTCGAGGCCCTTGCCCACAGCCATCGCCTCGGTGATTTCCTGCACGTCCTCCACCACCGCGGTGAGATCGAACGGGGCACGGGCCAGCGCCAGCCGCCGGCTCTCGCCCCGGGCGATCAGCAGCAGCTCATCCACCATCTTGGTGGTCCGCTCGAGCTCGGTTTCCATGGCGGCGAGCGATTCCCGGACCGGCGACGGGGTGCGGTGCTGCGCCGAGGCCCACTGCACCTGCGCCCGCAGGTGCGTCAGCGGCGTCCGCAGCTCATGGCTCGCGTCCGCCGTGAAGGACTCGAGCGCCCGGTGCGCGCGGTCCACCCGCCCGAGCATCCGGTTGATGCTCTCGGCGAGCTCGGTGATCTCCGCCTGGCCGGTGGGGCTGTCGATCCGCTTGCCCAGGTCGTCGGGGCCGATCGCCCGCGTCTCGCCGGAGATGCGCTCCAGCGGACGCAATGCCTCGGCCACGGCCTTGCGCGCGCCGCGGGTAGCGCCGAACGCCGCCACGGGCAGGAGCAGCGCGGCGGCGACCACCAGCCCGAGCAGGGCGACCACATAGGGTTCTCGGCTGGCCACCACATAGATGTCGAAGGCGCCGCTCGCCCGGTGCAGCGCCCGATAGCGCCAGCGCGCCCGCTGGGCGATCGCGGCCAGCAGAATCCGGCGCACGTCGTCCGGGGACGCCGACGCGGGTATCCCCTCCAGCCGCTTCGCCGGCATCCCGGGCGACAGGAAGTAGACCTGCATCATGCCGTCCGCATTCGTGGTCCGCGTGATCACGACCCGGCCGCCCATGTCGAGCAGCTGGTCCGCGAGCGCCGTCGGCATGACGCTACCCGGCCCGCCCGCGGAATCGCCGTAGGCGCCGATCAGGGACCGGGTGACGTCTGCGGTATGCTCGAGCGAACGGCGCAGCACCGCCTCGGACGCCAGCGCGAAGACGACGACCACGAGGAGCGCGTACCCCGCCAGCGCGGACCAGGTGAGGCGGCTGAACCGCGTCGTGAGGACGGCGCCGAGACGTCGCTCGCTCACGACGCCTCCAGCCGATACCCCGCCCCACGAACGGTGCGAATCGGGGGACGCGCGCCGGCGAAGGTAAGCTTCTTGCGCAGGTAGTTGATGTAGACGTCCACGACGTTGGTCTCGGGATCGAACTTGTAGTTCCATACGGCTTCGGCGATGCGCGAGCGCGACACCGTCCGGCCGGCGTTGCGCATCAGGAATTCGAGCAGCGAAAAC
>DATGDT010000276.1:0-4405 GCA_035310725.1 Gemmatimonadales bacterium
GATTCGCACCGTTCGCCGCTGCTCGTGATCTCGCCGTACACGCAGGGCGGCGTGCTGCACCGCTTCACGAACACCACCGACGTGTTGCGGACGATGGAGGAAATGCTGCACCTGGATGCCCTGTCGCAGTTCGACCACTACGGGCACCCGCTGCGCGACGTCTGGCGTGACGGGCCGGACACTGCGCCGTTCATCGCGCTCACGCCGTCCGTCCCGCTCGACGAGCGCAATCCGGCCCGCGGCCGGGCGGCGCGCGAGTCGCGCCGGCTCGATCTCGCTACGGCGGACGCCGCCGACATGGACCTGCTCAACCGGGTGCTGTGGATGGTGGTGAAAGGGGAGGACGTCCCCTATCCCGGGACGCACCGTATGTCCGCCCTCGAGGCGTGGCGGTCACGCTGACCGGCGCCGCACGCATGGCGGCCGGAGGGCTCGGGGTCCTCCTCGTCGCCTGCACCGGTCCGGGCGCGACCGGCCGCGCGCCGCCGGGACCGGAGACGGGCCCGATCGTGGTGCTCGTCTCGCTCGATGGCTTCCGCTACGACTACCTCGACCGGTACGCGTCGCCCAACCTGCACCGCATCATTGCCGGAGGCGTGCGGGCGCCGCTCGTGCCGGCCTTCCCGACCAAGACGTTCCCCAACCACTACACGATCGTCACCGGCCTCTTCCCCGAGCATCACGGCGTGGTGGAGAACACCATCTACGATCCGGTGTTCGACGCGCTGTTTCGCATGAGTGACAGCGTCGCGGTGACCGACGCCCGCTGGTGGGGCGGCGAGCCGCTGTGGGTGACGGTGGAGAAACAGCACCGGATCGCGGCCGCGTACTTCTGGCCGGGGAGCGAGGCCGCCATCGAAGGAGTGCGGCCGCAGTACTGGGAGCGCTACGACACGCGGGTGCCGAACGCCACGCGCGTGCGGCAGGTGCTCGACTGGCTCGCCTTGCCGGTGGAGCGGCGGCCCTCGTTCGTCACGCTCTACTTCAGCGACGTGGACCATGCAGGACACGAGAGTGGTCCCGGGAGCCCGGAGGTGGCGGCGGCGGTATTGCGAGTGGACAGCGCGGTGGGGATGCTGCTCGACGGCATCGCGCGCGGCGGCTTACGCTCCGCGGTCGACGTCATCGTCGTCTCCGACCACGGCATGTCGCCGACGACGCCGGACAGCGTCGTGGCGCTGGATGACTATCTGCCACCCGGCCTGCTCGCCCGGAGCGTGGGCGGGAACCCGCTCTTCGGCCTCTGGCCCAGGCCGGGGATGGAGGACAGCGTGTACCGCGCGCTGCACGGCAAGCATCCGCATCTCGCCGTGTGGCGCAAGGCCGAGACCCCGGCGCGATTTCATTATCGTGACAACCGCCGTATCCCGCCGATCCTTGCCCTGGCCGATCCCGGGTGGTCGGTGGCCCTGCGACGGTCGGACGTGCTCCAGCACCCGGAGACGCTGCGTGGTGGGGCCCACGGGTACGACGACACCGTGTCGGTGATGCGGGCGATCTTCCTCGCCTCCGGGCCGGCGTTCCGGAACGGCTACGTGGCGCCGGCGTTCCGCAACATCCACATCTACGATCTGATCGCGGGGATCCTCGGACTCACACCGGCGTCGAACGACGGCAGTCCCGATTCCACGGCGACGCTGCTGCGTCGCTAGTCGTCGAGCTCCAGGAACACCCGAGCTTCGGCCATCGAGCGGAACACCCCGACCCGTTTCGTGCTGCGCCCTTCGAGGCGACGGTAGCTCTCGTACATCCGGCCCAGCCCGTACGCATAGTCTCCCGGCGCCACGATGGCGAACTTGGACTGCGCCGCCGCGGGGTCCATCGAGGCCGACAGCTCGGCGAGCTGCTTGATGTGGTCCACGGAGCGCAGGTCGATGCGCTCGACGTTGGTCATGTCGATCAGCTCGTTGTAGCCGCCGATGTCGGGGCGGGACCACACCTCCGTCTGGTAGCCGAAGATGTCGTCGCCGGTGAGCTCGCCTTGGCCGGTGGCCATCACCAGGCGGTGGTCGTGGTCGATGATGTACGCGATGGGCATGGATGGTACTTTCAACTTGGCGCACGAGGCGGGCGCCGACAAGCTCCAGCCGGGACGGCCGACCAGTGGACCTACAACTCGTCATTCTCGCGGCCGGGTTGGGGAGCCGCTACGGCGGCATGAAGCAGCTCGAAGCCGTCGGCCCGGGCGGGGCGACCCTCATGGAGTACTCTCTCTATGACGCCCGCCGGGCGGGGTTCGGCGAAGCGATCTTCGTGATCCGGTCCGACATGGAGGAGGCGTTCGCGGAGTTCGCGAATGCGCGATTCGGGGCCAGGATTCCCTGGCGTACCGCGATCCAGCGACTCGAGGATGTCCCGTCCGGGGCCCTGGTGCCGCCGGACCGGAAGAAACCGTGGGGGACGGCGCACGCCGTGCTGGCCGCAGCCGACGGTGTGCACGCTCCGTTCGCCGTGCTCAATGCCGACGACTTCTACGACGCCCCTTCATTTTCGGCCCTGGCGGGCCATCTCCGGGAGCACGCCGGCGACCAGCCGCCGAGCTACGCGGTGGTGGGCTTCCGCCTGGGCGACACGGTGCCCGAGACGGGTGGAGTGAATCGCGGGTGGTGCCGGGCCGATCCGAACGGCTGGCTCGAGAGCGTCGAAGAGGTGATCCGGATCGCGCCCGCGCCGGGCGGCTACGCGGGATCGGGCGAATCGGGGCCGGTCCTGCTGCCCGCCGACGCCCTCGTCTCGATGAATCTCTGGGGCTTCACGCCGGCAGTGTTCGACACGCTGCGGCGCGGCTTCGCGGAGTTCTTCCGTTCGGGCGACCCCGTGCGCGGCGAATACCTGATCCCGACCGCGATCCGCGCGGCGCTCGAGCGGCAGGAATGCCGCGTGCGGGTACTCGATCCGGGAAGCCGCTGGTTCGGGGTCACCCATCCGGCGGACCGCCCGGCGGTCGCGGCGGCGCTGCGGCAATTGGTCCGGGACGGCCGCTATCCGGAACGGTTGTGGGAGTGAGCGTGGCCGCGGCGCGGTCCATCGCCGAGCGGTTCGCGCTCGAGGGAGAGATCGTCTCGGTGGTGCCGCTCGCGGGCGGCCACATCAGTCACTCCTACCGGGTGGACGTGCAGGCCGGTGACGCGAATCGCCCTTTCTTGCTCCAGTCCCTGAACCGCCGGGTCTTCCCGCGCTCCGATCTGGTGATGGAGAACGTGTCGCGGGTGACGCGGCACCTCTCGTCCCGGCTGGCGGCGGCCAGCGTGGCAGACCGCGAGCGCCGCGCGTTGACGCTCGTGCCGACTCGCCGAGGCGCGGATTGGCATAGCGAGGCGGACGGGACCTGCTGGCGGGTGTTCCGGTTCATCACGGGGACGGTGGTGCTCGATCGCGCGCGCGATCCGCAGGACGCCGGCAGTGCGGGGCGGGCGTTCGGCGAGTTTCTGCGCCTGCTGGCGGACGACGACAGCCCGCCGCTGCACGAGACCATTCCCGGCTTCCACGACACGGCGGCGCGATTCGCCCGGCTCGAGGCTGTGGCGCGGGCCGACCCCTGCCGGCGTGCGGCGTCGGCACGGCAGGAAATCGCGGCCGTGATGGCGCAGCGCTCGCTGGCGGACGTCCTTCCCCCGCTCATGGCGTCCGGGGAGGTGCCGCAGCGGATCGTGCACAACGACGCCAAGATCTCTAACGTGCTGCTGGACGAGCGCACCGGCGAGGCGCTATGCGTCATCGATCTGGACACGGTGATGCCGGGCTCGGCGCTGTGGGACTTCGGCGACTTGGTGCGCTCGATGACGAGCCCGACTGCGGAAGACGAGGAGGACCTCGCGCAGGTCGGCGTGCGCGTGCCGATGTTCACCGCGCTGGCGCGCGGTTATCTGGACGGCGCCGGGACGCTGCTCGTTCCCCGCGAGCGCGAGTTGCTCGGCTTCGCCGGGCGGCTCATCACGCTCGAGCAGGCGGTCCGGTTTCTCACCGACCACCTCGAGGGGGACCGCTACTACCGGATCGAGCGACCCGGGCACAATCTCGTCCGCTGCCGCACCCAGCTGGCGCTGCTGCAGTCGCTGACCGAGCATGCCGCCGAGCTGGACGCGATCGTGGCAGAGCAGGGCGGCTGACCACTTCTCCGGGAGCGCAGCATGTCGCGAAGCAGCTCGCTGACCGCGTTGGCCCTCGTCCTGCTCGGCTGCGGGAGGCTGTCCGCCCAGCAGGTGCCCTACGGCCAGGGACGCTGGGAGCCGGACTCGACCGGGAACGAACGGGCCGTAGTCCGCGTCGCCGATTCCGGAGCCGCGGTGCGGGTCCGGATTCCCTGGCGCCGGCGCGACGAGCAACCCGAAGCCAAGCGCATCGTCATCGTGGCCGCCGCGACCGGCGTGCGGGTCGCGAACGTCATGGCGGTCGCGGTCAACCG
>DATGDT010000277.1:0-3177 GCA_035310725.1 Gemmatimonadales bacterium
GGTCGACGTCGCAACGCCGATCGACGCGCGCAGCGGGGTCCCGGTGTTCCTGGGGTGGAATTCCCCATCCACGAACGCCAGCAACTCGCCCGGCTGCGGGCCGGGGATGATCGCGTTGATCGCGGCGTAGTTGCGGTACCATCCGGAGTCGGACGTGCAGGGGAGCGTCGAATCGTGGACTGCCTCGAAGACCCGCACGGGCGCCGCGCGCTCGAGCTCCGGGGTGCTCCAGCTGTGCGGGTGCAGGATGAACGTTCCCTGCGTTGCGTCGCCGATGCGGCCGTCCACCCAGAGTGTCAGGCCGCCCTTGCCCTGCTGGTAGGAGATGTGGCCGTTCGGCGCGTTGCGCAGCCTGCCGATATCGACCGAGTCCTCGGGGCCGAGGCTCATGTGCCACGAGCCCTGGGCCGACGCGTGCCTCGCTGCGGGCAACGCCAGCGTCACGAGAGCCGGGAGGGCGCGGACCGCTGAAGGGGCAGGGAAGCGCATTCAGCGGTTTGACCCTGGAGGCGGGGAACGAGTCACACCCCGCTGCGATTTACCGCCGTCGGGGCCCGTGCCGGGGGAGGCGGTCCGGGAAGGACGGTGGCGGGAAGTAGCTGATTCCTAGCCTCGCGGCGGCCGCCTCCTGACTCCAGTGACGAGGGCCGCCACGGCGACGCTCACCCCTGTCCCGAACAGGATCCAGTGGAACGCGGGGGGATCGGGACTCTGTAACGCGCGGCGATAGTCCAACATGAACGACAACAGCACGAGCGCTCCTCCGCCGAGTGCGATTGCCCATACCCGAGGGGAAAAGCGCACTATTACTCCGCGCTCCCGCAACTTCAGCAACCATAGGGACACCGCCACCAGCCCCAGGCTGACGATGACCGGCGCCAGGACCGGCGCGACCCAGGGCACCGGAATAAGGAAGAGCACGTCCGAGGTGAGCAGAGAGGGAGGCCATCCGGTCAGGACGCGGAGCCACGCGTAGTAGAACAGGTCCCAGATCCCGAACGCGAGGCAGAAGAACAGGAACCGCCCCCAGGAATCGCCGCCGGCCAGCACGGCGACCGCAAGGAGCATCACAATCGTGGCGGCCTCTCGGCCCTGCTCGATCGCCGGTATCTGACCGAGAGTGGGAGCGAGAGCCCGCAGATAGACCACGACGGCCGCCTCGACGAACGCCATGGCGATCGCATACAGCGCCACCCAGATCGACCGTCGATTCACACCGCAATCTGTCACTGTGTCAGCTGATAGAACAACTTGTCATACGTCATGCCGGCTCGTTCTATGGGCGGGCGACGCAGGACTCCCAATCCAAATGTGATGTGCCCTGGATCCGCCGGGCTGTCGCTCGCGATTCGAGTCATGAATACTCCTTCGAAGCTCTCCGTTGACCCGTCAGGATACACTTTCGTGCCAGTCAGCAAGGCCCCTTCGATCCTGGCATTGTGAAGGTCAAAGGGACGAAGGTCCTCACTCCCTTCATGCCCGTTCGCGTGTACTCTGCCATCAGCTCCGACCTGTATGGTGAGCACGTAACCCAGTTCCGGCACTTCATAGACGCCGGAGTAGTCTCTGATGTTCTGCTTGACGAACGGCTCGCTCCGAACGTCCTTGTACTTCTCTCTCCTGACGCCGTGGTTGTCCTTGACGACACTCTTGTGCTTGTTGAAGGCTGCCGCGATCTCTTGAGCTCTCGCCTGGCTGAACAGCTGCCGGGACACAGTGAGAGAACAAGCGGCGAGCAACGTGACGATGAGCGTTCGCATGGTCTTCCTCCTTGTGGCGCCGTTCTCGTAGCGATGGGGTCCGGGCCGGCTGCGAGCCAGTGCTTGCCCTTTCGGTTGACACCGCTACCGAGGAACTGGTTGCCTGTCAGCGCGACCACAGCCACGCCGCCCCCCGGACGCCGCTCGCGTCACCATGCGCCGCGCGCACCACCCGCGTGGCAAGGGGTTCGGAGCGCGCGCCGGCCGCGAAGATGTGGCGGGGGAGCAGAGCGGAAACCGCTTCCGGCAGTCCCGGGAGGTTCGACATGCCGCCACCCAGCACCACGACGTCGGGATCGAGCACGTTGACGAGCGACGCCAGGGCGCGGCCGAGCCGATCGTGGTAGCGGGCGAGCGATCCTCGCGCGCCAGGGTCACCGCTCGACGCGGCCCGGACGATCTCCCGGCCGGACACCGTGACCCCGGTATGCTCGGCGTGGTCGCGCTCGAATCCCGGACCGGATAGCCAGGTCTCGATGCAGGCGCGCTGGCCACAGTAGCACGGCGGACCTGGCGTTTCGTCCGGCGTGGGCCATGGCAGCGGATTGTGTCCCCACTCGCCGGCAATGAGGTTGGCGCCCACGAGACAGCGGCCGTCGACGACGATCCCCCCGCCCACTCCGGTGCCGAGGATGACGCCGAACACGACGTGGGCGCCGGACGCCGCGCCGTCCGTGGCCTCGGAGAGGGCGAAGCAGTTCGCGTCGTTCATGAGTCGCACCGCTCGGCCGAGCCGCTGCTCGAGATCGCGGCCGAGCGGCTGGCCGTTGAGCCAGGTCGAGTTGGCGTTCTTCACGAGGCCCGTGCGGGGCACGATGGTCCCGGGGATGCCGACACCGACCGTGGCCAAGGGGGGGCCGGCGTCGCGCTCGAGCTCGCGGACCAGCGCCGCGATGGCATCGAGTGACGCTACATAGTCTCGCGGCGTGGCGACGCGGCGGCGGGCGATCTCTTTCCCGGCGGGCGACAGTGCGATGCCTTCGATCTTCGTGCCGCCGAGGTCGATGCCGATGCGCATGGAGGCCAAAGATCCCTCGCTTCGTCCGTGATGACAATTCGCCCGCTGCCGGCCAGAATTAGGGAACATCTGCAGGAGCCGACCATGCGACCCGTGCGCTATTCAGCAGCGATGAGTCTCGACGGATACATCGCCGATCCGACTGGCGGTTACGACTGGATCGTCATGGACCCGGACATCGATTTCGGAGCGTTGTTCAAGAACTTCGACACCCTGCTGATGGGCAGAAAGACCTACGAGATGGCGCGCGAGCAGGGTGGCGGTCCGGCGATGCGCGGGATGAAGAGCTACGTCTTCTCGCGCACCCTGCGCCAGGAAGAGTGCCCTCGCGTGACGGTTTCGGCCGACCCGAAGGAAACGGTCACGGCGCTGAAGCAGCGGCAGGGGAAGGACATCTGG
>DATGDT010000278.1:0-5346 GCA_035310725.1 Gemmatimonadales bacterium
CTCGTCGGAACAGAGGAAGGTGATGACGTGGGCCACATCCTCCGGCTCCGCCACGCGCCCCAGGACGCTGTGCTTCTGGGCCCGCTCGATCACCTCGCGGGGGAGCATCATCAGTCGCTCGGTCCGGATGAAACCGGGGGCGACCGCGTTGACGTTGACGTTGGCCGGGCCCAGCTCGACCGCCGCGGCCCGGGTCAGGCCTTCCAGCGCGGCCTTGCTCGCGGCATAGTTGGCCACCCCGAACCCGGGCCGCCCCGCCTGGTGGGCGCTCACACTGACGATCTTGCCGAAATGCTGCTTGCGGAATACCGGCGAGACGGCGCGAATACAGTTGAAGGCGCCGGTGACGTTGGTGTCGATCACCTCCTGCCACGAATCCGTGGAGAGCCGCCACAACGCGCCGTCGTGGGTGACGCCGGCGTTGTTGATGAGGATGTGCACCCCCCCGAGCCGCTCGCGCGCCTCGGTCACGAAGTGCTCCACTTCTTCGGGACGGCGCACGTCGCAGTGCTCGGAGTACACGGCGACGCCGTGCGCCTTGATCGCCGTTTCGGTCAGCAGCGCCTGTGCGGAGACGTCCCGGCCGGGGAGGTTGACGTAGTTGAACCCGATCGCGGTCCCACGCTGGGCCAGCTCGAGGCAGATGGCGCGGCCCAGTCCGGTAGCGCCGCCCGTGATGAGCGCGCAGCGCCCGCCGAGGCGCTCCGCGACAACCTGGGGATCGGGGCGTTCCTGGGTCGCCGCCTCCCCCGTCGGGGACGGCGCCTGCCGCGCGGCCATGGACCAGGAGGAAGAGGAAGACAAGTGTCCGAACCTATGGGGCGATTTGAAGCCCTGCAAGCCGCGCCGTAACTTGGGGCCATGCCGCGTCTGTTCCGCGCACTGATCTGGGTGGCCCTGTCGCTCCTGGGCGCCGCCGCCTTCGCGATCCTCGCCCTGTCGCGCGGTGAGACCGTCAGCGCTGCGTGGGTGGTCGTCGCCGCGGTCTGCACCTATGTCGTCGCCTACCGCTTCTACGCCCGGTTCATCGCCACCCGCGTCTTCGGCCTCGACGCGCGCCGCGCCACCCCCGCCGAGCGGCTCTCCAACGGACGGGACTTCGTCCCCACCAACAAGTGGGTGCTGTTCGGGCATCACTTCGCCGCGATCGCCGGAGCCGGCCCGCTCGTCGGCCCCGTGCTCGCCGCGCAGTTCGGGTTCCTGCCCGGCACGCTGTGGCTCGTGATCGGGGTGGTGTTGGGCGGCGCGGTGCAGGATTTCACCATCCTCTGCTGCTCCGTCCGCCGCAACGGCAAGTCGCTCGGCCAGATGGCCCGGGACGAGATCAATCCGCTGGCAGGCTCGACCGCCATGCTCGCGGTGCTCTTCATCATGATCATCCTGCTCGCCGTGCTGGCGCTGATCGTCGTCAACGCCCTGAAGGCGAGCCCGTGGGGATTGTTCACCATCGCCTGCACCATTCCCATCGCGCTGCTGATGGGCTGGTGGATGAAGAGCTGGCGGCCGGGGCGCATCGGGGAAGCCTCGCTCGTCGGCGCCGCGCTGCTCATCGCCGCGCTGGTGGGCGGCGGATGGGTGGCGAGCCACCCGATCGGGGCGGCGTTCACGCACAGTGGAATCGCGCTCACGTGGATGATGATGGTGTACGGATTCGCCGCGTCGGTGCTGCCGGTGTGGATGCTGCTGGCGCCGCGGGATTACCTGTCCACGTTCCTCAAGATCGCGACGATCCTGATTCTCGCGGTCGCGATCATGGTCATCCTGCCGCCGCTGCGCATGCCAGCGCTCACCGCGTTCGCGACCCTGGGCGAGGGTCCGGTGTTCGCCGGCAAGTTCTTCCCGTTCGTGTTCATCACCATCGCGTGCGGGGCCATCTCGGGATTCCACGCCCTGGTGTCCTCCGGCACGACGCCGAAGATGCTGGCGCGGGAGACCGATGCCCCGCTGATCGGCTACGGCGGGATGCTGATGGAATCGTTCGTGGGCGTCATGGCGATGATCGCGGCCTGCACGCTCGATCCCGGCGTGTACTTCGCCATGAACACGACCCCCGCCGCGCTCGCCGGCGCGGCGGACGTGCTGCAACAGGCGGGATTCGTCGTCACGCCCGGCCAGATGCAGGCGCTCGCCGCCCAGGTGGGCGAGCAGACGCTCATCGCCCGCACGGGGGGCGCCCCCAGCCTCGCGGTCGGCATCGCGCACATCTTCTCGGGAGTCTCGAGCGCGCTGGGCGGCCGGGCCGCCACGGCGCTGTGGTACCACTTCGCCATCATGTTCGAGGCGCTGTTCATCCTCACGACGATCGATGCCGGCACGCGCGTCGGCCGCTTCATGCTCCAGGAGATCGTGGGCCACGTCTGGCCGCGCTTCGGCGAGACGTCATGGTATCCGAGCATCGTGGCGTCGAGCGCCGTGGTGGTGGCGGGCTGGGGGTACTTCCTCTATCAAGGCGTGGTGGACCCGCTGGGCGGGATCAACTCGCTGTGGCCGCTGTTCGGGATCGCGAACCAGCTGCTCGCCGCCGTCGCCCTGTGCGTGGGGACGACGATCCTCATCAAGATGGGACGGGCCCGCTACGCCTGGGTCACGCTCGCTCCCCTCGCCTGGATCGTCCTAATCACCATGACCGCGGGCTGGCAGAAAGTGTTCTCGGCCGACCCCAAGCTCGGGTTCCTCTCCCACGCCGCATCCCTCGCCGGCTCGACCGACCCACGGTCGCCGCGGCTGATCTTCAACGACCACCTGAACACGTTCGTGGCCCTGCTGTTCATGGCCGTCGTGGCGTTGCTGATCGTGGTGTCGATACGGGAATGGTGGCTGGTGCTCTCGAAACGGAAGCCGGCGACCGTCAGCGAAGCGCCGTACGTGGAGAGTCGCTATGCAGTTTAGGGATGGGGGACGAGGGACGGGGGACGGGGCCACACCCCTCCCCACCCGCATCGCGCGGGTCGTGCGGCGGATCATCGGGGCGCCCGATTATGGCGCCTACCTCGAGCACTGCCGGCTGGCCGGGCATCCGCCGCACCTCGACGAGCGCGCCTACCTGAGCGAGTTCTTCGCGTCCAAGGGCAGGGGCGTCCGCTGCTGCTAGCCGCAGCTACGTGCGGCGTTTCGCCTTGGACTGGGCCCGCTCCGACACGATCGCTGCCAGCGCCGCGGCCGCTCCGGCGGCCAACGCCGCCTTCCCGGCCGCCTTCAGCGCCCGGCCGGCCGTCCGCATCGCCTGCCGCACCTTGCGGCGCCGGGCTTCGGTCTCGGCCTTCTGACGGGCCGCCCGCATCAGGGCGTCCGCGTGCTTCACTGCGGCCAGGGCGCGTTGCTTGGCGTCGCGCGCCGCCCTGAGCAGCCGCGGTTTCCATTTCGCGGATTTCGGCATCAAGACCTCCTCCTCACGGTGCCCGGGCGACGGACGCGCGCTAACCCAGTCTCCTCGTCGCTCCCACTTCGCGGGCGAGCGCGCCGACGGCCGCGACGGCCCCCGCGGCCAGGGCGGCTTTTCCCGCCGTCTTCAGCACCCGGCTGGCCTGCTGCAACGTGCGACGCACCTTGCGACGGCGCGCCGCCGTCTCCGCCTTCTGTTTGGCCACCTGCATCAGGGCATCGGCCTGCTTCGCGGCAGCGACAGCGACGCTCTTCGCCTTCCGCGCCGCGTCGAGGATTCGGGATTTCCACTCGTGGTGCTGCGGCATCTTGGTCCTCCGCGTTGGTGTGCGACTGCGCTTGGTACCGCGTGGACCACCGGAACGTTCCCCTCGCGGCGCCATGGTCAGGTCCCCACCGTCGCGATGCACTCGATCTCCACCCGCGCCCCGAGCGCCAGGCCGCTCCCGGCGACGGTCGAGCGCGCCGGCGGATCCTTGGGGAAATACGTCGTATACACGGCGTTCATCGCCTGGTAGTCGCGGATGTCCGTCAGGAAGACGGTGCACTTCACCGCGCGCTCGAGCGAGCTCCCCGCGCCGGCCAGCACGCCCTTGATGTTCTCCAGCGCCGCTCGCGTCTGCCCCGCGATCCCCGTGTCGGCGAGCTCGCGCGTGCCGGGCTTGTTGCCGATCATCCCGGAGAGGTACAGCAGGTTCCCCACGCGCACCGCCGTCGAGAACGGCAATCCGGCCACCTCGTCCTTTGTGTGAATCACTTGACGGTCTTGAGCCACGAGCCCACCAGGAACGATGAGCACGGCCAGCAGCGTGATCAGACGCATGAGTCCCTCCATCGCTTCGATGTCGGACGACTAGGACGCGGTGACGGTACGACGCCGGGCCGCCACCGCGACCCAGACGGCAGCGAACGTCACCCCCCCGGCACTGATGATGAACGCCAGCGGCGCTCCGCGCGACTGGTACAGCGCGCCCAGCAACAGACCTCCGGCCAGGGCCGCGAGACCGGTCGCCGCATGATACGCCCCGAAGCCGGTGCCCTGTTTGCTCCCCGCCAGCCGTGACACGATGGCGCGCTCCGGACTCTCCGTGAGCCCGGCCACCGTTCCCAGGACCAGAAACAGCCCCCACGCCGCCGGCGCGCTCCCTTCGAGCGCGAACCCCAGGGCGATCGCCGCGTAGCACACCCAGCCGAGCCACATCGTCCGCAGCGGACCGAAACGGTCCGACAGCGTCCCGCCGAGGAAGCTCGTGAACGACCGTACCACGTGGAGGGCCGCCCAGAGCAGCAGCACCGACGACACGGAGACCCCGAGCTGCTGGGTCCGCAGCAACAGCAGGGTCTCCGGCATGCGGAGGAGATAGAAGGCGGAGATGGCGAGGAGGGCTGGGGGCAGGGGACGGTAGGGGACGGCACGGGACGGTACAGGGGTCTGAGGTGCATTCTCCCCTACCGTCTCCTGCCGTCTCCTACCGTCCCCTACCGTTCTTACCGCCCATATCGCCAACACCAAGACCACCACACCCGGGATCCAGCTCGCCCCGATCACGCCCCGCAGATCGAGCCGTTTCGACGACAGCAGCCACCAGGCGGCGAGCGGGCCCAGCACTGCTCCGGCGTGGTCCAGCCCGCGCTGGAACCCGAACGCGCGCCCGAGCAGGGCCGGCGGGGCGACGTCGGCGATCAGCGCGTCGCGCGGGGGTGTGCGGATGCCCTTCCCCACGCGGTCGGTCACCCGCAGCCCGATCACCTGCCAGGCGGCCCCCGTCAGCGCGATCACCGGCCGCACCAGGACCGCAACGAGGTAGCCCAGCACAATGAGGCCGCCGCGCCGGCGCGGGGCGTCGGCCAGGCGCCCGGCACCGTACTTCACGAACGCGGCGGCGAATTCCGCGGCGCCGTCGAGCGCGCCGAGCGACAGTGCGCCGCCGCCGAGCACGGTGGTCACGAACGCCGGCAGCAGCG
>DATGDT010000279.1:0-2766 GCA_035310725.1 Gemmatimonadales bacterium
GGACTTCGCGGATACGCCGTATTCCTCGGGGTGCTGCATCGAGTAGACGTCGACCAGCATGTTGTGCATCGCGCCGCGCGCGGGCGTAGTCCACGACGCCGCGCTCAGCTCGTCGAACGCTGCCTGGCAGCCGGCACGCCCGCCGAGCGGAGCGCCGCACGCGGGGCACGGGTCCGGCTGATTCGCGTTCATCGGAAAGAGTTCATGCGGCGGGTTTTTCTATGCGACTGGGCATCGAAGCGCCTACGCGCGTAGTTTAACGGACAGGGAGGGATTCGAACCCTCGGTACCCTTACGGGCACACCGGTTTTCGAGACCGGCCGTTTCAACCGCTCACGCACCTGTCCTGACGACTAGGCGTTCAGGCGTTCAGACCTACAGGCGTTCAGGGGTGCACATCGAGCATCGCTGTACGCCTTAACACCTGCACGCCTGCACGCCTAGTATTCAGACGGACAGGGTGGGATTCGAACCCACGAAACGGTTACCCGTTTACACGCTCTCCAGGCGTGTGCCTTCAGCCGCTCGGCCACCTGTCCCGGCCCTTTAAATAAACGGGCCACAACGGTTTCGCCACCGCGGCCTGCCCCTGAACCCTTCGTCCCCCCTGCGGCGTACCATCTGAAGCCTCTCTGAGGCGCGCCTCACGGTGGTTTCAGCGAGCCGGTAGCAATGTGTCTCTCACGAGGAGGTGGCCCATGGACAATCTGCCCACCAAGACGGCGGAAGCCGCGCCGACCGAAGTCGAGGTGATTCCCACCTGGCGCGAGCTGGGTGACCGGTTCCGCGACGTGATGAAGGAGATCGGCGCGGAGATCGGGAAGACCTGGAAGAAAGAAGGCAAGGAGCTGGAAGCCGACCTGCAGGCACGCCTGCTGCCGGCATTGAACCGCGCCAAGCTCGAGATCGACAAGATGATCAAGAAGCTCGAGGAGCGGACCAGGAAGTCCTGATGCTTAGAGGGGCTCGAAGCGTGCGGTGAAATGCCGCAGCCAGGGCCCCTGTTCCACGATCCGAAGCCCGCGCAGGTCCTTCTTGCCACGCGCGACCTCCGCGATGACCTCGCCCACGTAGTCCACGTGACTCTGGGTGTAGGTGCGTCGCGGAATCGCGAGCCGCACCAGTTCCATCGCGGCCGGCGCCTCACTGCCGTCGGGATGGCGCTTCCCGAACATCACCGACCCGATCTCGACCCCGCGCACTCCGCCGCGCCGGTACAGCGCGATGGCGAGCGCCTGCGCCGGATACGCGGAAGGGGGAATGTGAGGAAGTAGCGACTTGGCGTCGAGGTACACCGCGTGCCCGCCGGGCGGCTGCACCACCGGAACACCCGCCGCCTCCGCCTTTTCGGCGAGATACGCGGTGGAGCGCAGCCGGTAAGTCAGATAATCCTCGTCCAGCACTTCCTCGAGACCCGTCGCCACGGCCTCGAGATCGTAGCCCGCGAGCCCGCCGTAGGTCGGGAACCCCTCGGTGAGAATCAGGAGGTTGCGGCAGCGCGCCGCCACAGCCGCGTCCTTCATCGCCAGGAACCCTCCGATGTTGGCGAGCCCGTCTTTCTTGGCCGACATCGTGCAGCCGTCGGCGAGCCGGAACATCTCCTGGGCGATCCGCTTCGCCGACCACGCAGCGTACTCCGGCTCCCGCAGCTTGATGAAGAACGCGTTCTCGGCGAAGCGGCATGCGTCCAGAAACAGCGGCACCCCGTGACGATCGCACACGTCCCGCACGGCTCTCAGATTGGCGAGGCTCACCGGCTGTCCCCCGCCGGAGTTGTTGGTGATGGTCACCATCACGAGCGGCACACGCTCCCGCCCGACTTCGCGGATCGTCGCATCGAGCGCCGCGGTGTCCATGTTGCCCTTGAACGGATGCCGCGTGGCCGGCTCTCGCCCCTCGGGAATCACCAGATCGCGCGCTTCGGCCCCGCAATACTCGATGTTGGCCCGGGTGGTATCGAAATGCGTGTTGTTGGGCACGACGTGTCCCGGCTGCGCCACCACGGAGAACAGAATCCGCTCCGCCGCCCGCCCCTGATGCGTCGGGATCACCTCCGGCAGGCCGGTGATGTCCTGCACGACCTCCTGAAAGCGGTAGAAGCTCCGGCTCCCCGCGTACGACTCGTCGCCATCCATCATCGCGGCCCACTGGCGGGACGACATCGCGCCGGTGCCCGAATCGGTGAGCAGGTCGATCAGCACGTCGTCGCCGTGCAGCCCGAACAGGTTGTAGCCGGCGCGCTGCAGTGCGGCCTCCCGCTCGGCCTCGGAGATGTGACGGATGGCCTGCGTCGCGTGGATCCGAAACGGCTCGATGATGGTGCGAAACGCCATGGCGACACTCGGGCATGAGGGGAGATGGGCAGGCCAGCGTGGTCGTAATAACCTATCTCTCGTGCCGGGCCACGGTAAACGCGTCGCCCAGTGAGAGCGTCTCAGGGCAGCCACCTCGGAGCGCGGTTGAGCGATACAGCGCAGTTGGAGGAGCGGGCCGTCGAGCTCGTCCAGCGCGCGCAGGCCGGAGAGGCGGCCGCGCGTGAAGAACTGCTCATGTGCTGCCGCGGCACGATTCAGCGGTGGGCCCGCGTCCTCACCGACGATGCCGACGAGGCGGACGACGTAACGCAGGAAGTGTTGATCAGGGTAGCGCTGCGCCTCGACCGCTACGCGGGGCGGTCCCGGTTCACGACCTGGCTGTACCAGGTCACCCGGAACACGGCGTTCGGCCTGCGGCGCCGGGTGTCACGCAGGCTCAGGCTCATCGGGG
>DATGDT010000280.1:0-5842 GCA_035310725.1 Gemmatimonadales bacterium
TTCCGCAGGTAGCGCAGTGTCTGCACCTGGTGCCAGCGCCACACGCGCCAGGCGATCCGCCGGATATTCTCCCACTGCGCCGGGTCGAGCCGGTGGCGGCGCGCCACGCGCTGGGCCCGCGCGATGGTGCGGCTCCCCGCGTTGTAGCTCGCGAACATGAAGCGGCGCCGGTCGAGCGGCGTCGCCACCCGCTCCCAGATGTTCCACAGCGCGCGGTCGTGCCGGATACCGGCCGCGATATTCAGCTCGGGGACGTCGATCGAGACGAGATCGGGGGCGCTCGACTGGATCGCCTCCATGGTGGACGGCATGAGCTGCATGATGCCGCGCGCCCCGTCGCGGCTGCGCGCGGTCACGTCGAGCCCGCTCTCGGCCAGCCCCTGGGCCTTGAAGTGCCGCCAGTCGAACGCCGGCCCGAAATACCGCTTGGTGTACTTGCGGAAGATGTGGTCGTAGCGGTCGGCCGCCGCAGCACCGCGCTGCTGGCCGCACAGGCCCCCGGCGCCGGCCAGCGCCAGGACGAGCGCCAGCGCCACGCACCGCGTCAGTTGAGCGCCCCGCCAATGACGATCGCCATCGCTACGAACAGCGCCCCGATGAAGATCGCGACCGCGACGTTCCCCCGCTTCAGCTCCGCCAGGAAGTCCACGCGCGGCGTGAGGACGCCGAACAGAAGGTACGACACGTACATGAGCACGATGCCCAGTACGGCGTACAGGAAGTTGAGCCCGACGATGTGCCACTCCATGCGCCTCCCTTGACGCTCCACGCGCCGGGGCGTAAGTCCTCGCACGTGACGAAATACGCGATCCTCTTGGCCGCAGCGTTTCCCGCGGCGCTCGCCGCCCAGGTACGCGACACCGTGAGCGACACCGTGACGCTTCCGCCGGTCACGGTCACCGCGACGCGTCGCACGGAATCGCTCTTTTCCGTCCCGCTGGCGGTGACCCGTATCACGCGGGACGCATGGCAGGGGTCGCGGGCCCTGGGACTGGACGACGCCCTGGCGCTCGTGCCGGGCGTCCTCGCCCAATCCCGCTACGGTTCGGGCGACGTTCGCCTCGTGATCCGCGGCTTCGGCGCCCGTGGCGCCGGCGACCGGTCCAACGCCGGAACCTCGCGCGGCGTGCGCGTGCTGCTCGACGGGTTTCCCGAGACCGAGCCCGACGGCCGCACTTCGTTCGACGGCATCGACCTCGCGTCGGCGCACGGCATCGAAGTGCTGCGGTCCAATGCCTCGAGCGTCTGGGGCAACGCCGCCGGCGGTGTCGTGAGCATCTCCACCGTCCCGGACTTCGAGCACTCGCTGCTCTCGGCCGAAACCGCGACGGGCGGGTTCGGCCTGCGCCGGCTGGCTGTCACCCTCGGTGGCACCGCCGGCGGGACCGCGAGCCCGAGTCGCCTGGCGGCGACCGTGAGCCACGCCACGTTCGACGGCTGGCGCGTCCATTCCGACAGTCGCCGCACGCTCATCAATGCTTCGCTGCTGGCGCCGCTGGGCGAGCGCACCAGGCTCGGCGTCTACGCGCTCGGCACCGACAATCTGTTCCGCATCCCGGGGCCGCTCACCGCCGCGCAGGTCGCGGCCGACCCCCGGCAGGCGAATCTCACCTACGCACAGCGCGACGAGCGCCGCCACAACCGGCTCGGCCGCCTGGGCGTCCGCCTGGACCACGATCTCGGGGTCGCGACCACCGCCGGCGTCGCCCTGTTCGTGAATCCCAAGTACTTGCAGCGCTCCGAACGCGGCACGTTCCGCGACTTCACCCGCTACCACGTGGGCGGCAACGCCACCCTCGAGACCCGCGCTCTGGGCGGCACGCTGGTGACCGGGATCGACGCCGCCTACCAGGACGGGGCGATCCTGTTCTATTCGCTCACCCCCGCCGGCACCCGCGGCGATACGCTGCGCGACGACAAACGGGAAGGCGCCCTCAACCTGGGTGGCTTCGCGCAGCAGGAGCTTACCTTCGGCACGCACTGGGTCGTGGTGCTCGGCGCGCGCTACGACGTGATCTCCTACTACTCGCAGAACTTCCTCGCGCCCGCGCTCGACGCCGACAAGTCGTTCCGCGGCGTAACGCCCAAGGTGGGGGTGACCTGGCGCCGCACCACCACGCACAGTGTGTACGCCAGCGTCGGCGGCGGCGTCGAGGCCCCCGCCGGCAACGAGACCGATCCCGCCTCGACCTTCGGCCAGGACACGGTCACCGCCATCAATCCGCTGCTCGAGCCGATCCGCTCGACCACGTGGGAGGTCGGCACACGCCAGCTGGTGACGTGGCCGCACGGCGTGCTGCGGGCGCTGTCCTACGACGTCGCCCTGTACGACACGCGCGTCACGAACGAGATCGTGCCTTACCGCGGCGGCCGGTTCTACTTCACGGCGGCGGGCGCGCGGCGGCGCGGGGCGGAGCTGGGCCTGACGCTCCACGCGGCCGGCGGGGCGTCATTGCAGGCCGCCGTCGCGGTCCAGCACCATCGCTACAGCGACTACATCGTGGACTCGGTGCACTACGGCGTGCCGGGCGCCGTCGCCGACTACAGCGGGAACGAGGTCGTGGGCGTGCCCGGCCTGACGTACGCGGCGAGCTTCGTCTGGGCGCCGGCGCCCCTCGCGCCACTGCAGCTGCGCTTCGGCGTCCAGGGCGCCTCCTCCTACTTCACCGACGACGCCAATCAGGTGGAGGTGCCGGCCTACCGGGTCGCGAGCCTCACGGCCGCAACCGCCCGGCCCCTCTCCCTCGGCCCCGGCCTCGGCCTGCACGCCTTCGTCACGGTCAACAACCTGTTCGACCGCTCCTACATCGCCTCGGCGTTCCTCAATCCGGACGTGGTCGCCGGGGTGCCGGTGGCGTTCGAGCCGGGGTTGCCGCGCAACCTGGTCGTCGGGATTTCGCTGGTGCGCCGGCCGGCTCCCTGATGCCCTTCTTCGATACCAGCCGCCAGCGCGCCGCACTCCTGATCCTCGTCCTGGGGGTCGCGCTGATCGTCGCGCTCTCCCCGTTCGCGACCGGGATCATCGGGATCCCGGTGCTCTACGTCGTGTTCCAGCCGGTGCACCTGTGGCTGATGCGGCGCACCGGCGCGCGCACTTCCGCTGCCATCGTCGTGACCCTGGCGCTGTTTCTCATCGTCGTTCCCGGCGTGTCGTTCGCCGGGCTGATCGTGACCCAGGCGCAGGAGATCGCCACCGGCGTCGTCCAGAGTCCCCTGCTCGACCGGCTCGCCCAATTGCACGTCCGCGGCATCACGTTCGGCTCGCAGCTCGCCGACCTCGGGTCGAAGCTCGTCAGCTGGATCGGCAGCTCGGCCTTCGGCCTGATCGGCACGGCGACGCGGCTCGCGTTGAATCTCGTGATCTCCCTGTTCGGGCTCTACTATCTGCTGCTCCGTCCCGCCGAAACCTGGACCGCGGTGAGCCCCTACATTCCGTTCTCACCGCAGAACACCGAGATCCTGCGGCAGCGCTTCCGCAACGTGACGGTCTCCACCATCATCGGCACCGGCCTGGTGGCCGCGATTCAGGGCGCGATGGTGGGACTCGCCTTCTGGGTCACGGGGCTCTCCAACGCGTTGTTCTGGGGCGTGGTGACGATGGTGCTCGCCATCCTGCCGGTGGTGGGCAGCGGCCTGGTGTTCGGACCGGGAGCCCTCGCGCTCGCGCTGGGCGGCCACTGGGGCTGGGCGATCGCCATGGCGCTGTGGGGGCTGCTCATCGTCGGGAACGTGGATTACGTGGTGCGCCCGATGATCTTCCGCCGCTGGGCCAACATTCACCCGCTCATCACGCTGATCGGCGCGCTCGCCGGTGTGCCGTATTTCGGGCTGCTGGGCCTGCTGATCGGGCCGCTGGCGTTGAGCTACTTCTTCGAGTTGATCCGGATGTACCGCGAGGAGTACCTCACCGGGCAGACGACGGGCGTGGCCTAGCGACCTCCGCTGTCCTCACCCCCAGGCCGCGAGCTAGCGCCGGGAGCCCCACACCCTCCGCGCGACCGGTCCGGTCCGCAGTGCCGAGACGTGCGGCCGGTACGGCGCGACCATGCCGCTCCCGCCCACCTTCAGATGGCCGTTATCCGGGATGATATCGGTCGGCTCGGCATTGGTGCCGACGATGGCCGCCGCGTTCAGAAACGCATCGTCGTTGCCGAGCCGTGAGCGGGGCACGCGAATTGTGACGCGCGTTCCACTGTAGGTCGCGGTGACCTGACCCCGGGAAGCCCCCAGGGTATCGAACACCTGCGCCGGAGCCGTCGTCAGGTCGAGCAGGTAATCCGAGCCCATCCCGGTCGAGCCGGTACCGGGCCGGAACGCGTCCACGACGGTCTGGAAACCGGTCGTGGAATCCTGGTCCACGTCGAGATCGACGAAGCCGATCATCGCCGTCGTGTCGCCGCTTGCGGGTGAGATGACGGTGTTCGAGAAGTCGAGCAGGACAGTGATGCCGCCGGTATCCCGCGTAATGGTCATGGCGGTGAGGTCCCACTGGACGGGGTTGGCGCCGAAGGCGTCGCCCGCCGGGTCGGTCACTTTGGCCGTGGTCGCTCCACTCCCCGGACCGGAGGAATCCCCGCATCCCCAGAGTGCAACCAAGGCGAGGAGCCTCACCGCGAACCGCGCGCGCGTCATGGTCCCAGCCTAACCTCGAAACCGGCGCGAGGCCATGGCCCGGGTCACCGTGGCGCACTCACCTGCAGGTGCCCGTTCTCGGGGATGATGTCGTTGGGGCTGTGGTTGTTGCCCACGATCGCTGCCGCGTTGAGGAAGCCGTCGTCGTTGCCGAGGAGTGCCCGGGGAATGCGGACGGTCACCCGATTGCCGCTGAAGACCGGCTTGACCCAACCCGTCGTCCCCCCGGAGCCGGTGACCGTGACGGTCGAGTCCTGCGCGTAGTCCACGAGCTCGATCTCGTAGTCCACGCCCAACCCGGTGGAGCCGGTGCCGGGCCGGAATTCGTCGACGATCGACGCCAGGTCCGCGGTCGTGGAATCCTGATCCACGTCGAACCCCACGTAGCCGATCACCGCCGTCGTGTCGCCGCTGGTGGGCGAGATGACGCTGTTCGAGAAATCGAGCATGAGCGTAATACCGTCGGCGTCCCGCGTGATGGTCATCGCGGTGAGGTCCCAGTGCACGGCCCCCGAGCCGTACGTGTCGCCCGTGGGATCGGTCACCTGGGCCGTCGTCTCCGTCGTGCCCGGGCCGGACGTGTCACCACCGCAGCTCCACAGGGTGCCGGCGACCAGCAGCGTGGTCGTCAGCCGTGCTCGTTTCATTCGCGTGATCTCGCAGGAATTGGAGGACGGAGGCTAGCGGGAGGGAGTGGCCGGCCGCCACGGCCGCTCATCCGGTTCCTGTCCGGATCCTGCCTCTCCAGAAGAAGAAGACCGGCACGCCCAGCAGGATGAGTGCGGTGCCAATCGCGGCGTTCTTCGGATTCGCCCCGATCGAGCTCGCCACGACGTACAAGGCCGCCAGGACGAAGAACGCCGGGGTCCAGGGGTAGCCGGGCACCCGCACCCGGGTTTCCGGCATTCCTGCGGTGCGGCCCCGCTCCCGCGCTCTATAGATGAACAGCGTCGCCACCGTGGACCCGAAGAAGATCCAGTCCCCGAACACGACGTAGTCGAGCAGCTTGCCGTACGTCCCGGTGAGCGTCAACGCCGCCGACCACGCGCCCATCACCACGATCGCCGCTCCCGGCGTGCGATAGCGCGGATGCAGCCGCGCCAGTCCCGGGAAGAACACCCCGTCCGCCGCCATGGCCTGGAACACCCGCGGCGTCACCAGCACCACGAGATCGAGGAACCCGAAGCTCGACACGGCGATGCCGGCGCTG
>DATGDT010000281.1:0-1783 GCA_035310725.1 Gemmatimonadales bacterium
CCGCGGTGCGCTGTTCCGGCTGGTGGCTGCGGAGGGCTTCGTGCTCGCCGCCGTCGGCGGAGTGGTCGGCTTGCTCGTCGCCGCGTGGGCCGCCGACGGGCTGTTGCGGTTGATGCCGAACGGCCTGCCCCGGGTGACGCACGTCGGCTTGGATGGGCGCGTGCTCGGATTCACCCTGGTGCTCACCGTCGCCGTCGGGACGCTTGCGCCGCTCCTACCGGCGCTGCGTGCGATGCGTCTGGACCTCACCAGTGCCCTCAAACAGGGGCAGCCGACGGGGTGGCGCTCGGCGCTCGGGTTGCGAGGGGGGCTGGTGGTGTTCGAGGTGGCCACGGCGTTCTTGCTGGCGATCGGCGCCGGCCTGTTGGCGCGCAGTTTCACCACGTTGCTCAGGTGGCAGCCGGGCTTCGAACGCACCCACTTGCTCACGTTCTGGACCCTCGCCTCGCCAGGCACCTACAAGGACGCGCCGAGCGTCGCGGCCCTGTTCGCGCGCGTGGAAGGTGAGCTGCGCAGCCTCCCCGGCGTGTCCGGAGTGGGGATGGTGTCCAGTGGGGCGCTGTTCGGAGGTGAGGAAACGGGCGAGTTCGCACTGGATGGCGCTGGAGGCGGGGAGCCCTTCCTGGCAGCCCGCTGGTACGACATGAGCGCGACCTACTTTCCGACGCTCGGCGTGGCGTTGCGCCGCGGGCGGTTCTTCGGCGCGGCCGACCGCGCGGGGGCGCCGCCCGTCGCGTTGATCAACGAGACCATGGCGCGGCGGCTCTTCGGGGTCGCCGACCCCGTCGGGCGGCGGCTGCGCGAGCGGAACGGGGATCGTGCGATCGAGATCGTGGGGGTCGTGGCCGACATTCCGCCGTTCACGCCCGGCGTCGCGGCGCAACCGGAGATCTACTGGCCGTATGCGCAGCGGCCCCGGTGGGCCAGCTACTTCGTCCTGCGAACGAGCGGCGAGCCCGCGACCCTGGCCCAGGCGGTGGAAAGCAGGCTGGCCAGCGTCGACCCCGACCTGCGGCCCGGCCGCCTCCAGACCATGGACGACCTGGTAGCGGCGAAGCTGGCGCGGCCGCGCTTCCAGATGATCCTCATCGGTGTGTTCGCGACGTTGGCACTGACGCTCGCGCTGGTGGGCGTCTACGGCGTCCTCGCGGCGTCGGTGGCGGCGCGCACGCGGGAGTTGGGCGTCCGCCTGGCTCTGGGAGCCAGCACCGGACAGCTGCTCGGGCTCGTGTTTCACCAGGGAATGCTGCTCTCGGGCGCGGGGGTCGCCATCGGTGCGCTCGCGGCCCTCGGCGTGTCGCGCTTCGCGACCGCTCTGCTGTACGGCGTCCGCGCGACGGACCCGCTGACCTATGGTCTCGTGGGGTGCCTGGTGCTCGTGGCCGCCGCGACGGCGTGTCTGATCCCGGCGCGTCGCGCCACGAGGGTGGATCCGATGACGTCGTTCCGCGGAGAGTAAGGCGAGACGATCGCCTACCGCGTCGTCGCCGCGCCGTCCACGCGGAAACGGCGCGCGGATTCGGTGAGGCGCGCCGCCGCGGCGCCGAGGCGCTGAGCGGTCTCACCCAGTTCGCCCACCGATGAGAGCTGTCCCTTGGTCGCGCTGGCGGTGCGCTGGGCTCCGGCGGCCGCCTCCTCGCCGATCCCGGCGAGGTCGGTCATGCGACGCACCACCAGGTCGATCTGGCGGGCCTGGTCTTCGGCCTCCCCGGCGAACGTGGTGGCGAACTGCGTGGTGTCGTTGAGCGTCCCGAAGATCGCGTCGAGCGCCTGCCGGGCTGCA
>DATGDT010000282.1:0-4584 GCA_035310725.1 Gemmatimonadales bacterium
TGGTCCGCTCGCGCACCTCCGCTTCCACCTGCCGGAAGGCGGCGTGCCCCTCGTCCAGCGGCGGGAGCGCGGTGCGCGCGAGGTAGTCGCCGATGGTGTAGGGGAGGATGAAGTACCCGTCGGCCAGGCCCTGCATCAGGGCCGAGGCGCCGAGGCGGTTCGCGCCGTGATCGGAGAAGTTGGCCTCGCCGATCACGTGAAGGCCTTCGAGGTTCGACATCAGGTTGTAGTCCACCCACAGCCCGCCCATCGTGTAGTGCGGGGCCGGGTAGATGCGCATCGGCACTTCGTAGGGATTCTCCCCGGTGATGCGCTCGTACATCTCAAACAGGTTGCCATAGCGCTCGGCGATGAGCGGCTGGCCCAGACGCTGGATCGCGTCGCGGAAATCGAGGTAGACGCCGTGCCCGCCGGGCACGACGCTGTGCCCCGCGTCGCACATCTCCTTGGCGCGCCGCGACGCGACGTCGCGCGGCACCAGGTTCCCGAAGCTCGGGTACATCCGCTCCAGGTAATAGTCCCGCTCGCCCACGGGGATGTCGCCCGCCCGGCGGGCGTCGCCTTGCTGCTTCGGAACCCAGATGCGGCCGTCGTTGCGCAGCGACTCGCTCATCAGGGTCAGCTTCGACTGGTGCACGCCGTGCGCCGGGATGCAGGTCGGGTGGATCTGGGTGAAGCACGGGTTGGCGAAGAATGCCCCGCGCCGCGCCGCGCGCCAGGTGGCGGTGACGTTCGAGCCCTTGGCGTTGGTCGAGAGGTAGTAGACGTTGGCGTAGCCGCCGGTGGCGAGCACCACGGCATGGGCCGCGTGTGAGCTGACCTTGCCGGTGACGAGGTCGCGCACCACGATGCCGCGGGCCTTGCCGTCGACCACCACCAGGTCGAGCATCTCGGTGCGCGGGTACATGCGGACGTTGCCGAGGCCGATCTGGCGCGACAGCGCCTGGTAGGCGCCCAGCAGCAGCTGCTGGCCCGTCTGGCCGCGCGCGTAGAAGGTCCGCGAGACCTGCGCGCCGCCGAAGGAGCGATTGGCCAGCAGGCCGCCGTACTCGCGGGCGAACGGCACCCCCTGGGCCACGCACTGGTCGATGATGTCCACGCTGATCTGGGCGAGGCGGTACACGTTCGCCTCACGCGAGCGGAAGTCGCCGCCCTTCACCGTATCGTAGAAGAGCCGCCAGACCGAGTCGCCGTCGTTCTGGTAGTTCTTGGCGGCGTTGATGCCGCCCTGGGCGGCGATCGAGTGCGCGCGGCGCGGCGAGTCCTGGAAGCAGAAGCACGAGACGCGGTAGCCCAGCTCGGCGAGCGAGGCCGCGGCCGAGGCGCCCGCGAGCCCCGATCCCACCACGATGACGTCGTATTTCCGCTTGTTGGCGGGGTTGACGAGCTTCAACTCGAAGCGGTGGCGCTCCCACTTCTGCTCGATCGGCCCGTCGGGGACGTTGGCACGCAGCTCCACGGTCATCGCACGACCCCGGTCAGGACGGCGAGCGGCACCGCGGCGAATCCCAGCGCCACGACGAGACTGAAGACGAGGGCGAAGCCGCGCCGCGCCGCGTTGTATTTCGGATGATTGAGCCCCAGCGTCTGGAAGCCGCTGTAGATGCCGTGATACATGTGCAGGCACAGCGTGCCCATCGCGACGAGATAGCCCACGGCGACGGGAGCCCGCTGAAAGGTGGCGACCACGTTGTGATAGGCGTCGCCGGGGATGAACGCCGGGTTCGCCGGGCCGAAGGTCAGATCCAGCAGGTGAAACGTGACGAACGCCAGGATGATCACTGCGCCCCAGCGCATCGTCCGGGCGGCGTAGGTGGTCTCGACGAGACGCAGCGTATGGTACCCGGCGGGGCGGGCCGCCCAGCTCGCCCGGGTGACGACCCAGGCGGCCCAGATGTGGGCGCCCACCGCCACGATCAGGAAGATCCGCACAATCCAGAGCAGCTGCCCGCGGCCGAAAAAGGGCGCGCCAACGGTGCGCAGTCCCTCGGCGTAGGCGTTGAAATGCTCCGGTCCCTGGAAAATCTTGAGATTGCCGGCCATGTGTCCCAGGACGTAGCCCAGCAGGACAATGCCCGACACGGCCATGACTACTTTCTTCCCGATCAGCGAGTGCGTGAGGGCCGTCACGCGGGACATCAATGGCTCCCTTGGCGGGGTGGAAGGTCGTGCGGATGATACTCAGGGAGGCGTGAGCGGTAAAGCCGACCGGAACGGCAGGGCGTTCGTCTGTGTTGCAGATTTGGTGGGCGCTTGCACGAACGGAGCGATCACATGGACAAGCAGGCGACTCTCACGGCGACGAATGCGACGGTCGGGGCGCGTCCGGCGGTCGCTGCGCCACAGGCGTCTTCCCCGGCGGCGCGTCCCCGCGTCGTCATCGTCGGCGCCGGGTTCGGCGGGTTGCGGGCCGCGCGGGCGCTGCGCCGGGCGCCGGTGGACGTGCTGCTGGTGGATCGCAACAACTACCACCTGTTTCAGCCGCTCCTCTATCAGGTCGCGACGGCGGGACTCGAGCCGGAGCAGATCGCCAAACCGGTGCGCGCCATTCTGCGCGGCCAGCGCAATTTCGATTTCCGCCTGGCCGACGTGTCGGGCGTGGACTTCGCCGGCCGCCGCCTGCTCACGAACGACGGGGCGATCGCCTACGACTACCTGATTCTCGCCACCGGCGCCCAGACGAACTTCTTCGGTCTGGCCGGCGTGGCCGAGCATGCGCTCACGCTGAAGGACATCCCCGACGCCGTGCGCATCCGCAACCACGTGCTGGCGTGCTTCGAGCAGGCGATGTTCGAGCCGGATGCGGAGCGGCGCCGCGCGCTGCTCAGCTTCGTCATCGTGGGCGGCGGTCCCACGGGAGTCGAGATGGCGGGTTCGCTGTCGGAGCTGATCCGCCTCGTCCTGGTGAAGGACTACCCCCGGCTCAATCTCAAGGACGTGCGCATCCTGCTGCTCGAGGCGGGCGACCGGCTGCTCGCGGGGTTCACGCCGCGCCTGTCGGAGGCGGCGGCGGCGACGCTCTGGAAGAAGCACGTCGAGGTGCGGCACGGCGCCCTGGTGGTGGACTTCGACGGCGCCGCGGCCCGGCTGAAGAGCGGTGAGGTGATCCCGGCGCGCACCCTCATCTGGGCGGCCGGAGCCCGTGCCGCCCCGCTCGCCGGGCAGCTCGGCATCCCGACGGCGCATCTGGGTCGCGTCGTGGTCCAGCCCACGCTGCAGCTCGCCGGCCACCCCGAGGTGTTCGTGATCGGCGATTCCGCGTTTCTCGAGGCGCAGGGACCTTCGCTGCCGATGATGGCCCCGGTGGCGATCCAGATGGGGGAGACCGCCGCGGCGAACATCCGGCGGGCGCTCGCCGGCCGGACGCCGGAGGATTTTCGGTATCGCGACCCCGGCACGCTGGCGACGATCGGACGAAACGCGGCCGTCGCGCGTATACATGGAGTCTCGTTCAAGGGCTTCCCGGCCTGGGTCGTCTGGCTGGTGGTGCATCTGATCCAGCTGATCGGATTTCGCAACCGCTTGTTCGTCTTGACCAATTGGGCATGGGACTACTTCTTCTATGACCGCGCCGTCCGTTTGATCACGCGCTGAGACCCGGAGGATCCATCGTCATGCGTCCCCCCTCGTACGGTGTCGTACTCGCTCTCACTCTGGCGGCTTGCGGCAAAGCCGCTCCCGCGGCACAGACACCCGCGCCGGCTCCCGGCGGAGGAGGGGCGGCGGCTCCGGCCGCGGCCCGGCAGGACACGACTCGGGCGCGGGCCGGGCAGGCCGCGGAGGGTCCCAAGCCCTACGCCCAGGTGATCACCAAAGAGGCGACCACCGATTCCGGCGTGTTCCTGGTGCACCGCATCGGGGAGAAGCTGTTCTACGAGATCCCGCGCGCCCAGCTGGACAAGGAATTCCTGCTGGTGATCGACTACGCCGGGACCCCCGAGGGCACGCGCTATGGCGGCGAGGAGCTCGACAGCCGCGTGGTGCGCTGGGAGCGCATGGCGAATCGCGTGCTGCTGCGCGGCAAGAACTACGACATCGTGGCCGACAGCACCACCACCGTGTCGCGGGCGGTGCGGCTGTCCACGATCGAGCCGGTGCTGATGAGCTTCGACGTCGCCGCGTTCAGTCCGAAGGACTCGAACCTGGTGATCGAAGTGACCAAGCTGTACACGACCGACGTGCCCGAATTCAATACGCGGCGCGTGTTCCGGCTGCGGCGCCTCGATCCGGCGCGCTCGCTCGTCGAATCGGCGCGGTCGTTCCCGACGAACATCGAAGTCCGCGCGCTGCACACGTTCGAAGGCGATTCCGTGCCGGGGAACGACCGCGGACTCGGCACCGCGACCTTCGAGATGCATTACTCCATGGTGCTGCTGCCCGAGCGGCCGATGGCGCGGCGGTTGTGCGACAATCGCGTCGGGTTCTTCGCGGTGCGGCAGATCGACTACGGCCTCGACCGGCCCGTGGTCACCACGCGCTGCTACATCACGCGCTGGCGGCTCGAGCCCAAGGATCCCGGCGCCGCGGTGAGCGATCCCATCAAGCCGATCGTGTTCTACCTCGACCCGGCCACCCCCGAGCGGT
>DATGDT010000283.1:0-3215 GCA_035310725.1 Gemmatimonadales bacterium
GGATTCCCTCAGCGAGCTGGACAGCCGCGATCCGTCGCTCGGATTGCGGTTCAAGTCGCTGGGCTTCTACGGCGTCGGGGCGATGCCGTTCCCGCTCACCGACCAGATCATCCGCAACATCCGCAGCAACAGCGGCCTGCGGACGCCGAACCTCAACCAGACCCAGCTGCGCAACGCGCAGCCCTACCGCATCAACCCCTACGGGTTGTCGAGCGGCTGGCCGACCAGCGGGCATGACGTCACCGGCACGCTGAACAGCGAGGACCGCTACCGCGGCTTCGTCCAGGTGGACTGGCAGGCGAACCGGTTCCACCGGTTCAACTTCGGCGGCGAGGCGCAGAAGACCAACCTCGCGTACTGGAACTCGAGTCTCATCACGCAGATCTTCATGGACGCCTACGTCGTGCACCCGGTCACCTACGCCGCCTGGGCGAACGACCGGCTCGACCTGGGCGATGTGGTGCTCGAGCTGGGCGGGCGCTACGACTACATGGATTCGAAGGCCCTGTTCGCCAACACCCCGGCCCGCATCTTCAGCAATCCGGCGTGGGGGACGAACACCGGCACCGACGATGCCGCCTATGCGGCCTCGCTCGCGGCCGTCTTTACGCCGGCCGCGGCGCACCACACGATCTCCCCGCACCTGCGGGTGTCGTTCCCGATCACCGAGAAGACGGACTTCCGCCTCTCGTACTCGCAGCAGGTCAACAAGCCCGACTTCAACACGCTGCTCTCGGGTACGAACAACGACCTGTCGTTCACCAACACGAACGATGCGTTCGGGCGCGACGTCGGCTTCGGCAAGTCGATCCTGTTCGAGTTCGGGGTGCGGCACGCCTTCAGCCCCGACCTCGTGCTCGACCTCGCGGCCTACAACAAGGACTTCGTCTCCGAGCTCGCCTACCGGATCAAGCCGTACGACGATCCGGCGAACCCGGGCCGGACGTTGAACCTCAACGTCCTCACGACGGGTGACTTCGGGTATGCCCGTGGTCTGGACGTGAAGCTCGACAAGCGGATTGGGAGCTGGCTCGACTTCAGTGGCGCGTACACCTTCCAGGTCGCGAAGAGCACCGGGTCGGATCCGTTCTCCTACCTGCGGACCACGTCGCGCCAGATTCAGCAGGTGTCGGGCGACCGCAACCCACCGCCCGAGCAGCCGCTGCCGACCGACGACAACCGGACCCACAACATCGTGGGCGCGGTATCGCTGAACGTGCCGGCCGACTGGCAGAAGGGCTCGACCCTGGGCGCCGTGTTCCGGGATGTCGGCGTGTTCGCGACGTTCCGGGCGATCTCGGGCCTGCCCTACACCCGCGTGAAGAACTCGGGCGCCGGTGCCACGGTACCGCGTCAGGGGTTCGGGCTCACGGCGACGAGCGTCGAGCCGGTCAACTCCTCCACGATGCCGTGGACGAAGTACGTGGACATGCGCCTCAACAAGGGCTTCCGGCTGGGACGCGCGGACATCACGGCCTTCGCCGACGTCCGCAACCTGTTCAACTTCAAGAACATCATCGGGCTGTTCGCCGAGACCGACGACGTGGTGAACGCCGTGTTCCAGGAGAACACGGTCAGCCCGCAGTTCTCGAGCCTGCGCATTGAGGCCCAGCAGAACGGCCACTTGCTGGCCGGTGGGTCGATCGATCTGCGGCCGGATTGCGGCAGCTGGGCCGGCTCGACCGGCGGCCCGGTGAACTGCGTCGTGCTGCGTCAGGTGGAATCCCGCTTCGGGAACGGGGATGGGGTCTACACGCTGGATGAGCAGACGGCGGCGCTGAATGCGTGGTACACGCGGTTCAACGGCCCGCAGGGCTTCTACGATCAGCCGCGGCACATCCGCCTCGGCTTCGAGCTGAACTTCTGAGCACGGCTGACGTGGGCGGCGCCCGGCGACGGGCGCCGCTCCCAAGCTCTAAACCCCGAGAGGGAGCCGATATGCGTTCAACTTGGTTCAATCGCGCGGGCCGTACCGCGCTGGCGGGGGCGCTGCTCGTGGCCTTCGCCGGTGTCGGACCGGCGTCGGCCAAGCCGGCGCCCGGCCGCCCGACGAAGCGGTCCGGCCTCAATCTGTTCGCCCTCACGTTCGGCGTCATGAACGTGAACCGGGTGTTCTGCGGTATCAACAACATCGGCGAGGTGTGCGTCGATCCGACGAACTCGCCGGTGGTGGGCGGGGGCTTCTGGCCCAAGGGCACCCCCGACCAGTACGTCTTCAATTCCGGCCTGCAGCTGGCCGGCACGATTCCCGGCAACGCCGGCTTCGCCTGGCAGAACGACACCGTCGGGGCGTTCTTCATGGATCCCCGCGGCGACCAGACCGAGGGCGACCCGATCACGCTGGTCTACAACTCGCTCGATCCGGGCGACGCGGCGGCCTGGCCCAACGGGGCCGTGGTGCGGGATACCGCGATCTACAACAGCGTGCTGCTCGGCCGGAACAGCATCTCCCAGGAAGACCTCTGGGTCCGGACGTGGGACGGCAACCCGGCGTTCACCGGCAGCGCGCGCACCCACCCGATGGGTATTCTGGTGGAGGAGCGCGGGCTGGCGTGGAACTTCCCCACCGGCAACGAAGACATCATCTACTTCGTCTACAACTTCTACAACGTGACTGCGTCCACGCCCTCGGTCTACGCGAACCTCGACCCGGCGATTTCCGGCGAGATCGCGGCCGTCGGCGCGGATTTCCAGGCGCGCAACGAAGCGGCCTACGGGATCAACATTCCCGACGGCGGCTACTCCATCACCAACATGTTCGCCGCGTTCTTCGCGGACATGGACGTGGGCGACGCCTCGTTCAACTACGCCACCGCGGTGATTCCGTTCGCGATGGGCGTGGCGTACAAGTCCGACTTCCTCGAGCCCGCCTGGTCGTTCCCGGCCGACATCTTCGGCGCGCCGTTCGCGCCGTCGCCCGGGTTCATCGGCGTGAAGTACCTGCGCTCCCCGACCAACGCGCTGGGGCAGCAGATCGGGCTCACGATCTTCTCCAACACCTTGAACTCCGGCTCGGGCTACCCCGACCCGGTGGGGGTGAAGCAGCTGTACCGTTACCTGTCGGGCGGCTCGAGCCCGGCGGCGGGGGACAACCCCTGCACCTTCCAGGGACAGCAGCTGCTGCTGCACTTCTGCTACGTGGCCCAGAACGCCGTCGACACGCGCTTCTTCCAGTCGTCCGGGCCGTTGACGCTGAACCCGGGCGAGGTGAAGAC
>DATGDT010000284.1:0-8146 GCA_035310725.1 Gemmatimonadales bacterium
CCGGTTACGATGCGGCGCGCACGGCGTTCCTCACGACACGTGGCTACCGTGTGCTGCGCCTGCATAACCGCGAGGTGAGCCGGGAGCGATTGGAGCAGCTGCTGCGTCCGCACGTTGCCGGTCCATAGTCCCCCCTCTCCCGATAGGGAGAGGGGGACAGGGGGAGAGGTACGGAGTGGAGAGCGACGGACGACGGACCGAGCCACGACAGGGCTCGGCAACTGTTACGATCCTCCCAGCCTTGCCAGCACCGCCCGCGCTGCCGCCACACGCGGCTGCAGCTCACCGTCGGCGTCCCTCCACAAATCAATGAAGTTCCGGTAGCCCTGGATCGCCGCCGCGGTATCGCCCCGCTGCTCGGCGATCTGCCCCCGCAACTCCTCCGCTTCGGCGCGCCAGATGATGCCGATCGAGCCGATGGTCTCGTACAGGCGGTGTGCTGCCACTTCCAGGTCGCCGGCGCGGCGATCGAGCCGTGCGCTGAGCAGCGCGAAGTACGGGTTGGGGAAGAATTCCTCGATGTCGCGCAGCTCGATCCAGGTGACGTTGCCAGCCCCGAGGCCGTTCCTCGCCGCGACGGTGTCTCCGGTTCGGAGCGCGAGCAGTCCGTTCAGTCCGTCCAGCAGCGCCGCCCGGAATTCCGGATAGGGCCCACTGCTCAGGAGAGAAGGGAGGGCGACGCGCGCCGAGTCGCGCGTCCCGACGGCGGCGAGCCGCCAGGCCAGGACCGTGGTGGCCCAGAGCGGCAGCGTGTCGCTGGTGGACGCCAGGCGCCGGGCTGCCTGGGCGGCCTCCGCGGCGTGCGCGCCCGTGACGAGATGGTGTAACACCGTCGCGCCCAGCACGAACCGGCCGTCGGGATCGACCACCGCGGCCTCCCGCAGCATGTCCCACGCCGACGAGTAGCGCCCCTGCGCCAGCCGATACACGTGACGCCGCAGCAATGCGCTCACGCGATCGTTCGGAGGCTGGTCGGACGCGGCGGCACGCGCCGCGAACGTGTCGGCCAGCGCCACAGCGCGTGCCGGCGCGGCGTCGAACGCCCACAACGCGTACCGGCCCGTCATGGCGGCGATCGTGGGATCCGGGATGAACAGGGACGCGGGAGCCTCCCCACGAAACCCGGCGCGCATGACTGCGCCGATGGCCCGGGTCGCCTCCCAGTCCGGAGCCGCGGCCTGAAGGGGCCGGAACGCCTGCCATGCGCCGGCACTGTCGCCCATCATGCAGAGCAGCTGTACGACGTGCAGATAGGCTTCGGGGACCGCGGGATCGAGCGCGATGGCCCGCCGCAGGCTCTGGAGTGACTGCTGCGGCGGCTCACCCATCTGCAGACCGAGGTGATAGTAGGCGTCGCCGCGCTCCAGCGCCGCGTCGGCGTCGTCGGGATAGTCCCGGACCATCCCGTCGGCGAGCCGCAACGCGTCGACACGCTTGATTGCGGAGACGAACTCGAGCAGCCGGCGCTGGCGCGGCGGAGCGCGATCCAGATGCCGGAGGGCCCGTTGGATCACCTCGTCGATGGTGACCGCGGAGGCGGGGCGGTCCCGGGCCGTCTGGAACGTCGGTGCCGCGTTGCCCCAGCTGATGGCGCGATACAGGCCGTAGTAGGCGAGGGCGAACGTCGAATCGCGTCCGATCGCCGCCGTGAGGCTCTCGGCGGCTTCCTGCCAGCGTGCGCGCCGGGCCAGCTGCTCGCCCACGAGGTAGGCCTCCAGGGCCCGCGGGGAGGTCGTCGTGTATTCCGCCAGCGGCCGGCGTGCGACGCCGGGGTATTGTGCCAGTCGCTGGCGGGCCAGGCCGCCGGCGATGGTGTCGGCGACCGGGCCGGGGAGCGTGAGGGAGCCCCGTGCCCGCACCGACGCGATCGGCAGTCCTCGCAGGGATTCATACAGCTGGGCTTGCACGCGCAGCTCGGGGCCGAGCGTGACCACACTGCCGAGGACGAACCGCGCGGCCCCGGCTTCGCGGGCGAGCTGGGCGGCCTGAGGAACGTCCAGTGTCGCCGTCTCTGTCCCGATTCGCCGCAGCAACGCGCGTGGCTGGATGACTCGCCAGCCCGCGAATCCGTCGAGTGCGACGCTCATCAGATCCAGCATTCCTTCGCGCAGGTACTGCGCTTCCGGTGGGCCGCTGACCCGGAAGGGGAGAATCGCGAGCGCGTTCGAATCGATGGCGACGCGCGCCGCAACCGGCGCGCGCCGGCACGGCGGCGGCGAGCCGTCCGGACACTGGGCGCCGAGGCGAAGACCCGGATAGCCCGACAGGGCAACGACCAGCACGGCGACCAACCTCGCACGTCTCATCTCGAGTCCTGCTCCGGAGCGGGTGGTACGGTGAGCGGTCACAACCTACGACTAAAGGGGCCTTTATGCAGACTTATAAGAACCTTTCATCTTCCTCCATACCTTATAGCTTCTTCACACCGCCACCCAAGAGGACAAGAATGAAGCTCGGGGTCCCGAAAGAGACCGTCGCCGGAGAGCGCCGCGTGGCGCTCGTACCTGACACGGTCGCCAAACTGGTGAAAGACGGTCACGAGGTGCTGGTGGAGCCGGGGGCGGGAAGCGCGGCGGGCTTCCCCGACGACGCCTACCGCGCCGCCGGCGCCAAAACCGGCGACCCGTGGGCCGCCGACATCGTCTGCAAGGTGCAGAAGCCCACGGCCGCCGAGGTCGGGAAGCTGCGTGAGAACGCCGCCCTGGTCGGTCAGTTCCAGGCGGCGACCAGCCCCGATCTGCTGCAGCAGCTGGCCCAGCGGCGGGTCACGACGTTCAGCCTCGAGCTGCTGCCCCGGATCACCCGCGCCCAGGCGATGGACGTGCTCTCCTCACAGGCCACCGCCGCGGGCTACAAGGCGGTGGTGCTGGCCGCCGAGACGACGCCGAAGTTCTTCCCCATGCTCGTGACTGCCGCCGGGACGCTGTCCCCCGCGCGGGTGCTCGTGCTCGGGGCGGGCGTCGCGGGGTTGCAGGCGATCGCCACGGCCCGCCGCCTCGGGGCCATCGTCTCGGCGTTCGACGTGCGGGCGGCCGTGAAGGAGCAGGTGGAGAGCCTCGGCGCCAAGTTCCTCGCGATGGAGGAGCAGGTGCAGGCGGAAGGGGCGGGAGGATACGCCAAGGAGCTTTCGGCGGATCAGCACCAGCGTGAGCTCGATTTCCTGGCCCGGAGCGTGAAGGATGCCGACGTGGTGATCACGACGGCGGCGATCCCGGGGAAGCGCGCTCCGGTCCTCGTGACCCGCGCCGCGGTCGAAGGGATGCGCTCCGGCGCGGTCATCGTGGATCTCGCGGCCGAGACCGGCGGCAACTGTGAGCTGACGCAGGTCGGGACTACCGTGGTGCACCAGGGGGTCACGATCCTCGGGCCCGTGAATCTCCCCGCCACGCTGCCGTTGCACGCGAGCCAGATGTACTCCCGCAACATCGCCACGTTCCTGGGCCATGTCGTGAAGGACGGCAAGCTGCAGCCGGACATGGCGGACGAGATCACCAAAGCGACGTGTGTCACTCACGAGGGAAAGGTGCTCCGGTCATGACCGACTACTGGTCGATGTTATTCGTATTCGTCCTCGCCACGTTCATCGGGCTGGGGGTGATCCGGCGGGTCTCGCGGTTGCTCTACACGCCGCTCATGTCGCTGACGAATGCCATTTCGGCCATCGCGGTGGTCGGCTCGCTCGTCGTGACCGGCGCCGACTATCCGAAGGTGATCCGCATCCTGGGGGCCGTGGCGCTGTTCGCCTCGATGACGAATATCGTCAGCGGCTTCCTGATCACCGACCGCATGCTCAAGATGTTCAAAAAGCAATGATGTACTCCGTCGCGCAGTTCGCGGCCATCGCCGCGACAGCCCTGTTCATCTTCGCCCTGAACTGGATGAACGACCCGAAGACCGCGCGCCGCGGCGTCATCGCCGGCGTCGTGGGCATGAGCGTCGCCGTCGGGGCGACGTGGGTCCAGCCGGAGATCCTGCACCACGGGTGGATCCTGCTCGCGATCGGCGCGGGATTCCTGGTGGGCGTCCCGCTCTCGCTCGTCCCCCTGACCGCCGTGCCGCAGCGGACGGCGCTGTCGCACGCGTTCGGCGGGCTGGCCGCCGGGCTGGTGGGCGTGGCGGAATACAACCTGTGGCTCATGGAGTCTCCCGAGCAGATCACCACGTTCCGCATGGCCGCCCTCGTGGCCGAGGTGATCCTGGGGTTCCTGACGTTTACGGGCAGCCTCATGGCGACGGGGAAGCTGCAGGAGGTGAAGTGGATCCCGCAGCGCCCGGTCACGTACCCGGGCCAGAACATCGTCAACCTCGGGGTGCTCGCGGGCGCCATCGTGCTGGGTGTGCTGGTGGTGATGCAGCCGACCGCGCCCTGGGCGCACAACGCGTTTCTCGGCGTGGTGGGACTGGCCCTGCTCTTCGGCGTGCTGTTGATCGTGCCGATCGGCGGCGCCGACATGCCGACGGTGATCTCGATCCTCAACTCGTACGCCGGACTCTCGGCCGTAGCGATGGGGTTCGTCCTCAACAACAAGCTGCTGGTGACCGCCGGAGCGCTCGACGGTTCG
Source organism: Gemmatimonadales bacterium (assembly GCA_035310725.1). GTDB lineage: Bacteria > Gemmatimonadota > Gemmatimonadetes > Gemmatimonadales > GWC2-71-9 > DASTHG01. The sequence goes on from DATGDT010000284.1 coordinate 4,563, forward strand.
AGCGGGCTCATCCTGTCGATCATCATGTGCCGGGCGATGAACCGCTCGTTCACCAACGTGCTGTTCGGCGCCTTCGGCACGGTACAGAAAACGAAGGCGATCGGCGAGCAGAAGGTGTGGAAGCAGGAGTCGCCCGAGGGCGCGGCGCAGCTGCTCGAGCAGGCGAACAAGGTGGTGGTGATCCCGGGATACGGCATGGCGGTGGCGCAGGCGCAGCACAAGGTGCGCGAGCTGTACGACCAGCTCACCAAGCGCGGGGTGACGGTCAAGTTCGCCATCCACCCCGTGGCGGGGCGCATGCCGGGCCACATGAACGTGCTGCTGGCCGAGGCCAATATCCCTTACACGGCGTTGGTCGAGATGGACGAGATCAATCCGGAAATGCCGCAGTGCGACGTCGCGCTGGTGATCGGGGCGAACGACGTGGTCAATCCGGCCGCGCGCTACGCCAAGGACTCACCGATCTACGGCATGCCGATCATCGATGCCGACAAGGCGAAGACCGTACTGGCGATCAAGCGGAGCAAGAACCCGGGATTCGCCGGCATCGACAACGAGCTGTACGTGCAGGACAACACCTGGATGCTGTTCGGCGACGCGAAGGGAGTGATCGGCGACCTGGTGAAGCAGTTCGCCGGCGGCGGTATCCACTAGGGGGGCAACACAAGCAGCGGGGTCCCAGCCCGATGGGGACGCATTGACGGCGAACGGGCGTGGGCGGCGCTGGCTCGCCGGCTAGACGTGATCAAGCATCCAGCCTAGAATACCACCAAGCGCCACTGACGACGCTCTGGACTGGCTGGTGCAAGACATGCTGCGTCCACGGCTACTCGACGGCGTTGCATTCGGTCTCCTCACGATTGTCACGCCGCGCTTTCTGCCTGCCCAGGTTCTGGTCCGAGGTCTGGCATACGACAGTCTCGCTCGTCGGCCTCTCGCTGGTGCCACGATCATTCTGCAACAGCTGAATCGCGCCACGATCGCGGACTCGGCTGGCCGGTTCACGCTTGATAGCCTCGCACCGGGTCGGTACGTGCTATTACTGGCCGATTCCGAGCTCGATGCCGTCGGCCTTCCGACCATCGCAACCGGGTTCGAGGTCGCAGACCGGCCGGTGGAGGTCATGGTCACAGTGCCTTCCATTCGCACCCTGTGGCGGCATCTCTGTGGGACGGATAGCATCGGGGCGGATAGTGGGATCGTGTTCGGGACTGTGCGGGATCTTGCCACTGACTCCCTGCTCGCCGGCATGACCGTCGGTCTTTCCTGGCCCGTCATCGAAATCACGGATTCCAAGCACGTGCGGGTCGATCAGCGTTCGACGAGGACACAGACCGACTCCACAGGCCTGTATCGTACGTGCGGTGTTGGCACTGAAATCAACGTCCAGGCGCAGGCTGGTGACGAGCGCTGGACGACAGGCATCATCCAGCTGATGCTCACGCCTCGGCCGCTCGCCCGCCGGGATTTCGTGGTCAGTCGGGACCCCGCTTGGCTCAGTGTCCTGCGGGGGAAGGTGCGCTCGGATGTCGGGCAGCCTATTCCCGCGGCGATGGTCATCGTTGATGGGCAGGACTCGGCGGCCACTGACGCGGCGGGCCGGTTCACCTTGGCCCATGTTTTTGGGGGGACGCAGTGGCTGCGGGTGCGAGCGACAGGCTTCGCGCCGCTTGAGAGGTCCGTCGATGTGGTGAGGGTCGATCAGGAACTTGCCCTGGACCTTCAGGCCATCGTGCTGATGGACACGATCAAGGTCGTCGCCAGCATTGTCTCCCCACAGATGCGGGAATTCGCCGAACGACGACGCGTCGGCTCCGGGTACAGTCTGCAAGGCGAGGAGATCAGGAAGGCCGCGAACCTCCAATCGGTATTTCGGCAGTTTCCCTCCCTCATCGTCGCGCCACGGATGACTGCGGCGCCGACCCTGATCAATGGGAGACCTGTTCCACCGTCCGGCGAGGCAGCGGACACCCGGTTTCCCGGGAGCTTCGCCGTATTCATGTCGCGCGGGGCCATGATGAGCAGCTACTGCCTGGCCAATCTCTTTATCGACGGGATCGAGTCCGTCTGGGACCAGATCGGGTCGTACAAACCGGAGGACATCATCGGGATCGAGGTCTATCCGCGCCAGTCTGTGGTTCCAACTCGGTTCCAGAAGATCAGCTCCGGTTGCGGGGCAGTGCTGGTGTGGACCAAGGAGCTGCGATAGGCTCCAGGCAGGGCCTCCCGGGAACCGTCCATTCTCGGGGTTTGTTTTGGCGATCGTGATCTCTTCATTCTCATCCTCGAGTGCATCGCTCGGTGCCCGCCGTGGGGATGTGTCTCGCTTCGGGGTGAACACGGCTGAGGTTGGCGCCGCTGCGCTCCACAAGGACGGCCGCATCCGCTCTGCCTGGATAGAGGTCGCCAGACAGTACGTCTCTTCGCCGGAGGAGCGGCCGGCGCCGGGCCGATGACCCCCTTCGACGTCACCCTGGCGCTGATCGGCCTGGTCATCGTCGTGGCCGCGCTGCTGTCCGGAGTCGTGGACCGCTTCCGCGTTCCACAGGTCGCGTTGTTCCTCGCCCTGGGCGCCGCCCTCGGGCCGTTCGGCATGGGCCTGCTCGATTTCGGGCTGACCTCGCCCGTGCTCGAGGGGGTGGCCACGATCGGTCTCGTCCTCGTGCTGTTCACCGACGCCATCGCCCTGGATCTGCGCACCGTCCGCGGCCAGGCCCGGCTGGCGTTTCTGCTGCTCGGTCCCGGGACACTCCTGACGGCGGGCTTCATCGCCTTCGCGGCGTGGGCGCTGCTCGGCCTGACGCCGGCGCTGGCGATCATTCTCGGCGCCGCGCTGGCATCCACCGATCCGGTGATGATCCGCAGCCTGTTGCGGGGCGAGACCGCCCCGGCCGCGGCGCGGCAGGCGCTGCAGCTCGAGAGCGGGCTCAACGATCTCTTCCTGCTGCCCATCGTGCTGCTCGCCATGACGCTCGGTGGGGGGAGCGCCGCTACCACGCCGGTCGCCCGGCAGACAGTGGGGCTGCTGTTGCTGGGACCGGGGGCCGGCGTGCTCGTGGGCTTCCTGGGTGTGGCCGTGCTCGAGGGCGTCCGCAAGCGGGCCGGGGTGCGCCGGGACTACGAATCGATCTACGCCCTGGGACTGGCCTTCGCGGCGTTCGCCGCTGCCGAGGCGGTGCACGGCAGCGGCTTCCTGGCCGCGTTCGCCGCCGGGCTCACGGTCGCGGGATTCGACGCCGAGCTGTGCGACTGCTTCGTGGACTACGGGCAGGCGACCGCGGAGATGTTCCTGCTGTTCACGTTCGTGGCGTTCGGCGCTTCATTGGTCTGGACGGGGCTCGAGGTGATCGGGTGGCGCACGCTCGTCTTCACCCTGGTGGCGCTGTTCAGCCGCTCGCTGGTGCTCGGCGTGGCGCTGCGGCGCCAGCCGCTGGACGCCCGCAGCCGGCGGCTGATCGTGTGGTACGGACCGCGCGGACTCTCCTCGCTGCTGCTCGTGCTGCTGCCGGTGTTCGCCGGAGTGCCGGGTGCGACGACGCTCTTTCCCGTCGCGGCGCTGGTCGTCCTCGCGTCGGTCGTCATCC
>DATGDT010000285.1:0-3494 GCA_035310725.1 Gemmatimonadales bacterium
CGCTAACTACGGTCCTATGGTCACCAGCCTGCCGTTCTACATCCGGGAGGACGACCCCCCGGCGAAGCGGGAGATCCTGCGCGCGGCGCTCAAGCTGTTCAGCACGCGTGGGCTCGTGGCCACCAGCATCCGCGACATCGCCCGCGAAAGTGGCTACACCAACCCGGCGCTCTACAAGCACTTCGCCGGGAAGGACGCGTTGGCCCTGCACCTGTTCGAGACCTGCCATGCCCGCGTCTGGCAAGCCTGCTCGGCGGCGCTCGCGGCCGGCGCCACCTTCGACCAGCAGCTCGAGGGGTACGTTGGCCAATGGCTGGAGCTGGTGGATCGGCATCCGGAGGTCATCGGATTCCTGTCCGACAGCGCGCGGGTCCTGTGGCCCAGGGCCAACCCCCGCGTGCGGCGCCAGACCATGATCGGTCTCGCCCGGACCCTGGCACAGCACGCAGCCCCCTCCGCAGGGGGGCGCGGCGCTGCGATGAAGGTCGAAGCCGCGGCCGCCTGCCTCGAGGGCACCCTGGCCGAGCTGGCGCGCATGATCGCCGTCGGCGTGGTGGAAGGACCGGCCACACGCTGGAAGAGCGTCCTGGTGGCCCTGTTCAAGCGTCTCGCCGTCTGATTTTTTTCTGCGTGCAGTTAGCAATCGCTAACCCCCGACCCTCAGCCCAGGAGAGCCCGACCATGTTCGCCATCGATCACGCGGCGACCGCCCTGCTCCTCAAGCGCCGCTATCCGGCGGTGCCGCTCACCCCGCTGCTGCTGGCCGTGCAGGCCATGGAGTTCGCCTGGGTCGCGCTCAACTACCTCGGGATCGAGCGCACGACGACCGCGCCCGTGGTGCGCAGCGTCGCCGACATTCACCTGGCCTACATCCCGTACTCCCACTCCGTCGCCATCCCCGTGCTCACCGCCCTGCTCGCCTGGCTCGTGCTCGAGCGGGGATTCGGCCATGCGGCGCTGGGGCGGGCGGTCGGGCTCGGCATCGTCTCGCACCTGGTGCTCGATCTCGCCACCCACGCGCACGACATCGTGCTCTGGCCGGGCCATCCCCAGCCCGCGTTGGGCCTGGGGCTGTACGACGCAGCCCCGCTCGCGGCCTTCGTGGTCGAGCTCGTGTTCGGGATCTTCTGCTGGTGGCTCTACCGCGGCGGCCGCGGCCTGCTCGCGGTGATCGTCCTGGGCAACCTCGCGAATCTCTCCCTGTTCGCCGCCGCGATCCCCGGCCCCGAGCAATACCTCGCCGGCCGGCCGTTGCTCATCGTCACGTTCATCTTCGTCCAGATCGTCGTCACGCTGGCGCTGGTGGGCGCGTTCGCGCGGCGGCGTCCCCAGGGGACCTAGTGGAGCGCCTCGGCGGTCCGGATCCGCTTCTCGAGCAAGCGCCGCTCCGCGCCGTTGCGCGCGCAGCTCTGCGCCGCCCGAAAATGCGCCCGTGCGGCCTCCCGGTTGCCCCTCCGCAGCTCCATCTCGCCCAGCGCGGCCTGATAGAAGGGATAGCCGGAGAGCCGCTCGCGATCCTCGATGGCCTGCAGCGCCTCGAGCCCCCGGACGGCGCCGTCACGCTGCCCGACCGCGATCGCCCGGTTGAGCGCCACTACCGGCGACGGGGCGATGTCCATCAGCCGATCGTACAGCGACACGATCGTGCGCCAGTCCGTTTCTGCGAGGCTGCGCGCACTCGCGTGCGCGGCGGCGATGGCCGCCTCGACGTGGTAGGCCGTCACGTCCTGCCCGGTGGCCGAGCGCTCCAGCAGGGCGAGGCCCTGGGCGATGAGCCGAGTGTCCCAGCGCGAGCGGTCCTGGTCCACGAGGGCGCTCAGCTCGCCGGCCGCGTCGAGCCGCGTCGGCAGCCGTGCCGCGTCGAGCGACATGAGCGCCGCCAGCGCGCACGTGGCGGGGGTCGCCGCCGGCGGATACTCGCCCAGCAGCGCCGTCAGCCGCAGGGCCTCATGGCAGAGCTCGGCCCGCACCGCGGCCTCCGGATCGGCGCCGTGATAGCCCTCGTTGAACAGCAGGTACAACGCCCGCTGGACGGTCGAGAGCCGGGCCGTGAATTCAGCATCCTCCAGGTCGAACAGCCGCTCGGCGCTCGCGAGCACCTGCTTGCCGCGCGCGATGCGCTTCTCGATGCCGGCGCGCCCGGTGAGGAACGCGCTCGCGATCTCGCCGGCCCCGAAGCCGCAGAGCATGTTGAGGATGAGAGCGAGCTTCGCGGGCTCCGCCAACCGCGGGTCGCAGCAGGAGAACATCATCCGCAGCTGCTCGTCCCGGATCGTGTGCGCCGCGAACGCCTCGTCCACGACCGACTCGGCGTCGCGCTGGCGCCCGACCTCGGGCGCGAAGGTGCGCGCCGTGCGCTGACGTCGCAGGACGTCGAGCGCGCGACGCTTCGCCACCGCCATGAGCCACGCCGACGGGTTTTCCGGAACGCCCTGCGTCTTCCAGGCGTCCAGCGCCCGGAGAAACGCGTCCTGCACTACGTCCTCGGCGAGCGCGAGGTTGTCCACGCCGAAGAGGCGCGTGAGCGCCGCGACCAGCCGCGACGACTCGTGACGGAAGAAGTGCTCGACCAGGTCCACCCCGGACCTCAACTCCCCGGCTCGTAGCGCAGGCTGACGTTCCCTGACGGATACGACTTGGCCTCGATCAGCCGGAGGGACACGTTCCGCGGCAGCCCGCCGATCAGCGGCCGGCCCCCACCCAGGAACAACGGGCTGACCACGAAGTGGTATTCGTCGAGCAGCCCGTGCTGCGCCAGCAGCGTCACGATGGTGCCGCTCCCGAAGATCAGGATATCCTTGCCCTGCTCCCGTTTCAGCGCCTCCACCTTCGCGGGGTCGAATTCACCCAGCAAGCGGGAGTGCTTCCACGTCACGTCCTTCCGGGTGCGCGAGAAGACGAGTTTGGTCGCGTCGTTGATCCAGACGGCCATGGCGTGGTTCGCGGACGTCCCCCGGCCGTGGGGCGCGGGGGTCGCGGCATCGAGGGCGTGCGGCCAGTAGGACTCGAACATGTCGTAGGTCCGGCGCCCGAACAGAATCGTGTCGCCGCCCGGCATGCCGTCCACCGCCGACTGGTCGATCGCCGGCTCCGGCACGACCCAGTCGAGCCGCCCGTCGCCCGTCGCGAAGGACCCGTCGGCGGCCACGTGATTGAACATCATGATGCGTCTCATGTCGACCTCTCGAGATCCTTCATCATGGCCGTTTCCACGGGGCGAATCTCCACCGATCCGTCGCCGGCGAGCATCGGACAGCCACGGGACAGCTCCACCGCCTGCGCCAGATCCCGGGCTTCGACGACGATGAACCCCAGGACCATGTCCTTGGCCTCGACGTACGGACCGTCGGTGACCACCTTCCTGCTGCCCCGGACCACCTTCCCGTCCGGTGAGATCGGCTGCCCCCGGCTCTTCAGGTGCCCGTTCGCTTCCAGGTCCCGGATCCACGACATCCACGCCTGCAGGCTCTTCTGCGCCTGTTCCGGCGTTCCCA
>DATGDT010000286.1:0-2338 GCA_035310725.1 Gemmatimonadales bacterium
CGCCAGATCGCCTACGGCTTCGCCGCGGAGATGGCGCGCGGCACGGGCGAGCTGCCCGGGTCGGTGGGCGTCTCCCCGCAGGCCGCCTCCGCCATGGTCGCGCTGGCACCCCAAATGTCGTCACGGCTCAAAGCGACCGCCGACCCGGCGGGGGGCGACGAGGCGCTGCGGCGGCGGACTCTGGCGCTCGTGGAGTTGCTCGCCGCGGTGTCGGACGAGCAGCCCGTCGCGCTGCTGCTCGACGACGTGCACTGGACCGACCCGGCCTCCAGGATCATGCTCGAGGCGGTGCTCCACCGGATCGGGGAGACGCACGTGCTGGCCGTCACCGCCGAGCGCCCCGGCGCCGGCCTTTCCGCGGCCGATGATGGCGCTGTGAGGCTGCCGTTGCGTCCCCTGGACGCGTCGGAGTGCGAGGCCGTCATGACGGGGAGCGGCGGGCTGCCGGATGAGCCATGGACTCGGACGATCGGCGCCCGGCTGGCCGGCAGCACCGGCGGTTCTCCACTGCTGCTGCTCGAGACGCTGCAGCTCTGCCTCGACAACGGCTGGCTGACGCTCGACGGGAGCTGGTGTTGTCCCGACCCGACCGCGCTCGAATCGGCCCTGGCGAGCGGCAGCGCGCTGCGCCGCCGGCTCGAGTCGCTGGAACCGGCCGACCGCAGCCTGCTGACGCTGATCGCGTGCGCCGGTACGCCGATCTCGGAAACGCGGCTGTGCCTGGCGGCGACGCGGCCCAGGGAGGACGTCGCCGCGCGGCTCGAGCGCCTGGAGCGGGGCGGCTTCGCGGGACGCGGCGGCAGCGCACGCGGCTGGGAGGTGAGCCACGACGAGATCGCCGCCGCGGCGCTGGCGCTCGCCGGCCCCGATGCCCAACGCGATGCGCACCGCCAGCTCGGCACCGCACTGCTCGCCGATCGCGATCTCGAGCGCCCCGAGTATCCCCTCGCTGTGGATCATCTGGTACGCGGCGGCGCCGAGGAACGCCTGACGAGTCTGTACGCGGGCTATCTGCAGGCAGCGCCGGGCCGACGGTCCCGGCGGCAGGACGAGGCGCAGGCCCTGGCGATGCTCGGCGAGCACGCGACGCACGATCGGATGGGACGCCTCCTGAAGAGCCGACCCTGGACTCGCCGGATCGACACGGGCGCCTGGCTCGCGACCGCCGCCGGAGTCGCCCTGCTGCTGGCGACGGCCGCGATCTTCGTTCGCGGCAGCGGCAGTCGCCCGCCGACTCGCATCGCGCTCGCCGTGGCGCCCGTCGAGGCGAACCCGACCCTCAATCCGAGCCCCGTCGTCGAGCTGCAGGACGACGAGGGACGCCGCGTCTGGGCTGCCGAGGAGAGCGTCTACGTGGAAGTGTTCGAGGGGCCCGCGCGACTCGAGGGACCGACCGTACAGCGGGCGATCCGGGGGCGCGCGACATTCGACACGCTGGACCTGATCCGGAGCGACTCCATCCGGCTCTCCAACACGCCGGTGGTGTTGCGATTCCACGCGAGGGGCGTGCGCCCCCTCGAGTGGTCGCCCACGACGCTGCCTCAGGCCACGCTGTTCCTCGAGCGCGGCACGGTCAACCGGCAACCGCTCACGCCGCCCAACCCGTCGGTCACTCTCGCCGCGGGCGATTCCATCGTGGCCGATCTCCACCTGCGGTACACGAGTCCCTGGAGCGCGGCCTCGGTGATGCTGGGCGGAACGCCGACGTGGGGCGACAGGCGAACGGATTACTTCACGCTCAAACCGCTCGTGACGCCGGTCCAGGACGGCCGCCAGCACGTGACGCTCCGCCTCGCCGGGCCCTCACGACCGGGGCACTATCACCTCATCCTCTTCTTCGAGGCGGAACCCGACGTCAAGTACATCGCGTCGGGGACGAACTGGACCGTGGGACGGCCCGTGTGGGGCGACGGCAACGACGTGGTGGACTGGACCCCGGCGCAACTGCAGTGGGCCAATTCACACGGTCAGACGCCCAACAAGGTGATGAGGGTGCCGCAGGGGAAGACGGTGACGAGGGTGGCGGCGACGGTAATCGACGTCATCGCAAGGTAGAGCGCGACAGTCGGGAGTCTTAGTCTCGAATCGCACCCGGTGCCCCCGGTCAACAGCCATCAGAGAGTCACTCAGTCACTCAGGCGCGTAGCGGTTTGCAGTGACCAGTCACTCAGAACTGCCAACCGCTATGCGTCTGAGTGACTGAGCGTCTGTCTGAAGACTCCCAACTGTGGGAGTCTACCTTGCGATCACGTCGATCACCGTCGCCGCCACCCTCGTCACCGTCTTCCCCTGCGGCACCCTCATCACCTTGTTGGGCGTCTGACCGTGTGAATTGGCC
>DATGDT010000287.1:0-2480 GCA_035310725.1 Gemmatimonadales bacterium
CTCGCTTCTCGTATGCCGGCCGCTTGGGCGCCAGCGGCTGCGCCGCCTGCACGGCTTTCAGGATCTCCTGGATCGCGCGCTCGAGCTGGGGATCCACCCCCTTCGCGAGCTGCGCCTGGTCGTCCACCACCTCGATGTCCGGCTCCACCCCATGCCCCTCGGCGAACCACTTCCCCCGCGGGTCATACTGACGGAACGTCGGCACGGTCACGTTGCCGTCGTCGATCAGCGTCGGCACGCCGCTGATGCCGATGATCCCGCCCCAGGTGCGCGTCCCGATCAGCGGCCCGAGCTTCGCCTCGCGGAAGAACGTCGGGAACGCATCGCCTCCTGAGCCGCTCCAGCCGTTGATCAGCATGACCTTCGGGCCGATGATCGCGTTCTGCGGCCACTGCCAGTCCCTCCCGTCGCGCACCGCGTAATAGGCCAGCGCCGGCCGGTCGAGCAGCTCGACGAAACGGTCGGGGATCTGACCACCCGAATTCCACCGCTCGTCTACGACGAGGCCTTGTTTGCCCACCTGGGCCAGATACTGGCGCACCAGCTCGGCCTGGCCGTCGAGCCCGGTGCTGGGCACATACACGTAGCCCACCTTGCCCTGGGTCGCCTCGTCCACCCGGCGGCGATTCGCCTCGACCCACGCCAGGTAGCGCAGCCGGCCTTCGTTCTCGAGCGTGGTGACCACCACGTCCCGTGCGCCTTCGCGCGACGGCCGGCTGTTCACCGTGAGTCGGATGTCCTTGCCCGCCAGCCCGTCGAACGCCGCCCACGGATCCTGCGACGTGTCGAGCGGCATGCCGTTCACCGCCAGGACGTAATCGCCGGTTTTGACGTTGACGCCCGGCGCGGTGAGCGGGGAGCGGACCTCGCCGTCCCACGGGGCGCCGTCCACGATCCGCTTGATGCGATACGCGCCGTTCTCGAGCGACCAGTCCACACCCAGCAATCCCACCCCACGGCGCGGTTCGGCCTCGAGATCGCCGCCGCCCCGGTAGGTGTGGGACGAGTTCAACTCGGAGATCAGCTCGCCGATCACGAAGTTCACGTCCCAGCGCGTGACCGCGCCGTCGAGCAGGTGGCCGTACTGGGTCCGCATCGCGTTCCAGTCCACGCCGTGCATGTTGGGATCGTAGAAGTAGTCCCGCTCGAAACGCCAGACATCGGCGAAGATCTGCTTCCACTCCGCCGCCGGATCGACCAGCATCGCGAGCTCCGCCGTGCGCAGCGGCGTCTCGAGCTTCTGGTCTGGCTTGAGGTCGAGGATCGCCCAGCGCCGCGCCTGCCGTATCAGCACCTTCTTGCCGTCGGCGGAGACGAGCGCGCCGTTGGCGTCGTCGATGACCGTCTGCTCTTTGCGGTCCTTGAGGTCATAGGTCATGAGGGGCGTCTTCTGGTCCGACGACCCGGTGCGCGGCGGCCGCCGGTAGACGACCTTGCCGGACACCGCCTGCAGATCGGCGTAATTCCCGGCCGCCGGTGGCAGGGCCACTGCCCGCTGCTCGAACCCGTCCAGCTCGATCGCCACCGGCGCCGGGGTCTTGGCCGCCGTGTCCCGCGCCGCCCCCGCCGGTTTCGCCGCACCCGCGCTTTTGCTCCCCGTGTCCGCGGCAGCTCCCTCTTCGTCATCCCGCGCCGCCAGCGGCGAAGGGACGTCGGCCCGCAGCGCCACCGCCATGATCCGCGTCGAGTTGGGATAGATCCAGGTGTTGTCTACGTCGCTGTAGATCGGCTGGAACGTCCGGTCGGACGTGTAATAGAGGTACTTCCCGTCCGGATCGAACGCCGGCTGGGCATCGTTGTAGAATCCGCTCGTGACCTGGCGCGTCGTCCCCGCCTTCGTGTCGAACAGGAAGACGGCGAGGTGCGTGTTCTCGAGATCGCGCGCGTAGGCCAGCCAGCGGCTGTCCCCCGACCAGCTCGGCCGGAAGGATTCGAGCGCCCCCTCGTAGAAGCTCAGCGCCTGGTCCACGCGCACCGTTTTCTTCGTGTCGCGATCGTAGATCCAGATCGTCATCGCCTGGTCCACGAACGCGAGCTTGCGGTTGTCCGGTGACCAGAATGGCGTATAGCGGAATCCCTTGCCGAGCGACGTCACCTGCTCCTCGGCGCCGCTGCCGTCGGCGGGACGCAGCACCAGCTCGTACTCGCCCGAGCGGTCGCTCCAATAGGCGAGCGTCTTCCCGTCCGGCGACCAGGTGGGCCACCGCTCCGCCGTCCCCGAGGTCCGCGTGACGTCGAACACCGGCCCGTGCTCGGCCGGCACCGTGAACACGTCGCCCCGCGCCTCGAACACGGCCCGCTTGCCGGACGGGGAAATCCAGGCGCCGTGGATCATCCCACCCACCGAATCGAGCTGCGGCTTGAGCGTCGCCTGGTCCGTCACCACCTGGATCGCGACCTCGCGGGCCTTCTCCGTGGCGAGGTCGAGCAGCCACAGCTTCCCCGCCTGCTCGAACACCAGATCGGAAGGGCCGATCGCG
>DATGDT010000288.1:0-3569 GCA_035310725.1 Gemmatimonadales bacterium
GGGCCGCATCGCCGAGCTCGAGGCCGAGCTGTCGCGCACCAGGGACCGGCTGCACGAGGTCGAGAGCGAGAACCTGCAGCGCCGCGCCAAGCGCTCACGCCCCGACCTGCTGCGCGGCACGACCCGCCGGCTGGAGACGCCGCTGGGGACCATCTACGTCACCATCACCGAGGACGATCTCGGGCAGCCGTTCGAGGTGTTCATGTCCCTCGGCAAGGCCGGCGCGCCGGTCATGGCCGATGTCGAGGCGATCGGCCGGCTCATCTCGCTGGCGCTGCGCTCGGGCATTCCGCTGCCGGAGATTCACCGCCAGCTGCGCGGCATCTCCTCCGACCGTGTCGTGGGCCTGGGCCCCAGCAAGGTGCTCTCGGTGCCCGACGCCATCGGCATCGCGATCGAAAAGTGGATGCAGGAGAAGCAGGGGGTGCAGCAGGACCTGCTGGCCGCGCCGGGCGGTGGGGTGCAGGGGGCGGCGCGCGAATCCTTCCGGCCCGCCGAGATCGTGCCCGGCGCGGCGGGGCAGGGTACGGCGGCCGCCCGCGTGCGCGACGAGGGGCAGGATTTCATCGGGACCTGTCCGGACTGCGGATCCCAGCTCGTGTTCGCCGAAGGGTGTGTCAAATGTCACGTTTGCGGCTTCAGTGAGTGCGGCTGAGCACGGGACGACCCCGCGGTTTGTGACAGTTGTCACGACGCGGCACCCGGCTACTATATAGAGTCTTGGAGATGACAATCCCGATGGAAGCGCGCCCGATCACCCCCACCCGGCTCCAGCCCAAGGGCTGGGCCCGGGTCGGTCCGGCCGGCGCCCATACGCTGCGGCGCGGGGCCTGGTACCCCGTCGTCCGCATGTCCTCGAGCAACATCGTCGTGCTGGACGTGAACCGGCACAACGTACCGGTGGACCGGCGGCTGCTCGAGATCCGCTACCAGGCGCCCGAGCGCTGGACCATCGTGCGCTGCGAGCCGCGGCTGATCGAGCGCATCGGCCGCATCTTCCCGCTCACCTACGCCGTCTGCCCGGCCTGCCGCCACCGCCAGGCGTTCGGCGCGGACGCGAAGCGGCTCACCTGCGACCGGTGCCACAACCTCGCGACGCTGGCGTGGGATGAGTTGAGCTGAGAACTGCGGCCATCGGCTATCAGCTATCAAGCAAGGCGCCCCCGGGAAACTCACCCGGGGGCGTTTTTCGTTTTGCCGATAGCCGATAGCCGATAGCCGATAGCGCCTTTCAGATAGCGTACAGCACGTCGCCCACGGCGACGGTGCCCGAGCCCTCCGCGGTGCAGTAAAACCCCCGCATCCCGCCCTCCAGGAACTGCAGGTTCTCCTTCAGTACCGCGGCCTCGACGCTGCCGCCCAGCGCCCATCCGGTGAAGGGGCGGCAGGGCTGCGCCACCTCGAGCACCTTGAGCCGCACGCGCTCGGTGCCGTCCGGGGCGAGGATGGCCAGGCCGCCCGCCACGTCGTCGAAGTGCAGCTGCGAGCCGGTTTCGGCGATGAGGTTCTCGCCGGCGCACCCCAGGGTGAGCCGCTCGCCGAACCGCTCGCGCATCGCGCCGTAGTGCGCCGTGAAGCCCACCGAGACGCCGTGCAGCCCGTCCGTGTTCTTGGTGGCGGGATGCGCGCGATGGTGCACGTCCACGATCCAGCCGCCATCGGGCGTGGCGCCGAGCGCGCCGTCGGGCGAGAGCGCCAGCCGGGGGACGGCCAGCAGCGGGGCGGGGTCGTAGGTCCGCGCGGGCTTCTCGCCCGTCTTGAGCGAGCTGCGCTGGACCTGCAGGCGAATGAGGGGGCCGAGTGGGCGCATATCGGAAAGTAGTCCAGCGGGGTATTTTCGGGGACCATGGCTTCCAAGGGCTGGGCCCGCTGCCTCGACTCCGTGGCCGACATCCTGCGCCGCGGGGCGTGGTATCCGATCCTCGAGGAGACGGCGGAGCACGTCGTGGTCGAGGTGCATGAGAAGCGCATCCGCCTCTCGCGTGCCGACCTCCAGGTGCGGCTCACGCCCCCCGACCACTGGAGCATCGTGGTGCGCACCGGCGTGATGCGCCCGACCCTGGGCGGCGACCGCAAGCCCGTCACCCAGACCTACGCCGTCTGCCCCGCGTGCAACGAGCGCCAGGAGTTCTCCGGCAAGCCCACGTCGCTGCGCTGCACCCGCTGCAGGAACGAGGCGACGGTGGATTGGTCGGTGACTTGCTAGATGGTCGTCGGTCATCGGTCCTCGGTGCTCGGTAACTACCGAACACCGAGGACCGACGACCGGTTGCGCTTTATCGCAGTCCAGCCGGCTCCAGCTTCTCCCACGCCGGCCCCAGCAGCCGAATCCCCACATAGCTCTCCGCGCCCAGCATGACGGCGCCCACCACCGCCCAGATGGCCGCGGTCCAGGCGGGAGGCACGCCCAGCGCCCGCGCGCCGATCGCCGCGACCCCGCCCACCAGCGCCGCCGGCAGCACCGCGACGAGCAGGGCGAACGCCGTGCCGACGAAGCTCAGGATGCGCTGGCCGGTGGCCTCGAAGCCGGTGGCGCGATCCGGGCCGATCGCGGTCCAGGCGGGGAAGAGCAGCGCCGCGGCGTTCTGCACCAGCAGGAGCACGGTGAGGACGGCGGGGATGAGCGCGAGCGCACCGATCAGGATGGCCACCCGGTCGCCCAGCGGGGGGAGGTGTGCGGGACTGGCGAGCAGGGCGACGAACGCCAGACAGACACCCAGCGCGGCGACGGCCGAGAGCAGCAGCACCGGGCCCAGCACCTCGGCCGCGACCAGCTCGAAGCCGCGCACCGGGTAGGTCTTCAGGATGTCCAGCAGCTCGAGGTCGCGGCGCAGGTCGTAGCGCAGCGCGAGCGGCCCGAACACCAGGGCCAGGCCCGAGAGCAGCAGCGCCAGCATGGCGACGAAATTGGCCGCCCCTCCCTGGGCCTTTCCTCCGACGACCGAGCCCATCACCACGATCAGGGCGATGATCAGCACCAGCGTGCGCAACCGGAATTCCCGCATTGCGCCGGTGGCGTTCTTCCAGACGATCGCCGCCGCGGGCGGCCCGCTCGCCGCCAGCGGCACCAGCACCCGCGGCGCGCCCCTGGGGCCTCCCACCGGCACGTCCCGCCCGCGCCGCCGCGCCTCGAGCCGGCGCGCGACCTTGCCGGCGTGCTCCACCGCCGCCTCCTCGAACGACAGCGTCGAGCGCACGACCCACACGTAGTGCGCTCCGGCCACCAGCAGCGCGGCGGGGAGGGCCTGCACGAACTGAAGCGGGGTCGCGGCGAGCAGCGGACCCTTGAGGGCGAAGAGCGGCCACAGCACCACCCCCAGTACGCCGTGATGCAGCGCCCGGACCAGCTCGGCCGCTCCCGCGCCGCTGTCTTCACTCCAGGCCGCGATCACCCCGGGATAGGACGATCGCAATCCGAGCCACAGGCCGCCGAGCAGTGCGGCGAGCACCGCCAAGGTGATCAGGCGGCGCTGCAGACCGGTCACGCCCTGTTGCGCCAGGCTGCCGCGCACCAGCGCGGCGCCGGCCGTGTGGAGCTGCAGCGTGAGGTAGACCAGCCACAGGGCGAC
>DATGDT010000289.1:0-2858 GCA_035310725.1 Gemmatimonadales bacterium
CCGTATCACCCGCCTCCCTGACGCTGTCGGTCGGCAGATCCGCGCCGCTCTCCATCGCCCTCCGCGACGCGCGCGGCGGCGCCCTGCGCGACCGGGACGTGCAGTGGGCGACCGGCAATCCTGCCGTGGCCACCGTCTCCCGGACGGGCGCGGTCACTGCGGTCGGCGCGGGGACGACGACCATCACCGCGACGAGCGAGGGCGCCACCGCGTCGGCGACGGTCACCGTGTCCGCCCCACCGCCGGTCGCCGTGAATCCACCGCCTGCGCCCACGCCGACCCAGCCCGCGGAATCGCAGCCCCCGGCGGCGCAACCGGCACCAACGCCCCCCACCGAAACGGCATCGCGGTTGGTGCCTCGCCGCGGCATCGCGGCGGGCGGCTCCCACTCGTGCGGGATCACCCAGGAAGGCGCCGCGGTGTGCTGGGGGAGCAACGCCAGCGGCCAATTGGGAGGCTCGGTCGCCGGCGCGTCGGCGAGCGCTCCGGTTCAGGTGAGCCCGGGCGCCTTCACGACCCTCGTCGCCGGCAGCGACCACACCTGCGGCCTGACGCAAGGTGGCGCCGCGATCTGCTGGGGCCTGAACACCAAGGGGCAGCTCGGCAGCGGCCACACAGCCGGGGCGCCCACTCCCGCAGCGGTGGCTGGCGGTCACGTGTTCGTCGCGCTCACGGCGGGTGCCCGGCACACCTGCGGACTGACGGCGGATGGAGCCGCCTGGTGCTGGGGCGACAACGGCACCGGGCAGCTGGGAGACGGCAGTACCCGGGGCGCCAACCTGCCCCGCCGCGTCGTGGGCGACACGAAGTTCAGGGCGTTGGCGGCCGGCTCCGACCACACCTGCGGCCTCGCCGGTGACGGCCGGGTGTACTGCTGGGGCGATGGATTCTCGGGGCAGCTGGGACGTGGCACGCGCGAGACGATGTCGGAACCCGTCACGGTCGACGCGAGTGTGAAGTTCACTGCGCTGACCGCGGGAGGGAAACACGCCTGTGCCCTGGCTCAGGGGGGAAAGGCGTACTGCTGGGGTGCGAACGTCGCGGGCGAAATCGGCGACGGCAGCAAGAGCGAGCGCGACCGGCCGGTGGCGGTGTCGGGTACGCGGGTGTTCACGATGATCACGGCGGGCCCGGAGCACACCTGCGCGCTGACCGACGCAGGCGATACCTTCTGCTGGGGGCGGAACCGGGACGGCCAGCTGGGCGACGGGTCGCGCATGGATCGGGCAGCGCCCGTCGCGGTCGTGCTGGACCGACCGCTCGCGTCGCTGACCGCCGGGGGCACGCATACCTGCGGCGTCACCCGTGCCCAAACCGTCCTCTGCTGGGGCGGCAACGCCCGCGGGCAACTCGGCGACGGAACGGCCACGGGCCGGCCGAGCCCGGCGCCGGTCGAAGCACATTGAGAGCACGTCACCGTTCATTCCACACAGGGGAGATACCGTGTCCATGATCAAGCGGATCGGCAGGGGGCTGACGCTCGCAGGGATCCTGGCAGGCGCCACCGCGGCGTTCCCGAGTGGCGCGCACGCGCAGGGGAAAATCGAGCTGACCCCGTTCCTGGGCAGCTACTATGCCCTCACGAAGATGTGCACGGACTGCAACAAGGACGGCACCGACGTGACGGGACACCAGGTGAACGCCTTCGCATTCGGCGGGCGTCTGAGCTACTGGGTGTCCAACACCATCGGGGTGGAAGGCGCCTTCACCTACGCGCCGAGTCGCGCCGAAGAACGGGTGGGCATCTCCGGGTTCGGTCTGGCGGTCTCAGGCAAAGGCCGGATCATGCAGGCGAGCGGCCGGCTGCTCTATCGGCCACAGCGGACCAACCTCCACTTCATCGTGGGCGCCGGGATCGTCAGCCGGGGCGACACGGTGTGGCAGGCCTTCAAGGAAAACGCGCCCGATACGGTCGGCGCGAAGCTCACGTCGGTGGCGGGCATCCTTGGTGTGGGAGTGCGCGCTTCGGTCACGCCGAAATTCGCGCTCAACCTGACGGCGGAGGTCAATCTCTACTCCTTCGATCCCCGCCTCGCCCAGGTGACCTCCCCGACCAACAATTCGGCCAACGGAGGAAAGCTGCAGGCCGATCTGCTGGTGTCGGTGGGCATCCCGATCACGCTGAGCCGCTAGCGTCCAGCCACACACATCACACGGGCCCCGGCGCACACCGGGGCCCCTCGACGCGCCCGGCAGGATTCGAACCTGCGACCCTCGGCTTAGAAGGCCGATGCTCTGTCCAACTGAGCTACGGGCGCCCACTACGGACTCATCGGGATAGTGACGGCGAGACGGCAAGGGAGCGAGAAGGCGCCGAGACGCCGAGCCGCCGAGTGGTATTGTAGTGAGGAGGGGCGAGGGATGCCATGCCAGGGCGATGCTCGACGAGCCCACAATAGGACGAAGGCAGGCCCGGCGGGAAGCCGGACCTGCCGTCGGGGAACTAACGCTTCGTCCTTCTCTAGGCCTTCTGCACCCGGAAATTCACGGTACCGCTGTAGCCCGTGAACACCACCTTGACTGTCCACATTCCGGCAACGCCCTTGATCATCCCGAAGGTCCCGTTGGCGTTCAGCGACTGGGAGTACAGCTGCGTGCCGTTCTTGTCGAACACAGTGAGCACAGCCGCCCCTCCGGTGACCGTGGTCGCCTGGTTCACCGTGGCGGTGTCCGCAGAGTTCGACCAGCTATAGGTGTAGGTCCACGTGGCATTCGTGACCCCAGTGGCCTGGAACTGAAAATTGTCGGCCAGGTTGCTGATCTGAGGCTGGAATGGCGCCAGCGGACCCGTGCTGTTGCTGCACGCGGCAAGAACCGCAATGGTCGTGAGTACGACAGCAGCGACAGCGCGTGGAATT
>DATGDT010000290.1:0-1540 GCA_035310725.1 Gemmatimonadales bacterium
CGGCCGGTAGATCCGCAGGCGGTCGAACGCGATCTCGGCGTGCCATCCCGCTCCCAGCTCCAGCCGGCGGCCGGACGGCCGGTGCGCCAGCTCCAGGAGACGCCGGGCGCGCTGCGGCCCGAGCACGAGCCCCACGCGCCGCGCCGCCGCGCGCAGCACGGCGACGCCCAAGGCGTCATCATACGCCCGCAGCGCGGGGCGGGCAACGTCGCACGATTCCGCCGCGGCGTGCAGATCCAGATCCGGCAACCGGTCGAGCACCGAGTCCCACGCGCGACGATCCCGCGCCGCGGCCTTCCCCACTCGGGCCAGGTCGCCGCGCACGCGCGCGCCGAGGCGCTCTTCGAGCTGCGGAAGGATGGCATGGCGCAGCCAGGAGCGCAGGTGTCGCGGATCACGGTTGGCGGGGTCGTCGTGCGTCGCCAGCTCGTGCTCCCGGACGTGCGCCGCGAGCTCCTCGCGGGTGAAGGGGAGCAGCGGGCGCACCACGCCGCGGCGCGTGCGCGCCGCCATCCCCGCGAGGCCGGCCGGGGCACTGCCGCGCAGCGTCCGCAGCAGAATCGTTTCCACCTGATCGTCGCGGTGGTGCGCCGTGACGAGCCAATCGGCGCCGACGCGCGACCGGACCTCCTCGAGCCAGGCGTAGCGCGCGCGGCGCGCGGCCGTTTCGGTGGTCTGCTCGCCCAGCGCCAGCGACCCGCAGGCGCAGGGCACGCCGTAGCGGGCGGCCAGCCGCCGCACCGACGCGGCGACGGTGTCGCTCCCCTGCTGGATGCCGTGGTCCACGTGGGCTACGACCAGCTGTGGCCCGCCGGGGAGGGACGTCAGCAGATCGAGCAGCGCGACCGAGTCGGGTCCTCCGGACACCGCCACGAGGGCGGTGCCGGGCCGCGGGAACAGGCGGCGGCGCGAGACATGGGCGCGGAAGCGCTCGGCGAGGGTGGGCATGGGGCCTTACCTTACTATACATGGTCGGACCGGACGACACCTACCAGCTGCTGCGGAACCTGACCAGCCCGGTCGTCGCGATCACCTCCGAGCACGGGGGGCAGCGCGACGGGATGATCATCGACAGTGCGATCCGGGCCTCGATCGTCCCCACGATCCCCCGCCTCGCGATGTTCATCCACAAGTTCAACGACAGTCACGACTTGATCTTCGCGAGCGGCCGGTTCGTGCTGCACCTGCTGCGGCAGGACCAGTTCGCGCTGGTCCACCAGCTCGGCTTCGTGCACCGCCGGGAGAAGGACAAGCTCGCGGAGGTGCCGCACCATCCGGGGCGTCTCGGGGCCCCCGTGCTGGACGAGTGCTACGCCCACTTCGAGTGCCGCGTCGTGAACGCCATGGACACCGGGAGCTCGACGTGCTTCCTGGGCGACGTTGAGGAGGTGGGATACGGCGCCGCCGCGGCGCCACGGGGCGAGGTGATGACCGCCGCCTACTTCCGCGCCAACGTTCCGGACGAGTGGCGCGATGACTATCTGAGGCTGCTGAAGGTGGCGCAGACGGCGGGACTGGAGCTGTCGAGGAACATCCGGCC
>DATGDT010000291.1:0-27215 GCA_035310725.1 Gemmatimonadales bacterium
CCCAACGCCTTCACGAGGGTCAGAATGGCCTCGATTTCGTGGAGGGATCCCCGGGCGATGTCCAGATAGCGGCGGAATTCCCGCGGGCCCTTGCGGCTCGCTCCTTCAGCGAGATTCAGGGCTACGCTATAGGCGGCGCGGCGCCACTGGTCGGCGAGAGCGAAGCGCTCGACGGGGGGCAGGTGGGCGATCGCATCCCGGGATTGGACGACCAGGCGGACGGCTTCTTGCCAGGCTCGTAGCTGTCGGAAGTCTCCCATGGGGAGAGTCTGGCTTAGTTCTCCCCTGCCAGAGGAACCAATTCTCCGCAGCCGTCATCATTCCGACGCTCGTACATCCTATCGTCGTAAGAGGTACGACCGAATCAGATGTTCTTGTCCTCCAACAGGTTGAGAAACTCCGCCGGGGTCTTCAGGCGCGCCAGGCGATCCGGCACGTCCGCCTCCTTGGCGAATTGGGCGATCTTGCCCAGCACCGGCAGGTACTGGTTCGAGACCTCGAGCGGCGGGGCCACGATCAGGAAGAAGTAGTTGACGGGCTTGTCGTCGATCGCCTTGAAGTCGATCCCTTCGAGCTTGCGGCCGAACGCCACGCGCAGCCGGTTCACTACCAGCGAGCGGCAGTGGGGAATCGCGATGTTCTGGCCGATGCCGGTTGAGCCAAGCGTCTCCCGCCGCTTCAGCATCTTGTAGAGCATGCCGTCGGCCTTCTCGTCGAGCTTCAGGAGCCCCACCAGTTCCTTCAGCACGGCGTCCTTGGCGGAGCTCTTGAGGCTCAAGTCGATGGCGTCTTCGGAGAAGAACTCACGCAGATGCAAAGCCGGATCCCGTGTGTGGTAGTCGGAGGCTAACGTAATGGCCGGTTGCTGTCCGCGCAACGCGCTATTACGTTGGTGCGCATGAAGTTCCCGTTTCAGGTCCCACATGACGTCGCTCTCTTCCTCGCCCCGATGGCCGGGGTGAGCGAAGCGCCGTTCCGTCGCATCGCCCGGGCGTTCGGCGCGGACGTCGTTGTGTCGGAGTTCATTTCCTCCGTCGGGGTGTCACTGGGGATCGAGCGGGTGCTGGCGGAGATGCGGTTTGAGCACGTGGAGCGCCCCATCGGGATCCAGCTCTACGGTGCGGACCCCGCCACGATGGCGCGCGCCGCGGCGCTGGTCGCCGAGCTGTTCCAGCCGGACTACCTGGACATCAACTTCGGGTGCCCGGTCAAGAAGGTCGTGCGCAACAACGGCGGGTCGGGCTGCCTCAAGGACATGGGACTCGTCGGCGGGATCATCCGCGCCGTACGGGAGGCGACCGCGCTGCCGGTCACGGCGAAGATCCGCAGCGGATGGGATGAAGCGCAACGCGATCCCGTCACCATCGCCCTGCGCTGCCAGGATGCGGGGGCGCAGGCGCTGGCGTTGCATCCCCGGACGCGGACCCAGATGTACAACGGCACCGCGGATTGGGACGAGATCGCCCGCGTGGTCGAGGCGCTCGACATCCCCGTGATCGGGAACGGGGACATTCGGACGCCCGAGGACGTGCTCGCGATGCGGCGCCACACCGGCTGCGCCGGGATCATGATCGCGCGCGGCTCCTTCGGCAATCCGTGGATCTTCTCCCAGGGCCGCGATCTGCTCGAGGGCCGCCCGATGCGCCCTGGGCCGACCGCGGAGGAACGCTTCGCCGTGGCGCTGGAGCATGCACGGCTCGCGCTCCGGCTCCAGGGAGACACCCGCAAGACGGCGCTCGAGTTTCGCAAGCACCTGGGGTGGTACACGAAGGGTCTGCCCGGATCGGCGGAGCTGCGGCAACGGCTCTTCGCGATCGAATCGATGCACGAGGCGGAGCGTCTGTTCGCGTCCTATCTGGCGGAGCATCCGGTCGCGGAGACGGCGCCGGTGGGAGCGGCAGCATGAGATCGGGCGATCAAGGGCCGCCACTCGATGACCTGGCCTTCGCGACGATCGATCACCTCCGGCCGGTAACGCAGGGCCATCAGGAGGTGATTTTTTCGCAGGGCAAGACGGTCGAGCAGGTCGTGGCGATCGCCGAGCGCCTCGTCCTGGCCGGCGGGACGTTCCTGGCGACACGCACCGAGGCGGCGCAGCGCGCCGCGCTGCTCGAGCGCTTTCCGGAGGCGCTGGTGAACGAGCTGGGGCGCACCGTGTATCTGCCGCCGGCGCCGGAGCCGCCGCCCACGGGGCGGGGGACCGTACTCGTGGTGACCGCGGGGACGTCCGACCTCCCGGTCGCCGAGGAGGCGGCCGTGACCGCGCGGGCGTTGCGGAACCGGGTGGAGCGGCTCACCGATGTCGGGGTCGCCGGCATCCATCGGGTGTTGAGCCAGACGAGTCTGCTGCGCAGCGCCACGGTCATCATCGTCGTCGCCGGCATGGAAGGCGCGCTCCCGAGCGTGGTCGGGGGTCTCGTGAAGGTGCCGGTGATCGCGGTGCCGACGAGTGTCGGATACGGCGCGTCGTTCGGCGGCCTCGCCGCCCTCCTGGGCATGCTGAATTCATGCGCCGCCGGCGTGACCGTCGTCAATATCGACAACGGGTTCGGCGCGGCGGCGGCGGCCAGTCGGATCAACCACCTGTGAGACCCGCCAGCGGGCGTTGGATGGCGCGCGCGTTGCGCGCCCTGGGCGTGATCGCCTGCGTGGTGGCCGTGTGGCGCGGCGGTCCCTGGGGGCTGGTCGCCGTGGGCGGCGGGTTCATGCTGGCGTACGGCTTCCGGATGGCGCGCGTGGTGCGGACCTGGCTGCACGAGCAGGCCCCGGTGACGCCCTCGGACCTGGCGCACACTCTCGATCTGATGCGCCGGGCGCACGACGCGACCGGGGCGTGGGCGGTGGGTCTGGACGAGCAGGAAGTGGAAGCCTACGGTGATCCCAAGCCACCGGTGCCCGTGCGGGAGCGCGGCGGCGCGATCGTGCAGCTCGCATCCGTGGACGGGCGCTCCCACGTGGCGCGGGAAGACGAAGGGACCTACGTGGCCGTGGGTGATTTTCCCTACGGGGCGGGCCTGCTGCTCACCGAGCGCGACGCGGACCCCGAGGTGGCCCAGTCGGTCACGGAAGAGCTGCGGCGCATCGTTGCGGCGATGCGATTGTCCGAGCTCGAAGTGCCGGAAGGTCAGTTCCAGCTGGTCGCGAAACAGCTTGCCATGATCGCCGCCGGGGCCCAGACGCTGGAAGGCGTCGCGAAGGCGGGCGCCGAGCTGGCGCAGCAGCTGGCGCAGCGCGGCACCGCCGTCGTCATTCTGGATCCCACCACGCAGGCGGCGCAGGTCCTGGCCGTCTCGACGGCCGCCGACCGCCGGCTGGCGGGACTGACCCTGTCGTCCGAGGCACCGGCGCACCGGGCCATGCAGACCGGTCTTCCGGTCGTGACGCAGTCGAGCGAAGACATCTTCGGCCCGGGCGTTCCCGAGCGACGGCGCCAGGAGCGCGCCGGTCAGGCGTATCCCCTGATGGACGGCCACTTCGCGATCGGCGCCCTGGTCCTGCTGGGTCCGGCGATTCTGCCGGAGTCACCGCTCGCCGATCAGGTGGGACAGCTCGTCTCGGAGCTCGGCCCCCGGCTGGCGGCCGCCCGCGCCGTGCACGAGGCCGAGCAGCGGGCGGTGGTGGACCCGCTGACCGGTCTGCGGAATCGGCGCGAATTCGAGCGGCAGATCGAATCGTTCAAGGCGAAGCAGCAGGAGCGAGGCGCGGCGGGCCCGAGCGAGCCGGTGACCCTGGTGTACGCGGACCTCGATCGGTTCAAGGCGCTCAACGACGGCCTGGGGCATGCGGCCGGTGATGCGGCACTGCGCCATTTCTCCAGCGTGCTCTCGAAGCAGATCCGCGATCGAGACCTGGTGGCGCGAATCGGCGGGGAAGAATTCGCGGTCTGGCTCCCCGGCACGCCGTTGACCGAAGGCATGGAGGTGGCCGAGCGTATTCGCCGCGCCGTGGAAACGGAGGCGTGGCACTGGAACGGCTCGCGCTATCCGCTCACCGTCTCGTGCGGGGTCGCGGCGTATCCGGAGAGCGTGGGCGACGTCAACAACCTGCGCGGCGCGGCGGACGCCGCCCTGTACCGGGCGAAACAGGAAGGGCGGAACCGCGTATCGCAGGCGCCGCCGTACACGCCTTGAAATCAGCGCCGCGCGTCACTACGTTCGCAGTGTAGGGGGCGACAGGCTTCGACGGGTTTGGTGAGGGTGTCGCTGCGTGCCCAGGTCGTCAGTCACCTGGCTAATCAACTGGCAACACACACAAGCCAACTCTGAACTGGCTCTGGCTGCGTAAGCTTCGGCTTTCGCACCTGCGTGAGTGGCAGCCCGCCTGAGGCGGCGCTCACGTATCGCAAAATCGGGCTGGCGTGATCCGGGGCCCGAACGGATCGCGTGAGAGTTGCAAAGGGCTTGTCGCTGCCCGTGGCCGGTGAAGCGCCGGGGCAGTGAGACCTCAAAGAAGCTTCACCTACGCACGTAGTGGTGACATCGGAAGCAGGCTCGGACCGGGGTTCGATTCCCCGCGCCTCCATGAACAGAAAGAGAAGGGGGGAGAGGGAAGGGGGAAGAGGCCCCTCCCCCTTCCCCTTTCTGCTTTAACCGTTCCACGTCTCGCATCCCGCGGAGATCGTTCCCGATGTTCATCGGTCACTTCGCCGTCGGCTTTGCCTCCAGACGGATCGCGCCGCGGGCCTCGCTGGCGCCCCTCCTGGCTGCACCGCTCCTGGCGGATCTCCTGTGGCCCGTGTTCCTGTTGCTGGGGGTCGAACGGGTGAGCGTCAATCCACCAGGAGGAAATCGCTTTCTGGCTCTGAGCTTCACCTCGTATCCCTGGTCACACAGCCTGCTGATGAGCGTCGTCTGGGGAGTGCTCTTCGGTGGGGCATACTATGCCGTCACGCGGTACGGGCGGGGGGCGTGGGTGGTGGCGCTGGCGGTGGTGAGCCACTGGATGCTCGACTACGTCACGCACATTCCCGATCTGCCGATCGCCCCGGGAGGCGGACCGGTGCTGGGCCTCGGCCTGTGGCGGTGGCCGGCCGCCACGCTGACGGTCGAGCTCTCAATGTTCGCCGCCGGGGTATGGCTCTACGCCAGCGGCACGACGGCACGGGACGGAATCGGGCGGTTCGGGTGGTGGGCGTTCGTGGCGATCTGCCTCGCCTCCTACGCCGCGAGTCTGGTCAGCCCGCCTCCGCCGAGTGTCACCGCCCTGGGGTGGACGGCGATCGGTGGCAGCATCATCACCCTCTGGTTGGCCTGGTGGATCGACCGGCATCGGACGGAGCGCGAGCAGCGCGCTCAGTCGCGTGGGTTGGCGTAGGCCCTGGTGCCGGTTCGCGAGGAGGTGGTTGTCGGCCGGGCGGCTTGCGCGCCTGCAGCCGCGCGGCTGGCCTGGGCCGGGGTTGCGATGCGAGGTGCGGCGGCGGTCCCGGCTGCACGCGGCGCGGCCGCACTCCCGCCACCGGCTGCAGCGGCCGCCGATGCGTCGGCACGCGGTACCGCCGGAGTGGTGCGGCGAACGATGATACGTGAGCCGGTGATGGGTGCGGCCGTGGTCCCGGAGGCCGCCGGAGCTGGCGCGACGGGCGCGGCGATGGGGCGACTCCGCGCTGTGGGCTGCTGCACGACGATGCGTGGAGGCTTGCGCGCCGGGGGCGGCACGACCCGCCCCGGTACGCGACGCAAGTTCAGGGCGATCGCCGGGGGAAACGGGGCAGGAGCGGGCTCGCGTCGCATGCGCCGGAAGCGACGAAACGGGAAGAAGAACGGCTCCTCGATCGGCGTGACATAGGACGTCGACTCGTAGCTCGTGGTCTCCGTCACCGTGGTCGAGACGCTGTTGTCCTGAACGCCGCACCACGAGTCGACCAGCGTCGCGCTGGAGCAATCCACCACCGTGCCCCCAGGCGCCGCAGCGTAGCTGTGGTCGATGGCGATCGCCGAGTTGCTGATCTCCCCGTACCCCTCCGCGGAGCCGCCCCCGCCGGAGTGCCGGGCGGCGAGGCAGCTGAAGCACACCGTATCGGGCTGGAGTCGCCGCGCTGCCGTCGCGCCGGGCGTGCGGTAACCCGTGAGATCGTAGTTGTAGGCTTCGCCGCTCGCGATCCGGTCGGCGATGTCCAGCAACGCCGCGTATGGGTTCCCCGCGGTCGGCTGCAACAGCAGGGCGTGCTCGTAGTCCCAGCCGTTGCCCGCCGTGAGTCCATCGAACCGGAAGGGCGTCCGCGCGCTTGCCCGGACGGCGAGGATGGTGCCGGTCCCCGGCCCTGGGACCCGGAACGTCAAGCCCTCCTCGATCCCGCCGACGGCGAAGGTCTCCCCGCCCGGAACGAGGTCGGACTGCGTCGGGGTGCGCGGAAACAGCACGCGAATGCGGCCGGACGGGTCGACGTGCAGGACGACGAGATGACTGGTGTCGCGCAGCGCGACGTAGACCTGCGCCACGTCGCCTACGGAAGGGGTGCTATCGGGGAGCCAGACGCGCACCGGGGGTGTGTCGAGGCGCGGGGCGCGGGTAGGCGCTGCGCCGGTCTGGGCCAGAAGCCCGAGTGCGATTGCCAGGTGGACCGTCATGAGCTCTCGGCGTACTGTACCCCATCCGGCAGAAATCGGTCAAGGGGAACGGGAACCGGACATGACGCGCGAGGACTACGAGGCGCTGGTGCAACGTCTGGAGGGCTACGCCAAGGCCCATCCGGATCGGTATGCCGTGCGCGTCGGTGTGCTGGCCGGCCTCGGATACGCGTACGTCTGGCTGGTGCTGGCAATCGCCACCGGTCTGCTCGTGTGGCTCGTCCGAGTCGAGATCCGGGGCGAATTCGGGGGCGCCGGCTTGATCCGGCTCACGGTGGCGCTGGTGTTGTTCGTGTACACCATCCTCCGGGCGCTGTGGGTACGGTTCGAGGCGCCGGCCGGGATCGTCGTCGGGCGCGACGACGTGCCGGAGCTGATGAGCCTGGTGGACGAGCTGGTGACGGCGGTGCAGGCGCCGGCGTTCGACCAGGTCGTGGTGAGCGAGGATTTCAATGTCGCCGTTTCGCAACAGCCCCGCTTCGGTCTGGTGGGCGGCTACCGGAGTTACCTGATCGTCGGGCTCCCGCTCGCGTACGGCCTGACGGCCGAGGAGTTTCGGGCGGTACTGGCGCACGAGGTGGGACATCTCTCCCGCGCCCACGGCCGGTTCGGCGCCTGGATCTACCGGGTACGGGTGATGTGGGTTCGCCTGACCGGACGACTTCAGGCGCAACGCACCTGGGGCGCATGGCCCTTCGAGTGGTTCCTGAAACGCTGGAGTCCCTACTTCAACGCCTATTCCTTCGTTCTCGCCCGGGCGCAGGAATACGAGGCCGACCGGTTCGCGGCACGCGTGGGCGGCGCCGCAGCCCTGGGGCAGGCGCTGGCCCGATTGGAAGTCGCCGGTGCCTCGATCGAGCAACAGTTCTGGGGAGGAGTGCGCCGCCGGCTTGCGCAAGCCGACGAGCCGCCGATCGGCGTGATCGGAGAATTCTCGGCGGCGGTACGAGGAGCCATTCCGCCGGGTCAATCGACGCGCTGGCTCAAACAGGCACTCGCCCGGCGGACCGACGTGACGGATACGCATCCAAGCCTGTCCGAGCGATTGCAGGCGTTGGGGATCGGGGCGGAGGTTGCGACGGCTGCGACTGCGGCTCCACCAGGAGGGTCGTCGGCTGCGGAGCGGTACTTCGGCGAGAGCGCGGAGCGGCTGGCGGATGTGCTCGATGCACGGTGGCGCACGGCGGTGCGCCCTGTATGGCGCGCGGGGCACGAAGAGGCGGTGCGCAAGACCACCAGGCTGGAAGAGCTGGAGCGGCGGGCTGTTGCCGGACCACTCGATGCAGCGCTGCAGTGGGAACGTTGCGAGCTCACGCTCGAGTTGAACGGGGAAGAGTCCGCGGAGCCGTTGCTGCGCGACCTGCTCCGTGCGGCGCCGAAGCACCCCTTCGCGAATCTCGCCCTGGGCCGACTGCTGCTCGATCGGGACGACGACGCGGGGCTCCCGCTCGTGGGGCTCGCCATGGAACAGCATCCCGTCTGCCGGAAGCCGGCGTACGAGCTGTTGATCGCCTACTACGAGCGGCAGGGCCGAAACGAGGAGGCGGAGCGGCAGCGGCGGCGGGCCTGGTCGCACGGGGATCAGCTGGCGTTGGCCGAGGTCGAGCGCCAGGGAGTCAGCGGCTCCGATACCTTCACCCCGCATGGGCTCGGGCCCGAGGAGGCAAGGCGCATCGCCGAGCACCTCATGGCCTTCCCGGAAATCACGGAGGCCTATCTGGTGCAGAAGGAGGTCCGCCATTTCACCGACATGCCGCTATACGTGCTCGGTGTGCGGTTGAGCCGTCCCTGGTATCGCTACCAATCGGCCCGGTGGACCACGGATGTGCTGCGGCGTATCGCGACCCAGGTCCCGTTCGCCGGACAGTGGTTCGCGGTGCCGCTGGGATCGGAGACGCGGGGTATCGAGAAGAAGCTCAAACGGATCGAAGGCGCACGCCTGCTCCCGCGCTGAAATGCGCGGCCTGCAGGACGGTCGCGAAATGGATATCGACCGTGTCCTGCAGGTTCCGCCCGTATCCGCCCGCCATCGTGACCGCCACGGGCACTCCCTGCCGGCGGAGCGTGCCCAGGACGGTGCGGTCGCGCTCTTCCAGTCCGTCCTTCGTGAGCCCCAGCCGGCCCAACCGGTCGCCGGCATGCGGATCGGCGCCGGAGACGTAGATGGCGAGATCGGGGCGAGCCGCAGCGATGGCGCGGGGCAGGGCGTCGCCCAGCCGGTCGAGGTAGAGCGCGTCGCCGCTGCCGTCGGGGAGCGGCACGGCGAGATCGGGAGCTTCTTTGCGGAACGGATAGTTCTTCTCGGCGAACAGGTCCAGCGTGAACACGTCCTCGTCTCCGGCTAAGATGGCGGCGGTGCCGTTGCCCTGATGCACGTCGCAATCCACGATCAGGACCTGCCGGGCGAGCGCCTCGGCCTGCAGCACTCGGACCGCCACGGCGACGTCGTTGAAGACGCAGAAACCTTCGCCGTGGTCGGGGAAGGCATGGTGCGTCCCGCCGGCGAGGCTCACCGCGACGCCGTCGACGAGCGCCTGGCGAGCGGCCGCGAGGGTCGCACCGGCGGAGCGGCGCGAGCGCTCCACCATTGCGGGCGACCAGGGGAACCCGATGGTGCGTTGTTCGGCCGGATCCAGGGCGCCTGACGAGACGCGTCTGACATAGTCCGGGGTGTGGACGCGTTGGAGGTCGGTGTCGGTGGCTGCTGCGGGGACTTCGAGCGAGGCCAACTGTGCCGCTGCAACCCGGGCGCGCAACATGCCGTACTTGGCCATCGGAAAGCGATGGCCCTGTGGGAGCGGGAGTACGAACTGATCCGTGTAGTAGGCTTTCACTTCGAGACGTATATTGGGGCCCCGACGGCGCGTCGGGAAGCGTCGGGATCACCGGCGGCCGACTTTCAACCCCCTGCGTGGAGGGTCGGATGGGCGCATTGCTGGATCTGTTCCGGGTGCTGTTCTCCCCAACGGAAGTGTTCGAGCGGGTGCGGGAGCGCCCGAAGTTCCTGGTCCCGGCGCTCGGCGTGGCGGCGATCGTGACCCTCCTGAGCTATCTGATGATGCCGTTCACGCAGGCCGCTATGGCATCCCGGATGGCGGAAATGGCGCAGCAGAATCCGGCGGCCGCGGCACAGGCGGCCAAGTTCCAGTCGATCGGGATCGTTTTCGCGCCGATCACGGTGTTCATCGTGCTGCTGGTCATCGCGGGGTTTCTGTGGCTCCTCGTCATGCTGCTCGCCGGGGGTGATGCGAAGTACAAGACCCTGCTGAGCGTCGCGACCTACACGGCGCTGCCGTCGATCCTGCTGCAGGCGGCGGGACTCCTCGTCCTGAAGATGAAGGGGGTCGAGGCGGTCAGCTCGATGCAGGATCTGCGGCCGCCGCTGGGCCTCAACCTGTTGGCGCCCAACGCCACCGGGTTCATGGGCGCGCTGCTCGCGGGGATCAACCCCTTCGCGATCTGGAGCATGGTGCTGACGGCGATCGGGATCGCGGTGACGCACAAGACATCCAAAGGCTCGGCGTACACCGTGGCGATCGTGGCGATGCTGCTCGGCCTCCTGATCGGGGCCGCGTTCGCGGGGCTGGGAAGCCGTGGCGCCAGCTGAGGGCTAGACCGTCGCCTTGGTGCGGTTAATGACGCCCGCCTCCTCGAGGGCCGCCTGGGCCGCGGCGAGGCGGGCGATCGGCACCCGGAACGGGGAGCACGAGACGTAGTTGAGCCCGGCGTGGTGGCAGAACTTCACCGACGAAGGGTCGCCGCCGTGCTCCCCGCAGATCCCCACCTTCAGGTCGTTGCGCGTGCCGCGGCCGAGCTTCACCCCCAGCTCGACCAGCCGGCCGACGCCGTCCTGGTCCAGGACCTGGAACGGATCGTCCTTGAGGATCCCGGTCTCCACGTAGAACGGCAAGAAGCGACCGGCGTCGTCGCGGGAGAGGCCGAAGGTCGTCTGCGTGAGATCGTTGGTGCCGAATGAAAAGAACTCGGCTTCGCGCGCGATCTCGTCGGCGGTGAGCGCCGCGCGCGGCAGCTCGATCATCGTGCCCACGAGGTACGGCACGGCGTGCCCCTGGGCGTGAAACACCTCCTGCGCCACGCGACGCACGATGGCCGCCTGGCGGCGGAGCTCCTCGGCCACCGCAACCAGCGGGATCATCACCTCGACGACCACTTTCTTTCCGCGCGCGACCGCGCGGCACGCCGCCTCGAAGATCGCCCGCGCCTGCATCTCGGTGATCTCGGGGTAGGTGATACCGAGCCGGCAGCCGCGGTGGCCCAGCATCGGGTTGGCTTCGTGGAGGCCCTCGACCAGCGCCTTCAGCTGCGCGAGCGGCAGCTTCATGGCCTTGGCGAGGGCAGTCTGCTCCTCCCGGCCGTGTGGCAGGAATTCGTGGAGCGGAGGATCCAGCAGCCGGATGGTGACCGGGTACCCGACCATTGCCTCGAAGATGCCCTCGAAGTCAGCCCGCTGCATCGGCAGCAGCTTGGCGAGCGCCCGGCGGCGGCCGGCCTCGTCGGGCGCGACGATCATCTCGCGCATCGCGGTGATGCGGTCCCCTTCGAAGAACATGTGCTCGGTGCGGCACAAGCCGATCCCCTCGGCGCCGAACTCGCGCGCGCGCCGGGCATCCGCCGGGGTGTCGGCGTTGGTGCGGACGCGCAGGCGCCGCCGCGCGTCCGCCCATTCCATCAGCCGGGCGTAGTGCGCGCCGATCTTGGGCTGCACGAGTTTCGCCGCGCCGAGGATGACGCGACCGGTGGTGCCGTCTACCGTCAGGACCTGGCCTCGCTTCACGACCCGGCCGTTGGCGCGGAACCGTCCGGCGGCCGGCTCCACCTCGATCTCCTTCGCCCCGACGACGCAGGTCTTGCCCATGCCGCGCGCCACGATGGCCGCGTGGCTCGTCATTCCGCCGCGGGAGGTGACCACCGCCTGGGCGGCGACGATCCCGTGGAAATCCTCGGGGGACGTCTCGGGTCGGACCAGGATGACCTTGTGGCCCTTCTTCGCCAGCGCCTCTGCCTGGTCCGCGTCGAACACGGCCTCGCCGATCGCGGCGCCGGGCGAGGCGGGCAACCCCTTCGCCACGAGGGTGACGCTGGCCCGGGGGTCGACCATCGGGTGGAAAATCTGGTCGAGGTCCTGAGGCGGCACGCGCTGCACCGCTTCGTCCTCCGAGATCAATCCCTCGGCGACCATTTCCACGGCGCTGCGTACGGCGGCGAGCCCGGTGCGCTGGGCGCGCCGGGTCTGCAGCATGTAGAGGCGGCCGTGTTCGAAGGTGAACTCGATGTCCTGCACGTCCTTGAAGTGGCGCTCGAGCTTCTCCGCGATCGTCTCGAGCTCGCGATACACCTTGGCGAACTTGCCGCGTTTCATCTTGGCGATCGAATCGGGGGTGCGCGCCCCGGACACGACGTCTTCCCCCTGCGCGTTGATGAGGAAGTCTCCGTTGAGCACGCGCTCCCCGGTACGGCAGTCGCGGGTGAACGCGACGCCCGTGCCGCAATCCTCGCCCAGGTTGCCGTAGACCATGGTCACGATGTTCACCGCGGTGCCCAGGTCGTCGGGGATGCCGTGGACGCGCCGGTAATCGATCGCGCGCCGGGTGCGCCAGCTCTTGAACACGGCTTCGATCGCGCCCCACAGCTGGGCGTGAGGGTCATCGGGGAAGGCCACGCCGCAGCGCGCTTGCACGATCGCCTTGTATTCGTGCACCAGCGCCCTGAGGTCTTCGGGGGGGAGGTCGATGTCGCGGGCGGCCTTGCGCCTGCGCTTCACCCCCTGGAGGACCTCGTCGAACGGCTGCTTGCCGAGGTCGAACACGACGTCGCCGTACATCATCACGAAGCGGCGATAGGAGTCGTAGGCAAAGCGGGGATTGCCCGACCCGGCGATCAGTCCCTCGACCGTCTCGTCGTTCAATCCCAGGTTCAGGATAGTCTCCATCATCCCCGGCATCGACACGGCGGCGCCGGAGCGGACCGAGACGAGCAGCGGGTTCACGCGATCGCCAAGCTTCCGCTCGGTGGCCTGTTCCACCTGCTTCAGATGGCGGCCGACCTCCTCCCGCAGCTGGTCGGGGAAGGTGCCGTCTTCGAGATAGCGCAGGCAGAGTTTGGCGGAGATCGTGAAGCCGGGCGGGACGGGCAGCCCGATGTTGGCCATCTCGGCCAGTCCGGCGCCCTTGCCGCCCAGGACGTCGCGCATGGCGGCCGAGCCGTCGGCGCGGCCCGGGCCGAAGGAGTAGACGAAGCGCTCGAGCGACGGCATGACGAGTCTGGAGTGAGGGTGGTTAGACGATGACGGGGACGAGCGGCGTCGCCTGACGGTCGGGCGCCGCCTGCTCGGGGATCGGGGTCGGGTATTGCCCGGAGAAGCAGGCGTGGCAGAATCCGGAGGAGTCACCCCCCGCCGCCCGCAACATGCCGTCGAGGGACAGGTAGCCCAGCGTGTCCACTCCCAGGTGGCGCCGGATTTCCTCGATCGTATGGCTGGACGCGATGAGCTCGGACTTCGTCGGGGTATCGATCCCGTAGTAGCACGGCCCCGTGATCGGCGGGGAGGAGACGCGGAAGTGCACCTCGGCGGCGCCGGCGCCGCGGATCATCTGCACCAGCCCCTTGCTCGTCGTGCCACGCACCAGGGAATCGTCCACCACCACCACGCGCTTGCCGGCGAGCACGTCGCGCACCGGGTTGAATTTGATCTTCACCTTGGCGTTGCGGCCCGCTTGCGTCGGATTGATGAACGTGCGCCCGACGTAGTGGTTGCGGATGAGCCCGTGCTCGAGTTTGATCCCGGACTCTTCGGCGAAGCCCAGGGCCATGGCGTTCGAGGAATCGGGGACGGAAAAGACGCAGTCCGCTCCCGGCGCGGGATGCTCGCGCGCGAGCTCGCGGCCCAGCGCGCGACGCACGCGGTCCACCGAGCGGCCGAAGATCGTGCTGTCGGGACGCGAGAAGTAGACCAGCTCGAAGATGCAGCGGCGCGCCGGTTTGACGGCGAGCGGCGGCAGGCGGTCGACCTCAGGCCCCGAAATCCGCAGGAATTCACCCGGCTCGAGCTCTCGCACGGGGGTGGCGCCGATCAGATCGAACGCGCACGTCTCCGAGGCGACGACGTGCCCGTTGCCCAGCTTCCCGAGCCAGAGCGGCCGGAAGCCACGCGGATCCACGATGGCGTACAGGGTCCGCCCGATGGTCACGACCAGTGAGTACGCGCCTTCCACGCGCTCCAGCGCGTCCAGCAGCTGGTCTTCGATCTCGCGCGCCTCGGAGCGGGCGATGAGGTGCACCAGCACCTCGCTGTCCGAGGAGGTCTGGAAGATCGAGCCCTTGTCGACGAGGTCGGCCCGAAGCTGGGCGGCGTTCGTGAGATTGCCGTTGTGACCGAGGGCGAGCGGACCCTCGCGATAGCGTGCGAGAATGGGCTGGGCGTTGGCGAGGACAGAGCTGCCCGACGTCGAGTAGCGCGTGTGTCCGATGGCGACGTCGCCGGGAAGGCCCGCGAGGACCGGCTCGGTGAAGATGTCGGCCACGAGTCCCATGCCGCGGTGGGAGCGCGCCACGCCCTCGCCATCCACGGCCACGAGCCCCGCGGACTCCTGGCCGCGGTGCTGCAGGCTGTAGAGTCCGAGATAGGCGACGCGGGCTGCGTCGGGAACGCCGGAAACGCCAATGATGCCACACATAGTGCCTTCAGTCCCCCATGCGTCGGGGGATCGCGGAGAAATATACCTCGCGCAGCCGGGCGACGGGCACGAGGATCGCACCGTCGCGTAAGCGGAGCTGCAGCGGCCCATCGGCGCTCCCCACCGCGCCGATGTCGAAGGCGGGTACGCCATGTTCCGCGGCGAGCGCCGCGATAGCCGCGGCGCGCTCCGGCGCGCAGGTGATGACGGCCCGCGCCTGCGTCTCGCTGAACAGCAGCTCGTGCGCCGCGAGGGGGACGCCGTAACCGGTGAGATCCAGGTCCACGCCGAAGCCGGCCGCATGATATGGCCCGCCCATGGCGACTTCGGCCAGCGTTACCCCGAGTCCCCCATCCGAGCAATCGTGCGCCGAGCGGACAAGCCCGCGCTCAGCCGCGGCCACCAGGAGCGTCACGAGACGCCGTTCGGCGGCCAGATCCACCTGCGGCGGCTCCCCGCCGTGGCAATCGAGCAGCGCCTCCCAGTAGGCCGAGCCGCCGAGCTCGGCGCGTGTGAGGCCGAGCACGAACACCCGGTCGCCGGCCGCCCGTGCGTGACTCGGCACCGCGTGATCGGCACGCGTCAGAAGGCCGACCATGCCGATCACCGGGGTCGGATCCACGGCCCCGCCGGGGCTCTCGTTATAGAAGGAAACGTTGCCGCCCGTCACCGGCGTCTCCAGCGCGCGGCACGCGTCGGCGATCCCGCGGCACGCCTCGGTGAACTGGAAGAAGACGGCGGGTCGCTCCGGGTTGCCGAAGTTCAGGCAATCGGTGACTCCGTATGGGCGCGCGCCGGTACACGCGACATTGCGCGCGGCTTCCGCGACCGCGGCCTTGCCCCCTTCGTAGGGACGCAGGCGCACATAGCGGGCGTTGCAGGCCGTGGTGAGCGCGAGGCCGAAGTCGGCGTGACGCGTCCGGATGACGCCCGCGTCGCCGCCTGGCGCGATCACCGTATCGGCCCGGACGGTCGAGTCGTATTGCTCGTACATCCAGCGCTTGGAGGCGATCGGGGGGTGGTCCAGCAGGGCGAGCAGAGTCTCCGTGACCTCAGGGAGCGGGGAGCGGGGAGCGGGACGTTGGGCGCGCAAGCGAACCGTCGCTTCGTCTTCGCTGGCTTCCGGATGATAGACCGGGCAATCCTCCACCAGCGGCTTGCCCGGGATCTCGACCACCACCTGGTCACCCCAGGTGCAGCGGTACATCCCGTCGTCGGTGACGCGGCCGATGGGCGTCGCGGAGAGCTCCCACTTCGCGGCGATCGCCTGGACCTGCGCCACGCGGTCGTGCTTCGCGACGACGAGCATGCGCTCCTGCGATTCCGAGAGCAGGATTTCGTAGGGCGTCATCCCCGGTTCGCGGGCAGGAACGCGGGCGAGGTCGATCTCGACGCCGACGCCGCCGCGCGCCGCCATTTCAGCCGAGGAGGACGTGAGGCCCGCGGCGCCCATGTCCTGGATCGCGACGATGTGTCCCGAGGCGATGAGCTCGAGGCTCGCCTCGAGCAAGAGCTTCTCGGTGAAGGGATCGCCCACCTGCACCTGCGGCCGGCGCTGCTCGCTCTCCCGCGTGAGCTCTTCGGAGGCGAACGACGCCCCGTGAATCCCGTCCCGCCCGGTGCTCGCCCCCACGGCGAGCAGCACGTTGCCCACACCGTGCGCCGCCGCCGTGATCAGATCCTGTTCGCGGAGCAGGCCGACGCACATCGCATTCACCAGCGGGTTGCCGGAATACCCTGAGGCGAAGTCCACCTCGCCCCCCAGGGTCGGGACGCCGACGCAGTTTCCGTAATCGCCGACGCCCCGGACCACGCCGGCGCAGAGATACCGGTTGCGCGCCTCGTCCAGTGGGCCGAAACGCAGGCTGTTGAGGAGCGCGACCGGCCGTGCCCCCATGGTGAACACGTCGCGCAGGATGCCGCCGACGCCGGTCGCGGCGCCCTGATACGGCTCGACGGCCGAGGGATGGTTGTGGGACTCGATCTTGAACGCCACCGCCCAGCCGTCGGGGAGGCGCAGCACGCCGGCGTTCTCCCCCGGCCCCTGGACGACCTGGGGGCCGCTGGTCGGAAGGGTCTTGAGCACCGGCCGGGAGTGTTTGTAGGAGCAGTGCTCGCTCCACAGCGCCGAGAAGATCCCCAGCTCGGCGAATGTCGGCGTGCGCCCGAGCAGCTGCTCGATGCGGGCGTACTCCTCGCCCGTCAGGTTGTGCTCGCCGACCAGGGCCGGCGTGATCGCCGGATCGCCGG
This sequence comes from Gemmatimonadales bacterium, assembly GCA_035310725.1. GTDB lineage: Bacteria > Gemmatimonadota > Gemmatimonadetes > Gemmatimonadales > GWC2-71-9 > DASTHG01. The sequence continues at coordinate 16,511 of DATGDT010000291.1, forward strand.
GGAACGGGGCCGGCGGCCGCGTCACGTGTCGGAGGCCTTCGCGCCGGACACGCCTTTCATGACGGCTCGCATCACCCGAGAAATGACGTTTGGATGCGGATGCTTGAGCACCGCTTCGGCTTCGCCGGCATCGAACCAGATCCCGTGACAGTGAGTGCACTGGTCGATCTGGATCCCTTCCCAGTCGCCGGTAATGAGGTCATAGCCGCATTTCGGGCACTTCATGTAATGCGACTTGCGCTCGGTATCGGCGGCGGTGCGCTGCATCGCGTCGCGCTGCTGCCGCAGCAGCTCCGCGTCGCGGCGCGCGAAATACTCGTCCTCGTTGCGACTCGGGGGCGTGGTCATGGGCTCGTGGGTTATGGGACGTTGGCGACGGGCGTCTTCCCGGGCGGGGAGGACGATTCGCCGCTGTAGCCGTGGCCGCGCCAGCGCACGATCGCGTCCACGACCTTGTCGTTCTGGAGGATCACCACGTCGTCGGTGCCGCAGGTGAGCTCGCAGCCGTTGGGGTAGTGCAGATAGGTGTACTCCCCCGCGTGACGCACGGCCGAGGCCCGTCCCCACAGCGACGCCACATCTGCCTGGCTCATGCCGGGAGCGACGGTGCCGGTATCCGCCGAGTTGTACGGCTCGTCGCGCAACACCGTCTGCGGCGCGCGTGGGGCCGGGGTGCTGGGCGGTGCGGGACGAGGAGTCGCGGGCGGCGTCGTGACGCCCGGGGCCGGGGTCGCCGGGGTCGTCTTGGTGCTGCCCGCGGGCGTCGTGGGCGTGCCCGGGGCGGGCGCCGGCTTCTTGGTTGTATCGCGTGTCGCGGTCTGCGTGGCTGGTGTCTGGCCACGGTTCCGGCGCTTGTCTAGAGCCTGCTTGATCTTGTCACAGCCCAGCGTGGTGCCCGCCAACAGCGCGCACACCACCAGCATGCTGCGTCGCATGATCAGCCTCCAGGGAAAGAAAGACACGGGCGCCATCGGTGCCGCCGAGTACGGACGCATTGCGCCGCTCGGGGTGCGGCATGATACCTACCACGTTGCGGCCGGCATTCGACACGCCGGCGATGTCGCGGGTCGAGCCGTTGGGGTTTTCTCCGACGTAGCGCCAGACGATGCGCCCCTCGGCCTCGAGCTCGGCCGCGGTGCGCTCGTCCGCCACGTAGCGGCCGTCGCCGGACGCGACCGGGACCACGATCTCCTCGCCGGGGACGAAAGCCCGAGTCCACGGCGTATCGTTCGCTTCGACACGCACCCGGACGGGGCGCGACAGGAACCGCAATCCGCCGTTGCGCATCAGCCCGCCGGGAAGCAGGCCGGCCTCACACAGGATCTGGAACCCGTTGCAGATGCCGAGCACGGCGCCGCCGGCGCGGGCATGCGCCGCGACCGCCTCCATCACCGGGGAAAAGCGGGCGATGGCGCCAGAGCGGAGGTAGTCGCCGTAGCTGAACCCGCCCGGCAGGATGACGGCGTCCGCGCGGCGCAGATCGGTCTCGCGATGCCACACCTCGTAGGCGTCCGAGCCCGCGGCGCGGGCCGCGTCGATGGTTTCGGTCTCGCAGTTGGAGCCGGGAAACACCACCACCGCGACTCGATGCATCAGGCGGCCTCCACCAGCAGCTGGTAGTCCTCGGTCACGGGATTGGCGAGGAGCCGGTCGCACATCGCCCGGGCCCGCGCCGCCGCCTCATCGCGCGTCGGCGCCTCCAGCCGGACGACGAGATGTTTGCCCACCCGCACGTCCCCCACGTCGGCGAATCCGAGGGCATGGAGGGCGTGACTCACCGCCTGTCCCTGGGGGTCGAGCAATGCGGCGCGCGGCATCACGCGGATCTCTACCCGGAAGGCGGGCACTAGTGGCGCCCCCGGGGAGAAATGCCGCGGGAGCGGGGTCCGAACGCGTCGTCCACGCGATCGGCCGAGGCGTCCGTGATCACGATCGGGCCGGCGATATCGGTCTCCCCCGAATCGTCGCCGTTCTCGAAGAAGCCCAGGAGGGCGGCCCGGGCCACGCCATAGACCATGTACACGATCCCCAGCGGGAAGAAGAAGGCGTCGTGCTGCCAGATGCCGAAGAAGACGATACACAGCAGGGTCAGGAGTCCCAAGAGCCCGCGCCAGGAGCGGAGGCTGGCGCGCGGCAACGTGGCGTACCGCACGTTGCTCACCATGAGGATCGTCAAGGCGATCATCAGGAAGTTCAGGAGCAACGGCCAGGGGAGGTTCCGGATCTGCGCGTACAGATCGGTCTGCGTGAACGGATAATAGGTGGCGAGCGTGAGGCCGGCGGCCGGCGACGGCAATCCGACGAAGTGGGCTTTCGATTTGCCGGCCTGGGTGATGTTGAAGCGCGCCAGGCGGATGGCCGCGCCCATGACGTAGAAATAGCAGAAGATCCACGCCGCCGGGCCGGCCGTGGCGAAATGGAGCTCGTACATGAGATAGGCCGGGGCCACGCCGAAGCTCACCACGTCCACCAGGCTGTCGAGCTCGGCGCCGAAGCGGGTGCCGGTATTGGACAGGCGGGCAACGCGCCCGTCGAGGGTGTCGAGAATCCCGGCGAAGACGAGGAACCAGCTGGCGCGATAGAACTCGCCCTTCGCCGCCAGCGTGATCGACCAGATCCCGAAGAACAGGTTGAACAGCGTGAACAGGCTCGGGACGATGACGACGACGCGCCGCACGCCGCGCCGCGCCTTGGGAGGCGTGGCCGTCATGGCGCGTACTCCGCCAGCACCGTCGCGCCGGCCGCGACGCGATCGCCGACTTGCACGCGGGTGGTCGGCCGCGCGGTGAGGGGCAGATACACGTCCACGCGCGAGCCGAACCGGATCATCCCGAGGCGCGTGCCCTGGACCGCCGGGTCGCCGACCTTGGCGTCCGTCACGATGCGGCGCGCGATGAGTCCCGCGATCTGACGCACCAGCACGGACCCGTGCGGTCCATCGATCCCGATGGACGACTGCTCGTTCTCCAGGCTGGCCTTGTCCGCCGCGGCGTGGAGGAACTGCCCGGCATTGTAGTGGCGGTAGGCGACGGTCCCCGAAACGGGGTAGCGGTTGACGTGCACGTCGAACACGCTCATGAAGATCGAGATCCGCAGCGCGCGGGTCCGCAGATACGCCGGCTCGTCGGTCTCCAGCGTGCCGACGATCTTCCCGTCGGCCGGCGCGATGACGTAGCGGTCCCCGCGCGGGCCGGTGCGCTCGGGGTTGCGGAAGAACACGAGCAGCCAGACGGCCAGCACCAGCACGACCGATTCGATCACCCACCACCAGCCACCCCAGCGCAGCGTCGCCCAGGCGCCCAGTACAGCCACGCCCCATCCGATGGCGATGAAGGGCCAGCCCTCCGGAGCCATTCTCACGGGGCGACCTCGAGCGAAGCGCCGGTGATCAGGCGATACGCCTCGCGGTAGCGGGCGCTCGTGGCCGCGATCACGACCGGCGGGAGCGCCGGCGGGGGATCGTTGCCGTCCCACTTCCCCAGCTCCTTGAGACCGGAGAGGAAGTCGCGCAACGGCTGCTTGTCGAAGCTCGGCTGGCCGGCCCCCGGCTGGTAGCGGTCGGCCGGCCAGAACCGGGAGGAATCCGGGGTCAGCACCTCGTCGATCAGCAGCAGCGTGCCGTCCGCGGTGGTGCCGAACTCGAACTTCGTGTCGGCGATGATGATGCCGCGTCCGGCGGCGTAGGCGCGGCCTTCATCGTAGAGCGCTAGGCTGGCGCGCTTGAGCGATTCCGCGAGCGGCGCCCCCAGTGCCTCCGCCATATGCGCGAACGTGACGTTCTCGTCGTGGCCGGTCTCCGCCTTGGTCGCAGGCGAGAAGATGGCGGGCTCCAGCCGCGCGCTCTCGACGAGTCCTGAGGGGAGGGCTTCACCCGCGAGTGTGCCCGATCGCTTGTACTCGGCCCACGCCGACCCGGCGAGGTACCCGCGCACGACGCACTCGAAGGCAACGGGAGTCGTGCGGCGTACCAGCATGGCGCGACCCTGGAGTGTGCCGCGGTGCGGGGCGAGGGCCGGCACGCGCGCGACGATCTCGCCAGCGTCCGCCGTGATCAGGTGGTTGGGGAGCACATGCGCGAGGCGGTGAAACCAGAACGCCGACAACTGGGTGAGCACGGCGCCCTTGAAGGCCACGGGCTCGCGCAACACGACGTCGAACGCGCTGACACGGTCGCTCGCGACCATGAGCAGCGTGTCGCCGTCGACCTCGTACATCTCGCGCACCTTGCCCCGGCGCAACAGCGGCAGGGGAAGGTGGCTCACTACCAGGGGCGTGACGGTCGTCATACCTGCACCTCGGCGGTGCCGGCGGCGGGGACCACGGCGTCGATGCGGCGCAGCACGGCGGGGAGTACCTCGTCCAGGAAGTGATCGACCTGCTCGGGCGCGCGGCCCACGTACTGGGCCGGGTCGAGCTCGTCGGGGTGCGCGGCGATGCCCAGGGCGCGGAACGCCGGGTCTGACCCGAGGCGGGCGAGCAGGTCGTTCGTCGCGCCGCGCTCGGCGACCACCTGCGACACCGCCAGGCTGTGCACGCGGATCACCTCGTGCAAACGCTGGCGGTCTCCCCCGGCCTTCACCGCCCGCATCAACAGGCGCTCGGTGGCGAGGAATGGCAGCGCGTCTTCGACGTGACGGCGAATGACCGCTTCCCGCACCTCGAGCCCCGCGGCGACGTTGGTCGCCAGCACGAGGATCGCGTCGGTCGCGAGGAAGGCCTCGGGGAGCACCAGGCGGCGGTTGGCGCTGTCGTCGAGCGTGCGCTCGAGCCATTGCTCCGCGGCGGTGTGCCACGCGTTGCCCTCGAGCTCGATGACGAAGCGGGCGAGGCTCGTCATCCGCTCGGCCCGCATCGGGTTGCGCTTGTAGGGCATGGCCGAGGAGCCGACCTGCTCGCTCTCGAACGGCTCGAGCAGCTCTCCCTCGTGCTGCAACAGGCGCAGGTCGGTCGCGAATTTGGCGGCCGAGGCGGCAATCCCGGCGAGCGCGGCCATCACCTGGGCATCCTGCTTGCGGGTGTAGGTCTGACCCGTCACCGGGAACACGCGGGGGAACCCCAGTTTCGCCGCCACGCGGGTGTCGAGCTCGCGCACCCTGTCGTGGTCGCCGTCGAACAGCTCGAGGAAGCTCGCCTGCGTACCGGTCGTTCCCTTCACGCCGCGGAACTGGAGCGACTCGCCGCGATGCAGCAGCTCCTCGGCGTCGAGCAGGAACTCCTGCATCCACAGGGTGGCGCGCTTGCCCACGGTGGTGAGCTGGGCGGGCTGGAAGTGCGTGTAGGCGAGACAGGGCAGGGCCCGATGGCGGCGCGCCGTGTGGCTCAGCGCGACGAGGACCGCCGCGACGCGCCCGAGCAGCAGGCCGAGCCCTTCACGCATCAGGAGGAGGTCGGCGTTGTCGGTGACGAACGCACTGGTGGCGCCGAGGTGCAGGTAGGGTCGTGCCGCCGGCGCCTGCTCGCCCAGCGCGTGGATGTGGGCCATGACATCGTGGCGCAGGCGCCGCTCGTATTCCGCGGCGCGAGCCAGATCCACGTCGTCGAGGTGGGCACGCAGCTGCGCGATCGCCTCGGCCGGGACATCGAGTCCGAGCTCGCGCTCGCTCTCCATCAGGGCGAGCCACAGCCGCCGCCACAGGCCGATGCGGCGGCGCTCGCTCCACAACGCCTGCATCGCCGGGGAGGCGTAACGCGAGGAGAGCGGTGACTCCCAGGTCACACCGACGCCTTGGCCCGGGCCGCGAGGGATTTCCAGTCGGACAGGAACTGCTCCAGGCCACGGTCGGTCAGAGGATGCTGCAGCAGCTTGCGCAGGACATCGGGCGGGAGCGTGGCGACGTCCGCGCCGATCATCGCCGCATCCACGACGTGGCGCGGGTGCCGCATCGACGCGGCGAGGATCTGCGTCGCGATGGTGTAGTTGTCGAAGATCTGTCGCGCCTCGCGGATCACGTCCATCCCGTCCTGGCCCACATCGTCCAGCCGCCCGATGAACGGGCTCACATAGGTAGCGCCGGCCTTGGCCGCGATCAGGCACTGCACGCTCGAGAAGCAGAGCGTGACGTTGGTGCGGATGCCTTCCGCCGCGAGCCGCCGCACCGCCACCATGCCGGCTTCGAGCATGGGGATCTTCACGACGATGTTGTCCGCGATCTGCGCCAGCGACTGGCCTTCGCGCACCATGGCGTCCGTGTCCACCGCGACCACCTCGGCCGACACAGGCCCGTCGACCAGCGAGCAGATCTCCTTCAGCACATCGCGCGGGTCGAGGTCGCCGGCCTGTTTGGCGAGGAGCGACGGGTTGGTCGTGACGCCGTCGATCAGGCCGGCCTGTGCCGCCCAGCTGATGTCCTTCAGGGAAGCCGTGTCGAGGAAGAACTTCATGCGTGCGCCTCGGCGTAGAGGTCGGGAGGATAGCGCACCGCGTCCAGGTAGAGGCCCTGCGGCGGAGCCGGCGGGCTGGCGGCCTGGTTGTCGGTCGCGGCCAGGAGCTGGGAAAGGTCCGACAGCGGGCGCCGCGCGAGCGCGATGTCGACCATCGTGCCCACGAGGAAGCGCACCATCCGGTGCAGAAACCGGTCCGACTCGATCGTGAACGTCACGCCCGTCCCATCCGCTCGCGGCGCCCAGCTGGCGAACGCCACGCGGCACTGGTAATCGGGCTTGGCCGGGCCGGCGGCGCAGAGGCCGCGGAAATCGTGCGTCCCGGTGAGCATGGCCGCCGCAGCCGCAAGCAGATTCTGCTCGAGCGGTTGCCCCAGGGCCCATTCGAACGGCCGGCGAAACGGCGAGTGACTGGCGTCGTCGGTCCCGATCTCGTAGCGGTAGCGGCGCGCGGTGGCGCTCCGGCGGGCATGGAAGTCGTCCCGCATCGCATGCACCCGCTCGACCCAGATGTCGCGCGGCAACAGCGCGTTCAACGCCCGCCGCAAACCGTCCACGTCAGCGCTCCAGCGCACAGCCCCGCGGAATCCCACGCCCTGTCCGACGGCGTGCACTCCGGTGTCCGTGCGGCCCGCGCCGATCGCGGTCACGGGCTCGCCCCCGCCCAGCAGGCGCACCAGGACGGCCTCGAATTCCGCCTGCACCGTCCGGCCGGCCGGCTGGCGCTGCCAGCCCAGGAACTGCCCCCCGTCATACTGCACCACGGCGAGGAAGGGCCGGCTCGTCACCCGCCAAAGATAGAGAATGGGGGACGGGCAATTCAAGGCGCTTAACCCGTTGTCCCATTTGACAAAAGCCGATTTTTCGGGGTAGCTTTCCGCACCCCCCGCCCGCGCATGACCCAACGCATCGCAGGTCCTCTCGAACGGGCCTTTCAGGCTCTGGCCGCCCGCGAATCGCTGGGAGAGTCACTCGCGGCCGAAGTCTTCGGCGCCGTGATGCGGGGCCACGCGACGCCCGCCCAGGTCGCCGGCCTGCTGATGGGGCTGCGCGTGAAAGGCGAGACCGCCGACGAGGTCGCCGGCGCCGCCCGGGCGCTGCGCGAGGCGATGGTGCGGGTCGAGATCGACGCCCCTCATCTCGTGGACACCGCCGGCACGGGCGGTGGTGCCGTCACCACCTTCAACATCTCGACCGCGGCGGCGCTGGTCGCCGCGGGGTCCGGCGCGACCGTGGCCAAGCACGGCAACCGCTCCTACACGTCGCGCTGCGGCTCCGCCGACGTCTTCGAGGCGCTGGGCGTCTCGGTGGGACTCGATGCCAGCGGCGCGACCCGCGTGCTGCGCGAGGCGGGTGTCGCGTTCCTGTTCGCCCCGAACTTTCACCCCGCCATGCGACACGTCGCGCCGGTGCGCAAGGAGCTGGGGGTCACCACGCTGATGAACCTGCTCGGGCCGCTGGCCAACCCGGCGGGGGTGCGGCGTCAGGTGATCGGCGTCGCCGATGCGCCGCTCGGGCCGCTCGTCGCCGACGCGTTGTGCCGGCTCGGGGTCGAGCATGCGCTGGTGGTGCACGGCCGGGTCGGGATGGACGAGATCTCCCCGGTGGGGGAGACCTCGGTCTGGGAGGTGCGCGACGGTGAGGTCACGCATTGGACGCTCGACCCGTCGGACTACGGGCTCGCGGGGCGCGATGTCCACGCGCTGCGGGGAGCCGAGCCGGCGGCGAATGCCGCCCGGCTGGAGCGGCTGCTCGAGGACGGTGAGGACGCGGACGGCCGGGCCGCCGTGCTGCTCAATGGCGCCGCGGCGATCTACGCGGCGGGGCTCACGACGAGTTACGCGGACGGCGTGGAACGGGCGCGCGCGGCACTGGAATCGGGCGCGGCGCGCGCGGCGCTGGAACGGTTGCGGCGCGCCAGTCCTAGTAGCGGCGGATGACGCCCAGGACGACGCCCTGCACGACGACGTCGCGCTCGTTGACCCGGATCGGCGTCATCTCCGCGTTGGCCGGCTGGAGCCGGATCCAGCCGCCGGGCTCGCGATAGTACTTCTTGACCGTGGCACTGTCTCCCCCGACCAGCGCCACGACGGTTTCGCCGTTCTCGGCCTGGGCGCGCTCGTGCACCACGATGTAGTCGCCGTCCTTGATCTGCTCGTCGATCATCGAACGGCCGCGCACCTTGAGCACGTAGCTGCGGCCGCGGCGCGGCAACAAGGTGTCGGGGACAGCGATCGTGTCGTTGGCGTCCGACATCGTCTCGATCGGCTGGCCGGCCGCGACCAGCCCGAGCAGCGGGAGCTCGGTGGCGCCGGTCTGACCGCGTGGCGGCACGATCTCGATCGCCCGGCTCTCGTTCGGCGTGCGGCGGATGTAGCCTTTGCGCTCGAGATTGGTGAGGTGCTCGTGCACGGTGGCCAGGGACTGGAAGTGGAACCGCTCGGCGATTTCCTCGAAACTGGGGGCGTAACCGCGGTGCTCGATGTACTCGGTGAGGTAGTCGAGGATCTCGCGCTGGCGACGGGTGAGCGGCATCCGATTCTCCCGAAAATTGACCGAAGGATAATGTACCCGAATACCACCCGAACGCAAGCGCGATGAATCACCACCTGGAGCGCATCCTCATGGATACGAGGGAGCGCGTGGCGGGATTGCAGCCGCAGCGGGGCGAGCTGGAGCACCGCGCTGCGAACGTCTCCCCGCCGCGGTTCTTCGGCGGTCTGGCCCCGGATGGCTCGGTGGGCGTGATCGCCGAGGTGAAGCGGCGCTCGCCATCCAGCGGGGCGATCCATGCGGACCTCGACCCCGTCGCGCACGCACGCGCCTACGCCGCCGGCGGGGCGGTGGCCATCTCGGTGCTGACCGAGCCGCAGCACTTCGGCGGGTCGCTGGACGACCTGCAGCGCGTCGGCGCCGCCGTTCCGGTCCCCGTGTTGTGCAAGGATTTCATCCTGGACGAGCTGCAGCTGCTCGCGGCGCGGGCCGCGGGCGCGTCTGCGGTGTTGCTCATCGCGCGGATACTGACCGGGACCCGGTTGCGCGAGCTCATCGCCGCCGCGAGCCGTCTCGAGCTGGGCGTACTGGTCGAAGTGCACAGTGTGGACGAGCTCGACGGCGCCATCGCGGCGGGCGCCGCCGTGGTCGGCGTGAACAACCGGGACCTGGACAGCTTCGAGGTCGATCTGGCGAGCGGCGAACGGGTGTTGCGGGCCGTGCCGCGCCACCTCGTCGCCGTGTCGGAGAGCGGCATCGAATCGCGGGCCGACGTGGAGCGGCTGGCGGCGGCGGGCGCCGACCTGGTGCTGGTGGGGACCGCGCTGGTCCGGCTCGACGACCCTCGCTCGGCGGTGCACGCGTTGTGCGGCGTGCCGCGCCGCCCGCGGGGACTGGCGGCGTGACCACGCCGCGCGCGGCGGCGTTCGGCCCCTACGGGGGGCGCTACGTCCCCGAGACGCTCATGGCGGCGCTGGACGAGCTCGCCGCGGTGTACGACGCCGCCCGCACCGATCCCGGGTTCTGGGCGGAGCTCGACCGGCTGCAGCGCGACTACGTGGGGCGACCCACGCCGCTCACCGAGGCCGCGCGCTTCGCGGCCGGACTCGGACCGGGGGTCACGGTCCTGCTGAAGAGAGAGGACCTGAACCACACCGGCGCGCACAAGATCAACAACACGCTGGGGCAGGCGCTGCTGGCCCTGCGCATGGGCAAGCGGCGCATCATCGCCGAAACGGGCGCGGGCCAGCACGGGGTTGCGACCGCGACGGTGTGCGCGCGGTTCGGGCTCGAGTGCGTCGTCTACATGGGCGAAGAGGACATGCGGCGGCAGCGGCTCAACGTCTACCGGATGGAGCTGCTGGGCGCCCGCGTGGTGGCGGTGACGTCGGGAACCCGCACGCTCAAGGACGCGACCAACGAGGCGATGCGCGACTGGGTCTCGCACGTCACCGATACCCACTACATCATCGGCTCGGTGGTCGGACCCGATCCGTTTCCCCGGATGGTGCGCGACTTTCAGTCCGTGATCGGCCGCGAGGCGCGGGCCCAGTGCCTCGAGCGTTTCGGGCGGCTGCCGCGCACCGTGGTCGCCTGCGTGGGCGGCGGGTCCAACGCGATCGGCATTTTCGCCGCGTTCCTGGACGACGCCGCGGTCGAGCTGGTGGGGGTGGAGGCCGCGGGGGAAGGGATCGAGACGGGGCGGCACGCGGCGTCGCTGTCGGTGGGGCGGCCCGGGGTGTTCCATGGCAGCCGGAGCTACCTGTTGCAGGACGCAGATGGGCAGATCCGTCCCGCCCATTCCATCTCCGCGGGGCTGGATTATCCCGGG
>DATGDT010000292.1:0-2964 GCA_035310725.1 Gemmatimonadales bacterium
AGCAGCGACTGCGCCAGGCTGTCGGGCGAGCCGCCCACTCCCGCTTCCTGCGGGATCGTGCCCCACCCGGTCCCGGCGGGACGCACCAGCTTGTAGAAGTTGACCAGCGTCGTGCGCTCGGTCGGCGCGGTGACGAACGCCGTCACCACCCAGACGACCGTGGTGGCGAGCACCGTGATGATCAGCGACTCCCACGACGGCACGCCGTGGCCGGCCCGCGCCGCGACCTGGAACCCGACGGCGATGGCGAATGAGCTGACCATGGCCGCGATCTCGCACCACGCGTTGATGCGCCACCAGAACCAGCGCAACAAATACAGAAGCCCCGTCCCCGCGCCCACCGAGAGCATCAGGTCGAAGCTGGCCCGCGCCGTATCGAGGATGTAGGTGACGCCTGCCGCGGCCACCATGAGCAGCCCCGTGACGATCCGTCCCACCATCACATAGTGCCGCTCCTCGGCGCCCGGCTTGAAGAATCGCCGGTAGCAGTCGTGCACCAGGTAGGACGTGCCCCAGTTCAGGTGGGTCGAGATCGTGGACACGTACGCGGCGAGCAGTCCCGCCACCATCAGGCCGAGCATGCCGTGCGGCAGGAAGCGGAGCATCGCGGGGTAGGCCATGTCGTGCCCGATGAGCTTCGGGTCCACGTACGGGAAGGTGCGCGCGATATCGGAGAGCTGCGGGTAGACGAGAATCGACGCCAGGGCGACGATGATCCACGGCCACGACCGCAGCGCGTAGTGGGCGACGTTGAAGAGCAGGGTGCCGCCCACGGCGTCCTTCTCGCTCCGGGCGGCCAGCATGCGCTGGGCGATGTAGCTCCCGCCTCCCGGCTCCGCTCCCGGATACCAGACCGACCACCACTGGATCGTGATGGGAATGATCAGCACGGATAGCGTCATTCCCCAATCGCCGAAATCCGGCACCAGGCTCAGCACCTTCGGGTCGGTCCGGGCGATGAGTCCCGCGAGGCCACCCACCTCGGGCTGCTTCAGGGCATAGATGGCCGCGGCGAACGAGCCGGTCATGGCGATCCCGAACTGGATGAAATCGGTGACCAGCACCCCCCACAGCCCCGATGTCGCCGCGAATGTCACGTTCAGCACCGCGCAGATGAGCAGCGTCTTTCCCATCGGCCAGCCGAGCAGCACGTTCGCGATCTTGGCGGCCGCCAGGTTCACCGAGGCCATGATGACGCAATTGAAGAACAGTCCGAGGTAGACGGCGCGGAAGCCGCGCACCAGCGAGGCCGGCTTGCCGCTGTAGCGCAGCTCGTAGAACTCGAGGTCGGTAAGCACCCCGGAGCGGCGCCACAGCTTGGCATAGAAGAACACCGTAGCCATGCCGGTGAGCAGGAACGCCCACCACTGCCAGTTGTTGGCGACGCCCTTCTCGCGCACGAAGTTGGTGACCAGGTTCGGCGTGTCGGTCGAGAACGTGGTCGCCACCATCGAGACGCCGATGAGCCACCACGGCGCCGCCCGGCCCGAGGTGAAGAACTCCGCGGTGCTCGAGCCGGCCCGCCGGGCGAGCAGCACCGCCGGCAGGAAGGAGATGCCGATCGAACAGATGACGATGAGCCAGTCGGCCTGCGTGAGATGCATGGGCGGTCGCGGGTGAGGGAAGGGACCGCGCTAAGATAGGGACGAGCCGGGCTGCCGCAACGGACCGTATATTCGCCCGATGCGCCGCTCACCCTTCGGTCTCCTCGTCCTGTCGTGTCTCGTGGCCCCGCTCGCCGCGCAGCAGCCGCTCACCCTCGACCTCATGCCCGTGCCCCGGTCGCTCACGCTGGGAGAGGGGCGACTGCGGCTCGATTCGAGCTTCACCGTCGCCTTCGCGCCCGAGAGCGACCCCCGGCTCGCGCGTGCGGTGACGCGCGCGATGGAGCGCCTGGCGCGCCGCACGGCGCTCACGCTCTCGACCGTGCCCGTGTCCGACTCGAATGGGGGGCTCGTGATCGCCGCGTTGGCGGCCGGCGAACCGGTCCAGACGGAAGCCGAGGACGAGTCCTACACCCTGCACATCACCCCCGAGCGCGCGACACTGGGCGCGCCGACGGTGGTGGGGGTGCTGCGCGGCCTCGAGACGCTGCTGCAGCTCGTCACCGCGGACAGCGTCGGCTTCTATTTTCCGGCGATCCACATCGAGGACGCCCCGCGCTTTCCCTGGCGCGGGCTGCTGGTGGACGCCGGACGCCATTTCGAGCCCATCGAGGTGATCGAGCGCACGCTCGACGGCATGGCCGCCGTCAAGCTGAACGTGCTGCACTGGCATCTGTCGGAAGACCAGGGATTCCGCGTGCAGAGCCTGCGCTACCCGCTGTTGCAGGGGAAAGGGTCGGACGGGCTGTTTTACACGCAGGCCCAGATCCGGGAGGTGGTCGCCTACGCCCGCGACCGCGGCATCCGTGTCGTCCCCGAGTTCGACATGCCGGGCCACGCCTCGTCCTGGTTCGTGGGCTACCCGCGCTACGCGAGCGGACCGGGTCCGTACGCCATCCAGCGCACCTGGGGTGTGTTCGACCCGACCTTCGATCCGACGCGCGAAGCGGTCTACGTTTTCCTCGACCGTTTCATCGGGGAGATGGCGGCGCTGTTCCCGGACCCCTACTGGCACATCGGCGGGGATGAGGTGAACGGCGTGGAGTGGGACGCGAACCCGCGCATCCGCGCCTTCAAGCGGCTCCACAAACTCGCCGACAATGCCGCGCTGCAGGCCTACTTCAACCAGCGACTGTCGCGCATCCTCACGGCGCACGGCAAACGGATGGTCGGCTGGGACGAAATCCTGAATCCCGATCTCCCGGCGAGCGCCGTGGTACAGTCATGGCGCGGCGTGGAGTATCTCCCCACCACGGTGCGCGCCGGCCATCGCGCGATTCTCTCGGCGCCCTACTACCTCGATCAGATCTTCACCGCCCAGGACCACTACCGGGATCCGCTGCCCGACTCGCTCGGCCTG